>DATABV010000077.1:0-5866 GCA_036259395.1 Thermoleophilaceae bacterium | reverse complement strand
CGCGCCGCGGCGCAGCCGGCGGCGACGACGGCTCCGCCCGCCGCCCCCGTCGGCCTGCCCGCCGCCTCGACGCCGATCGGCATGCTGCCGGCGCCGGCGAGTCTGGAGACCGTCACGCCGTCGGCCCGCAGCCGGCCCGTCGCGACGCCCCCGCCGCGCAGGGCGGCTCCCGGCTGCGTCACCGAGATCGTCTCGCTCGACGTGGCGCCGAACGCGTCGGCGCTCGGCGCGGTGTTCGACTCGCGCGCCCAGCAGGACGGCAAGACCGGAATCCGCGTCGGCACCAGCTTCTACCCGCTTCCCGCCGGGAGGGCGGCGCTGCTCGTCCTCGACGCGGAGACGCTCGAGGACCTGTCGTTCACCACGGTGCCCACCGGTCTGCCGGTCCAGGCGTGGGCGATCGAGCAGACGATGCGCTACCAGGTGTCGGGACGCGACGTGCTGATGGTGCTGGCCGGAATGCCTGGCTGCTGCGCGGACGACCCCGCGTATCCGAGCACCGGCTTCACGGTCGTCCAGCGGCCGGGCCAGAGCGCCGGCACGATCGCGCAGAACAGGGGCCTCGTCGTCGCCGCCGGCGGCGCGCCGGGACAGCTGACCGGCTACCTCCAGCAGAGCGTGCCGCTCGACGGCGCCGGCCCCTCGTACCGGCTCGTATCGCCGGATCGTGTCGCCTTCGACACGCAGGCGTCCGCGACGCCGACCACGAACACGATGCGCGTCGGCGAGGCGACCTACCCCGGCGCGTTGCCCGCGGGCGCCAGCGCGGGCTTCCACGTGCTCGTCATCGACGCGGCCCAACGGCCGCAGCTCGGCACCCCGACCGTCTTCGCGACCAACACCGGCGACGCGGCCACCGATCGCCAGCAGGAGCAGTCGATGAACCAGCTGGCGACTGCGGCCCTGAAGCAGCCGGGGACGACCACCCTCGTCCAGAGCATCGGCCACCCGCGCCCGAGCTCGAATGTCGCCTGGCAGCTGGCGGTGACGCTCGAGCAGCTCGGCGGCACTCCGTGGATGTTCCTCGGCCTCGACGGCAGCGGCGACTACGCGCTCGTCGGCAACCCGCCGCCGCCCGGCACCTTCGTGAACCCCGTCGCGGCCGCCGAGGCGAGCTCGCAGTGGCAGGGCGGCGGCCACGGCGACCTCCAGGGCGTCCTGCGCCGGCGCGGCGACCGGGCGCTCTACGCGCCCCTCGCAGACCCGGTCGGCACCCCCGACTACGGCCTGGCCGAGGTCGTCTACCAGCCGCCGACCGCCTGGCCGCAGACCGACACGCCCGGCAAGATCGCCGCGACCTCCTACCTCGCGACGCAGCTCGGGCTCCTGTCGGGCCCCGGCTCCTGCTATCAGCCGCCGAAGCCGGACTTCCGCTCGTCCTACTGCAACGAGAGCATCGACGTGGATGCGCTCGACCGCCAGCTCGACCGCATCGCCTACCCGTCCGGCACGTCGGACTTCAGCAAGCCGGAGTTCGACGCCGTCGTCGCGCAGCTCGACACCGAGCTCGACTACGTCGGCGACGTCCGGGCGCTGGTCACGTCGCTCCAGAAGCCATTCGGGACGGCCGAGATCGCGCCGGCCGTCGACTCGTCCGAGATCGCCGGACAGCTCGTCGCCGCGCTGCCGCCGAAGCCCGGAAGCGCGCTGAGCGGCGACCTCGAGCTCGCGTCGTCGATCCTCTACGTGGGCGCCGAGGTGCCGGTCGTTGGCGAGGCGCTCGGGCCGATCGCGTCGGTGCTCGACCTGGCGTCGGTGCTCACCGAGCAGGACGCCCAGCTGTCGCCGGACTGGGACATCCAGACGACGGCCGACAAGATGGGAGGCGAGATCGAGGGGCGGCTGCAGGCGATGTCGGGCGCCCTCGGCCTCTTCCAGGACGTGCTCGTGTCCGACTACGGCAAGCTCTCGACGGCGGCCACCGACGCCGAGAGCGCGTGGGGGGTGAACGGCGCCGGGATCGACGAGCAGATCTCGACGCTCGAGCTGGGCGTCAAGCAGTGGCTGTGGACGGCGATCCTGCCGTCGGCCTTCGACCTCATCAAGGTCCCCGGCGTGCCGCTCGACCAGCCGGGGCAGGCTTGGTGCGTCTACAGCCGCGCGCCGGCGGAGTGGCGCCCGTGGCAGAAGGCGCCGCCGGCGTCGGTCTTCTTCCCGTTCGACGGCATGAACGGAACGCAGCAGACGGCTTCGGCGATGTTCGGGATGCTGAGCGGCAAGTTCTCCGACAGGAGCTCCGAGACGGTGACCCCGGGCCTCGCCAGGCTGCTGTTCGCCTCGCCTGACACCTCGGTCGGTCCCGGCCAGCCGACGCCGGCTGGGCTCGTCCGCCCGTGGCTGTTCGAGCGCGCCAGGTGGACGGTCCGGCAGCCGAAGATGGTCCAGCCCGACTCGGGGCTCGTGCCCGGCTACTGCGGCGTGGGCGACACCTAGCCAGGAGCGCGGCAGATCGGCGGGATCGCTCGGGACCCCTGCCTTGGCCCCCTGGGGTCGTCGCCAGCGTCATAGGATGCGGCGGCTTCCCACCCACCAGGAGGAGACACGCATGAAGCTGATCGGCGCGGGCTTGCCGCGGACTGCAACGACAACCCAGCTGGTTGCGCTCGAGATGCTCGGGCTGCCCTGCTACCACATGCGCGACATGATGGCCGACCCCGCGACCAGCATCCCGCAGTGGCGCAAGGCCTTCGAGGGCAACGGGGACTGGGACGAGCTCTTCGCCGGCAAGGAGTCGATCGTCGACTGGCCCGGGTCGTACCACTGGCGCGAGCTGATTGACGTCTACCCAGACGCCAAGGTGCTCCTGAGCGTCCGCTCCGCCGAGAGCTGGGTCGAGAGCATGCACAACACGATCGCTGCGATCTGGTTCGGCGACAACCTCATGCACCACCTGGCGATGGCGCAGTACCACGTCGACCCGCTCTATGCCTCGTGGCTCGACCTCCTCAACGACATGTGGACGAAGGCGGACATCATGGTCGGCAGCAGGGGCGACGCCGAGGAGATGGCGGCCGGGATGGAGCGCTGGAACCAGGAGGTCATCGACACGGTTCCCTCCGACCGTCTGCTGGTCTGGAACCCCGCGGACGGCTGGGAGCCGCTCTGCGAGCTGCTCGACGTCCCTGTCCCGAGCGAGCCGCTGCCGAACGTCAACGACACCGAGAACTTTCAGAAGAACCTGATCATGCGTCCTGCGATCGAGGCCATCAACAGGTGGTGGGAGCAGAACTCGGGGCCTGGGGACCAGGTCGCGGAGCGGCCGGCGCCGGCGGCTACGTAGCCGCGCCTGGACGGCTCCGCCGGCGGAGAGCGCCGGGGCGCGGTTGCCGGGCCGCGGGCGCGGGCATGTCTTCGGCATGCGTCGCCCGCGCCACCCGTTTCTCGATCTGCTGCTCGCGCTCTGGGTCGTCGGGTGGCTGGCACTCGCGTATCAGGTCGCCAGCGAGGTGCGCGGCCTGCGGGACCTGAGCGAGACCGTCACCGAGACCGGGGTGGCGGTTCGCGAGTCGGGAGAGGCATTGGGAAGCCTCTCGGATCTGCCGCTCGTAGGAGATCGAGTGGCCGAGCCGGCGCAGCGGATCGAGGCGGCCGGCCAGAGCGCGGCGGACAGCGGCCGCTCGACGCGCGACAGCATCGACACGCTGAGCATCCTGCTCGCGATCGCGATCGGCGGCATCCCGCCGATCGCGGTCCTCGGGATCTATCTGCAGCTTCGCAGGGAGCAGACGCTCGTCGACGAGGCCCGCGGTCGCGCGGGCCGATCGGCGGGCTGACCGGGAGGTGTCGACGCGGTTCGCGTCCGCGGTCGTCCGGCTCCGCTGGGTCGTCCTCGCGTTCTGGATCGCGGCCGCCGCCGTCGTCGTCACGCAGCTGCCGACGATCCGCGAGGCGCAGGTCGGGGCGCTGGGAGACCTCGTCCCACGGAACTCCGACGCCGTCGACGCGGAGCTGCGGTCCAGCGAGCTCTTCCGCTTTCCGCTCCTGAGCCGGACGATCGTCGTCCAGCGCGACGCCGATGGGCTCGGGGTCGCGGAGGAGGCGCGCATCGCGGCTCGCGCCCTGGCGATCAACCGCGGCCAGGACCGTCCGTTGCGGCGCGTCGCCGGAGCGTTGCCGCTCACGAACGCCGTCGGCCACTCGGACCTCGCGCGTGAGCGGTCGACGACGGCGATCACCTACCTCTTCTTCCAGCCCGAGGTCGGACGCGAGGACCGTCAGATCCTGGCCGAGCGCCTTGTCGAGCGGCGGATCGAGCCCCGGTTCGACGGTTTCGCGGGCGTCACCGGCGCGATCGCCGCGCGGAGTCAGCAGTCGGAGCTGATCTCGGAGTCGCTGCCGCTCGTCGAGCTCGCGACCGTGCTGCTGGTAGCCCTCGTCGTGGCGCTGCACTTCCGCGCGCTCGGGGCGCCGCTCGTGACGCTCACCGCTGTCGGGATCTCCTACGTCGTCTCGATCCGGCTGATCGCCTGGATCGGCCAGAAGCTGGGGATCTCGGTGCCGAGCGAGGTCGAGCCGGTGATCGTGGTGCTGCTGTTCGGCGTGGTGACCGACTACTCGATCTTCTTCCTGTCGCGCGTCCGCAGCCGGATCGCCGACGGCGAGGACGCGCGCACCGCGACCGTGCGCGGGACCGCCGAGCTGCTTCCGATCATCGTGACGGCCGGACTGACCGTCGTCGCGGCGAGCGCGTCGCTGGTCGCCGCCAAGCTCGGGTTCCTCGAGGCGTTCGGTCCGGGAGTGGCGCTGGCGGTGCTCATCGGCCTGCTCGTGGCGATAACGCTGATCCCAGCGCTGCTCGCAATCGGCGGCAGCGCCGTGTTCTGGCCGCGGCGCCCCGGCGTCGAGGTGTCGAGCGCGGAGGCCGCGGAGGAGAAGCCGGGCGCGGCGGACCGCCGGCCGCGGCGGTCGCGGGCGCTGGAGATCGCGACTCGCCGCCCACGACTGGTCGCGCTCGCCTGTGGCGCCTTCCTGCTGGTCGCCGCGTCCGGGCTCACCACGATCGACCTCGGCAATCCGCTCATCCGCGGGCTCCCCGCGGACGCCGACGCGCGCGAGGGCTACCGACAGGCAAGCCAAGGGTTCGCGCCGGGAATCCTCTCGCCGACCGTCGTGATCGTGGAGGGCGACGGCGTCGCGGGCCGACGACGTGCGCTGAGCCGGTTCCAGGCCCTGCTTGCGCAGCGTCGCGGCGTGGCCGAGGTCGTCGGGCCCGCCGACCAGCCGGCCGAGCGGGCGTTCGGCGCCGTTCTGTCCGAGACGGGCGACGCGGCCCGCTTCTTCGTCGTCCTTGGTACCGACCCGCTCGGCGGACGCGCGGTGCAGCGGTTGCGTGCGCTGCGCGCCCGGCTGCCGTCGCTCTTGCGCGAGGCCGGCTTGAACGGCGCGACCGTCTCCGTGGCCGGAGACACCGCACTGGTGACCGAGACGATCGACAAGACGGTCGACGATCTCGCTCGCGTCGCGCCGGTCGCGATCGCCGTCCTGCTGATCATCCTCGCCGGCTTCTTGCGTGCGCTGGTCGCGCCGCTGTACCTCGTCGGCGCGAGCGTGCTCGCGCTCGCCGCCTCGCTGGGGCTGACCGGCTACGTGTTCCAAGTCCTGCTCGGCCACGGCGAGATCACCTACTTCGTGCCGTTCGCCGCGGCGGTTCTGCTCGTGTCGCTCGGGTCCGACTACAACGTCTTCCTCGTCGGGCGGATCTGGGACGAGGCGCGCGAGCGGCCGTTGCGCGAGGCCGTCAGGGTCGCGGGAGCGCGCGCGGCGACCCCGATAACGATCGCCGGGCTCGTCCTCGCGGGATCGTTCGCCCTGCTCGCGTTGGTTCCGATCCGCCCGTTCCAAGAGCTCGCCTTCGCAATGGCGGCAG
>DATABV010000076.1:0-10151 GCA_036259395.1 Thermoleophilaceae bacterium | reverse complement strand
GTCGGCACGGGCGCGCGGCGCGGCGGCTTGCGGCGCGCGGGAGCGCCCGCGGCACCGTCGTCGTCGCCGATCACGCCCGACGGGAACGGCGGGACGACGCCGTCGTTCTCCTCGAGGATGATCTTGCGCCGGCGCACGTAGACGGGCTCACGCTCCTTCCAGAGCGTCAGCACGGGCGCCGCGATGAAGATCGACGAGTAGGCGCCGGAGGCGACGCCGACCAGCAGCGCGAAGGCGAAGTCCTGCAGCGTCTCGCCGCCGAAGAACATCAGCGCGCCAACCGGCATCAACGTCGAGAAGCTGGTCGCGAGCGAGCGCGTCAGCACCTCGGACATCGATCGGTTGACGATCTGGGAGAAGGTCGCGCGCGGCATCCGTGGGACGTTCTCGCGGATGCGGTCGAACACGATGATCGTGTCGTAGAGGGAGTAGCCCAAGATCGTCAGCAACGCCGCGACGGTCGACGTGGTCACCTCCCGGCCGAGCAGGGCGTACACGCCGCCGGTGATCAGGATGTCGTGGGCGATCGCGATCAGGACCGGGACGACGAACTTCGCCTCGAAGCGCAGCGCCATGTAGATCGAGATCAGCAGCAGCGATGCGATGACGGCGATCAGCGCGGTACGCGCGACCTGGGCGCCGAAGGTCGGCCCGATCGAGTTGACCGAGAAGTCCGCCCGCTCGACTCCGAACTCGCCGTCGAGCGTCTCGCGCACCTCGCTGACCTCGGGACCGCTGAGCGTCTCGGTGGAGATCTGGAAGACATGCGCGCCCAGCTCGGGCTCGTCGACCTCCTGGATCTCGGCGTCCTCGTAGCCGATCGGCGCGAGCGCGTCGCGGATGTCCTCGACGCTCGCCTCCTGGGCAACCGGCGTCTTCATCCGGGTGCCGGACTCGAAGTCGATGCCGAACTTCAGCCCGATGCCGGCGATCGCGAGCGCGCCGACGACGAGGATCAACCCGGAGCCGGAGAAGAACCACTTCGACTTGCCGACGAAGTCCCAGTGCCAGCGCGGGCCCTCGCGGTCGTCCTTGCCGACGCCGAGCGCGAAGCGCGAGCCGATCAGCTTCGTGCGGCTCATGGCGCCGAGGATCGCCGAGGTAGCGAGCACCGCCGTGAACAGCGAGACGATCGTGCCGACGCCCATCGTGAAGGCGAAGCCCTTGACGCCTGAGGTGGCGAGCGTAAAGAGGATGAACGCGACGCCGATCGTGACGACGTTCGCGTCGATGATCGTGCGCAGCGCCTTCTGGTAGCCGTTGGAGATCGCCGCGGGTATCGACGAGCCCGCGCGCGCCTCCTCCTTGATTCGCTCGAAGATGACGATGTTCGCGTCAGCCGCGACCGCGAGCGTGAGGATCGTGCCGGCGATCCCCGGCAGCGTCATCGTGATTGGGATCAGCTTGACCAGCGCGAACAGGAAGATCGCGTAGATGACCAGCGTGACGGCCGCTACCACGCCGAGGACGCGGTAGAACGTGATCAGGAAGAGCAGCGTCAGCACCAGTCCCGCGCCGCCGGCCAAGAGCCCCTGATCGAGCGCCTGCTGACCGAGCGTCGCCGAGACCTGGGTCTGCGAGACGAGCTTCAGCTCAATCGGCAGCGCGCCGATGCGCAGGCTCTCAGCGAGGTCCTGCGTCTCCTGCAGGCTCCCGATCCCGTTGATTTGGGCGCCGGTGCGCCCGTCGATGCCCTCCGGGTTCTCGCGGTAGTCGATCGTCGCCAGCGAGACGATCTCGTCATCGAGCGTGATCGCGAAGCGCTGCAGCGTCTGCTCGCGGTCGGTGCCGGGCGGGACGATGATCTCCGAGCCGCGCTGGGCGATCCGCTTGGTGACCGCGGCGAAGGCCTCGCGGCCGTCGTCGCTGAACTCCATCGTGACGATCGGCTCGTTGGTGCGCTGATCGGTGTTCTGCTCAGGGTTCTTGATGTCGGCGCCGGAGAGCTCCGAGTCGTCCTCGATGACGAAGTAGTTCTGGACGTCCTCGGGCTGGTTGGGCGCACGCGTCGCCTCTACCACGACGACGCCACGCGGCACCTCGAGGACCTCGGATCCGGCTGGGAAGCCGCTGCTCGGGGTCGCCGTCGACTCCTCGGCGCCGCCCTGGTGGTCGCCGACCGGGATCGCCGCGAGCTCCTCGCGGCACTCGCTGCCCTTGGGGATCTGCGCGGGTCGTCGCTCGGGGCCGCGCTCGACGCCCTCGTAGTCGGAGAGCAGCTCCTTGCAGGTGGAGTCGGGGCCGGCGATCAGGTCCTTGTCCGGACCGAACAGGTAGTAGCGGCCGCTGTGGCTGTCGTTGCGCCGGTCGTAGTAGCGCTGGATCTGCTTCCGGTCGCCGTCGAAGCGCTGCTCGACCGCCTCCTCGACCCCGTCGGGCGGGATGTCGGTCGGCTCCGCACGCGGCTTCTGCTCGGCTGCGACCTCGACCGCGTCGTAGAGCGACGTGCGCCCGGCGAACGGCGCGTCGGGCCCCTGGTTGCCGAGGATGTTCGGCTCCCAGTCGTAGAACTGCAGCTGCGCGGTGGTCCCGACCTGCTCGATCGCCCGATCGGCGTTCTCGACGTCAGGCAAGCCGATCGAGATCTGGTTCTCGCCGGCCCGCTGGATCTCCGGCTCCGAGACGCCGAGCGCGTCGGTGCGCTTGCGGATCGTCTCGATCGCGTCGTCGATCGCCTGTGCGGTGACCTCCGGGACCTGCGGCGTCGGGCGCCCCTCATAGACGAGCTCGACGCCGCCGCGCAGGTCGAGCCCTAGCACCGTCGGCTTGCTGGTGATCACATAGCCGGACAGCGCCAGCAGGACCAGCACGAGGCCGATGATCGAGAGGTTGCGCTTGCGTGAAGTCATGTCAGTCGTCGTTGCCGCCGGGCTGGCGCGGCGTCAGCACCAGCAGCAGCCCACCATCATCGTCGTAAGCGGGGAAGATGTCAGCCACAGCGGTCTCTGGCCGGTCTCCCTCCGCATTGACCACGACAGGCTTTCCGAGAACCCTAACGCCCCACTCAAGTGCTGTGGCGAGGTGGTCACTGCCGTTTTCGAACTGGAGCCCGAGAACCTCGTGCGCCGGTCGGCCGATCACGTCGAGATCGCCGAGACCGGTCAGCTCGCGTGCGCCACGTCCGGCGCCGATCAGGCGCCCCTCCCGGTCGCAGAGGAAGAAGGCCGCGGTCGGCGCCGGGTAGTAGTCGTCGAGGAGCTCGAAGAGGAAGCCGAAGCCGCACTCCTTGCAACCGCGCGCTCGGCTCTGGAAGCCGGCGGTGCGCTCGGTCGAGACGCTGCGGTTACCGCAGTTCGGACAGATGAAGTTCGGCACGGGAGGCGGAGATTAGCGGCGCCTCAGAAGAGGCGAGCCCCTTCGCTGGGCGGCTCCAGCCCCAGGTGCGCGAAGGCCGCCGGGGTCGCCACCCGGCCGCGCGGCGTGCGCATGATCAGCCCCTGCTGCAGCAGGTAGGGCTCGTAGACGTCCTCGATCGTGTCCTGCTCCTCGCTGACGGCGACGGCGAGCGTCGAAAGGCCAACCGGCCCGCCGCCGAACTTCGAGCAGATCGCCGTCAGGATCTCGCGATCGAGCCGGTCGAGCCCGGCGCGGTCGACGTCGAGCAGCTCGAGCGCCTCGGTCGCGACAGCCGCGTCGATCCTGCCGGCGCCGCGGACCTCGGCGTAGTCGCGCACGCGCTTGAGCAGGCGGTTGGCGACGCGCGGCGTGCCGCGCGAGCGGCTCGCGATCGCCTCCGCCCCGGCGCTGTCGATCTCGACGCCGAGGATGCCCGCCGAGCGACGCACGATCCGGCCGAGATCGACCGGGTCGTAGAGCTCGAGCCGCGGCGCCACGCCGAAGCGGTCGCGCAGCGGCGTGGTCAGCAACCCGGCGCGGGTCGTGGCGCCGATCAGCGTGAAGGGCGGCAGGTCGAGGTTGACGACGCGGGCACCGGCCCCCTGGCCGACGGTGATCGGCAGCCTCCGATCCTCCATCGCCGGGTAGAAGGTCTCCTCGAGCGCGCGCGGCAGCCGGTGGATCTCGTCGACGAAGAAGACCGAGCGCGGCTCGAGCGACGAGAGGTACGATGCGACGTCGCCCTTGCGCTCGAGCGCCGGCGCGGCGGTCGCGACGAGGCCGACGCCGAGCTCGTTCGCGACGATCTGGGCCAGCGAGGTCTTGCCGAGGCCGGGCGGACCGGCGAGCAGCACGTGGTCGAGCGCCTCGCCGCGGGCGCGAGCGGCTTCGATGAAGACGCCGAGCTGAGCCTTGACCTGCTCCTGGCCTACGAAGTCGGCCAGCAGCTGCGGCCGCAGCGAGCGATCGAGCTCTTCCTCCGCCCCACCCTCGATCTCCGGATCCTGCAGGCGCTCGACGCCAGGTGTGCGGATCCCGCTCATCGGACCGCCTTGAGCGCCTCGGCGATCAGCTCCTCGGCCGTCTCGCCGTCGGTCCCGTCGAGCATCGCGTCGGCCTCCGGCGGCGTGTACCCGAGCCCGAGCAGCGCCTCGCGGGCGATGCTCTGCGGGTCGTCGGACGCGCGCGTGATCACGATCTCGTCGGCGACCGCGCCGGCCACCTTCTCGCGCAGCTCGACGATGATCCGCTCGGCGGTCCGCTTGCCGATCCCGGGGACCGCCTGGAAGCGCGCCGCGTCGCCGTTGGCGATCGCGCCGAGCAGCTCGCGCGGCGGGCCTCCGGAGAGAACCGCCTGGGCGACCTTCGGCCCGACGCTCTGGACGCCGATCAGCATCAGGAACAGCTCGCGCTCGATCTCGCTGGCGAAGCCGAACAGCTGAATGCCGTCGTCGCGTAGGACGAGGTGGGAGTGCAGCAGCACCTCGCCGCCGACCTGCGGCACCTTGCCGAGCGTCTCGCTCGATACCGCAAGCTTGTATCCCACGCCGGCCGCCTCGACGACCACCTCGCCGGGACGGCGGACCAGCACCTCTCCTCTCAGCGACGAGATCACAGTCGCTGATTCTGCGCCGCCGGCCGGACGCCTCCCTCAGCCGACGGCGGCGCGCAGCGGCGCTCCATTGGCATGGCAGATCGCGACGGCGAGCGCATCGGCGGCGTGGTCGGGCTTGGGGATCTCCTCGAGCTCGAGCAGGGCACCGACCATCCGCTGCACCTGATCCTTGGCGGCGGCGCCGGACCCGCAGACCGCCTGCTTGATCTGCTGCGGCGTGTAGGAGAAGCACGGCAGGCCGGCCTGCCCCGCCGCCAGCAGCACCGCGCCGCGCGCCTGGCCGACCGCGAGCGCCGTGCGGACGTTCTGCCCGAAGTAGAGCTGCTCGATCGCTACCGCCTCGGGCTCGTGCTCGGCGATCAGCTCGAGGATGCGCTCGTGGATCTGAACCAGGCGCCGCTCGAGCGGCACTCCCGCCGCGGTGTCGATCGTCCCCCCGTCGAGCGCCCCGAGCTTCGGCCCGCGCGCGACCACCACGCCGAAACCGGTGTTCGCGGTGCCGGGATCGATGCCGAGGACGACCACCATCCGCCTGATTCTTCGCGGAGGCGCGGACGCCTCCCTCGATCAGCCCGCGGCTACGCGCTCCAGGATCTCGGCGTCGACGTCGAAGTTGGCGTGGACGGCCTGGACGTCGTCGCTCTCCTCGAGCACGTCGAGCAGGCGCATCAGCGTCGCGGCCTGGCCCTCGTCGACCTCGATCCGGTTGGTCGGGCGCATCACCTGCTCAGCCGACTGGATCTCGACGCCTGCCAGCTCGAGCGCGCCGCGGACCGCTGCGAGGTCCGTCGGACCGGTCACAACCTCGAGCACGTCGCCGTCCGCCGCGACGTCCTCGGCGCCGGCCTCGATGGCGGGCATCAGGTCGTCCTCGTCGTAGCGGGCGGCGTCGACCACGATCTGGCCCTTCTTCTCGAAGATCCAGGCGACCGAGCCCGGCTCGCCGAGGTTGCCGCCGTGCTTGGTGAACGCGTGGCGGACGTCGGAACTGGTGCGGTTGCGGTTGTCGGTCAGCGCCTCGACGAGCACCGCGACGCCGCCGGGGCCGTAGCCCTCGTAGGTGACCGTCTCGAACGCCTCGGCGTCCTGGTCGGCGCCGCTGCCCTTGGCGATCGCGCGCTCGATGTTGTCCTTGGGCATGCTCGCGTCCTTGGCCTTCTGGATCGCGAGCACGAGTGCTGGGTTGCCGTCTGGGTCACCCCCGCCCTCGCGCGCGGCGACCGTGATCGCCCGCGTCAGCTTCGTGAAGAGCGCGCCGCGCTTGGCGTCGGTCGCCTTCTTCTTGTGCTTGATCGACGCCCATTTGGAGTGGCCGGCCATGCCCCAATCCTCTCAAACGGTGAATTTGCCGTCGCGCTGCAGCTCGACGCCGTCGACGACGATCGCGCCGCCCTGGCGGAGGTCGCAGATCATGTCCCAGTGGACGGCGGACTCGTTGGTGCCGCCCGACTCCGGGTAGGCGGCGCCGATCGCCATGTGCACCGTGCCGCCGATCTTCTCGTCGAGCAGGATCTCCTTGGTGCCGGCGGTGATCCCGTAGTTGGTGCCGATGCCAAGCTCGCCGAGCGTGCGCGAGCCCTCGTCGGTGTCGAGCACCTCGATCAGGAAGTCCTCGCCGCGCTCGGCGGACGCGTCGATGACCTTGCCGTCCTTGAATCGGAAGCGGACGCCGGACACCTCGCGACCGCCGTAGGAGGCCGGCAGCGAGAACGCGATCTCGCCGTTGACAGAGTCCTCGACGGGACCGGTGAAGAACTCGCCGTCGGGCATGTTGTGCGTCCCGACGCAGGGGATCCAGTGGCGCCCGGCGACGCCGAGCGTGATGTCGGTGCCAGGGCCGGTGACGTGGACCTCCTCGCGCCCCTCGATCCAGTCGGCGAGCCGCAGCACCTCGTCGGACTGCCGCTGCCACGCGGTGACGGGATCGGGGTCGGTCGCCAGGCAGGCGTCGTAGAAGAACTGCTCGTAGGCGGAGAGCGACATCCCGGCCTCACCGGCGTAGGCGTGGGTCGGGAACAGCGTCAGCGACCAGCGGTGCTTCCCCTCGGCGGCGCGGCGCATCGAGGTCTCCATGATCTTGCGCCGCGCCCGCTGCGCCCGTGCCTGCCTGGCCGGGTCGACGCCGGACAGCGCGCGCGGGTTCGCGTCGGCCATGACGACGATCCGCACGTCGGAGTGCTCGGCCGTCCACTCGGCCGGCGGCTGGACCCAGTCGAGCTGCTCGTCGCTCGCCAGCTCGAAGAATGCGGCCTGAGCCTGCTCGGTGGTCAGCTGCATGACGGGCAGGCCGCCGGCGCGCAGGACCTCCTCATAGACGGCCTGGATCAGCGGCTCGCCGGTCGTCGTCCCCTGGATGACGCAGACGTCGCCCTTCTGCACCTTGGTCGAGTAGCGGACGAGGATCTGCGCGAGCGCCTCCACGCGTGAGTCCTTCACTGGGCTTCTCCTCCGGTCGGGGTGGTGGCCTCTGCGATACGGGCGAGCAGCCACTCGTGCAGGCGCGTCTCGCCGTTGAGCTCGGGATGGAAGGACACGGCGAGCACGTCGCGCTGGCGGACCGCGACGGGGTGGCCGTCGACGGCGGCCAGCACCTCGACGCCCTCCCCCACCTCGCCCGCCCACGGGGCACGGATGAAGATCGCCTCGACGCCGTCGCCGACGCCGGCGAGGTCGAGCTGCGCCTCGAAACTGTGGACCTGGCGGCCGAAGGCGTTGCGCTCGGTGGTCACGTCGAGCACGCCGAGATGCTCGCGGTCGAGCATGATCATCCCCGCACACGTCCCGAGCACCGGCGCGCCGCGCGCCGCCAGCTCGCGCAGCGGCTCGGCGAGCTGCTCGCGCTCGATCCCGAGCGTCATCGTCGTCGACTCGCCGCCCGGGATCACAAGACCGTCGATGCCGTCGAGGTCGGCCGGCGTGCGCACCTCACGAACATTTGCGCCCAGTCCCTCGAGCACCTTGCGGTGGGCCTCGAAGTCGCCCTGCAGCGCCAGTACGCCGACGGTCCGGGCGGTCACCAACCGCGCTCTTGCAGCAGGCCGCCCTGCTCGGCGATCGCGTCCATGCCGATGCCGGTCATCGGCGCGCCGAGGTCGCGCGACGCGGCGGCGATCCGCTCCGCGTCCTCGAAGTGGGTGGTCGCCTCGACCACGGCGACGGCCGTGCGCTCGGGGTCCTCGGACTTGAATATGCCCGAGCCGACGAAGACGCCCTCCGCCCCGAGCCGCATCATCAGCGCGGCGTCGGCCGGTGTGGCGACCCCGCCGGCGGAGAACATCACGACCGGCAGCCGGCCAGCCTTCGCTACGTCGCGGACGAGCGGCAGCGGCGCCTGGAGCTCCTTGGCCGCCGTCGGCAGCTCGGCCTCGTCGAGCGCTCCGAGACGGCGGATGTCGCCGCCGATCTGACGCATGTGGCGGACGGCCTCGACGACGTTGCCGGTGCCGGCATCGCCCTTGCTGCGGATCATCGCGGCGCCCTCGGCGATCCGTCGCAGCGCCTCGCCGAGGTTCGTCGCGCCGCAGACGAACGGGACCTTGAAGCCCCACTTGTCGATGTGGTTGGCCTCGTCGGCCGGCGTCAGAACCTCGGACTCGTCGACGTAGTCGACCTCGAGCGCCTGCAGCACCTCGGCCTCGACGAAGTGGCCGATCCGGGCCTTGGCCATCACGGGGATCGTGACGGCCGCCTGGATCGCCTCGATCATCGTCGGGTCGGACATCCGCGCGACCCCGCCGGCGACGCGGATGTCGGCCGGCACGCGCTCCAGCGCCATCACGGCGGCAGCACCGGCGGACTCGGCGATCCGCGCCTGCTCGGCGGTCACGACGTCCATGATCACGCCGCCCTTGAGCATCTCTGCCAGGCCGGCCTTGACAGCGAAGGTGCCCTCTTGCCTCATGAGGGCAAGACTACTTGAGCTACTTCAGCTTGAAGGCCTTGATCCGGTCGGAATAGGCAGACTCATCCATCGCGTACACCCCGTAGGCGAGCGCTTGGACGACGCTGAGCAGCGCCGCGTGCGAACGCACGAACGCGGGGCTGTTCGATGAGTAGAAGAGCTTGTGGTCGGCGAGCTTGGCGACCTCGGAGAGCGTCGCGTCGGAGACCGAGATCGTCGCCGCGTTGCGGTTGCGGGCGAGCTTCATCGCGCGCACGACCAGCGGATGCGGGCGACCCGCCGAGAAGCCGACGAGCACGGTGCGATCGTCGATCCGGCCGAGCTTGGCGAGCCCCTCCTGGCTCGGGCTGGCGACTACCTCGCAGCGGACGTCGAGCAGCATCAGCAGGTGACGCAGGTAGCTGGCGAAGAACGCCATCTGGTCGGTGCCGCAGAGGACGAGCCGGTCGGCGCGCGAGATCAGCTCGACGCAGTGGGCGACCTCCTCGCGGTCGAGCTTGCGCGCTGTCTCCTCGACGTTGACGTGGTCGGCGGCCAGCGCGGCCTCGAACTCGGTCTGGTCGATCGGGAAGAGCGGCGGGTTGGCGAGGTCGACGGTCCCCTGCTCGCCCTCACGCGCCCGGCGGTACTCGTCGCGGGCGGCCGACTGGAGCTCGGGGAAGCCCTCGAAGCCGAGCGCCTGGGCGAAGCGGACGACGGTCGACGAAGAGGTGTTGGCGCGGCGCGCGAGCTCCTCCGCGGTGTGGAAGGAGGCCTCGTCGAGGTGGTCGACGATGTACTGGCCGACGTCCTTCTGCGAGCGCGAGAACTCGTCGAAGCGGGACCGGATCTCGGCGGACAGAGTGAGCGCGGCGGTGGCTGAGGACTTCACGGCGGTCTGTTTCGCCCGCCGTCTGGGAGTTCCTTCTCACCAGGTGCGCCAGGGCGCCCGCCCGTCGTCCCAGAGGTCGTTGAGCTGGACGGCGTCCTTGTAGGTGTCCATGCACTCCCAGAACCCGCTGTGGCGGTAGGCGCGCAGGGCCCCGTCGGCGGCGAGCCGCTCGAGCGGCTCGCGCTCGAGGACGCTGTCGGCCGAGAGGTAGTCGAAGGCGGCCGGCTCGAAGCAGAAGAAGCCGCCGTTGATCCACTGCTCGGAGCGCGGCTTCTCCTCGAAGCCGAGGACGCGGCCGTCGTCTCCGAGACGGGTGATGCCGAACTGCAGCTCGGGCCGCACGACGGTCATCGACGCGGCGGCGCCGTGATCGCGGTGGAAGGCGAGCACCGCACGGAGGTCGACGTCGGCGACGCCGTCCGCGTAGG
>DATABV010000075.1:0-1565 GCA_036259395.1 Thermoleophilaceae bacterium | reverse complement strand
TCGCCATTGTGGCGCACGTGCGCGACGACGAGCCCGATGACCGCACAAGCGCCGAACAGGCCCGCCCCGAGCCCCCAGCCGCCGGCGACGTCGGACCAGTAGTGCACGCGCAGGTAGATCCGCGACAGCCCGATCGCCGCGGCCAGGGCGAGCGCGCCGCCGATCAGCGCGGCGCGGCTCGCGATGCCCGGTATGACGCGCGCGACGACGACCGCGACCGCGACCCAGGCGGTCGAGTACGCGGCGTGGCCGCTGGGGAAGGCCGCGCCGTCGGCGTCGGTCAGCGGCGCGCTCGGGCGCGGCCGGTCGATCCCGTTCTTCGCCAGGTGGACCGACACGTAGAGCAGCGCGAAGCCGAGCGTCAGTGCCGCCGCCTCGTACCAGTGCCGCCGCGCCGCGAGCAGGATCGACGTCGCGAGCACGAGCGCCGCAGCCGTCGGGAAGGCGCCGAAGTCGGTGACGACCTTGGCGACGTCGGTCAGCAGGTCGTGGACGTTGAGCCGGTCCGCGAGCTCGAGCAGCTCGAGCCCCAGGTCGCCGGGCGTCACGCGGTTGAAGACGAAGCGCACCTGCGGCCCGACTACGTTCCATGCCGGCGCTATGACGCGACGGTGGATCGGTCGCCCGACGGCGAGCAGCGGCCGCAGCGGCGGCTTGCCCTCCATCCACTCCACCGCCCGGCGGCGCTGCTCGGGGCGCCGCAGCTGGCGGTAGGCGAGCACCGCGCCGACGATCGCCGCGACTGTGAGGCCGAAGCCGAAGGTCGCCTTGCCGGCGATGCCCGCGACCTGGTCGAACGACTGCCAGAAGACGAACCCGAGCACCGAGAACGTCGTCGCCCAGAGCCCGCAGCCGATGACGCTGTACGGGATGAAGCGACGGTATGCCAGACCGGACGAGCCGACGACGAACGGCGCCAGCGCGCGCACCAGGCCGATGAAGCGGCCGATCACGATCGTCTTGCCGCCGTGGCGCTCGAAGTAGGCCTCGACCTGCTCGAGCCGCGACTCGTCGATCTTGACCTTCGGCCCGTGGCGCAGGATGAAGCCGCGCCCGAGCCGGCGGCCGATGAAGAAGCTGGTCGTGTCGCCGAGGATCGCCGCCGACCAGACGATCCCGATCAGCACGATCAGGCTGATCTCGCCCTGGCCGGCGATCACGCCGCCGACGATCACCACCGTCTCGCCCGGTGCGACAAGTCCGACGAAGGCGCCGGTCTCGAGGAACGCGAGCAGCCCGACGAGGAGGTAGGTCCACTTCCCGAGTGCCTGGGCGATGTCACCGACCAGCTTCTTGACGTCGGGGAAGTCCGGCATCGCGCCGAATGCGTAGAGCGCGATCGCGACCGCGACGACCACGACGCCGATGGCCAATGCGGGGTGACGGCGGACGGCGGTCACGGGCGCAGTCCGGCCACGATCGCGGGGGGCGACGCATCGCCGTCTGCCGCTGCACGCGTGTCGATCGCCGCCGCGGCTCGCTCCGCCGCGGCGCGGTCCGCGAAGACGCCGAACGTCGTCGGACCGGACCCGGTGACCCGGGCCGCGAGCGCCCCGGCGTCGCTC
>DATABV010000074.1:0-30811 GCA_036259395.1 Thermoleophilaceae bacterium | reverse complement strand
GCGGACGTATTGCGTCCGCAACTCGCCACTCGCCGCGACGGCGACGGCGACGGCTTGCCGCGAGCCTCGAGCGAGCGCGCAGGCGTCAGGTCGCGGAAGTTTGCCAGCAGGCGACGGCCGTGCTCGGTCGCGATCGACTCGGGGTGGAACTGGACGCCCCAGAGCGGGCGTGAGCGGTGGGCGACGGCCATCAGGACGCCGTCACTGGTCCAGGCGGTCGGCTCGAGCTCTTCGGGTAGCTCCCAGCCGGCGGCGAGCGAGTGGTAGCGGACCGCCTGGAACTCGCGCGGGATGCCGGCGAACAGCGGCGAGCCGTCGTGGAGCACCGCGCTCGTGCGCCCGTGGACCGCTTCGGCGGCGCGCTCGACGTGTCCCCCGTAGGCCGCGCAGATCCCCTGGTGACCGAGGCAGACGCCGAGCAGCGGCACCTCCGCGCGGCGGATCGCGTCGGCGCAGACGCCGAAGTCCTGCGGATCGTCCGGTCGTCCCGGGCCGGGCGAGATGACGACGTTGTCGAAAGGCAGCCGCGCCAGCTCGTCCCAGCTCGCCTCGTCGTTGCGGACGACCTCGGGCTGCTCGCCGTTGACCTCGCCCAGCAGCTGGAAGAGGTTGTGGGTGAACGAGTCGTAGTTGTCGATCAGCAGCGTCTTCATCGTCTCACCGCTCAGCATGCGATCCTCGCAGGCCGTGACGGTCGGCAGCCCGCTCTCGACGGCAGATCTCCTCCGCCCCGACCCCGCGCGCGGCGTCTTCGAGACGCTGCTCGTCGTCGACGGTCGCGCCGTCGAGCTCGACGCCCACCTCGCCCGCCTCGCCGCCAGCGCCCGCGAGGTCTTCGGCCCGCCGGCGATGGCGCGGGTGACCGGGCCGGCGGGCCGAAGACCTCGCGGGCGCTGGCGGCGAGGCGGGCGAGGTGGGCGTCGAGCTCGACCGGCCGGCCGTCGACGACGAGCAGCGTCTCGAAGATGCCGCGCCGAGGGTCGGGGCGGGGGAGGTGAGTGGTCGAGAGCGGACTGTCGGCCGTCACGGCCTGCGAGGATCGCAGGCTGCGGGTCACGACGATGAAGACGCTGCTGATCGACAACTACGACTCGTTCACCTACAACCTCTTCCAGCTTCTGGCCGAGGTGAACGGGGAGCTGCCCGAGGTCGTGTGCAACGACGCGGCCGACTGGGAGGAACTGGCGCGGCGGGACTTCGACAACGTCGTGATCTCGCCCGGGCCGGGTCGCGCCGACGATCCGGCCGACTTCGGCGTCTGCGGCGAGGCGGTCCGGCGCGCAGAGGTACCGCTGCTCGGAGTCTGTCTAGGCCATCAGGGGATCTGCTCTGCCCTCGGCGGTCGCGTCGAGCATGCGCCCGAGGCCGTCCACGGGCGCGCCGGCGCGGTGATCCACGACGGCTCCGCTCTCTTCGTCGGCATCCCACGCGAGTTCCAGGCCGTCCGCTACCACTCGCTCTGCGCCGGCTGGGCGCTGCCCGACGAGCTCGAGCCGACCGCCTGGGCGAGCGACGGCGTTCTGATGGCGGTTGCGCACCGCACGCGCCCGCTCTGGGGCGTCCAGTTCCACCCCGAGTCGATCGCGACCCAGCACGGCCGTCGGCTGCTGGCCAACTTCCGCGACCTCACTGCCGCCGCCGCGCGCCCACGCCGGGCCGATTCCGGCGGGAATGTCGCCGAAACACACCCAACGTCGGCGCCATCGCCACGGCGGGTCGATCTCGGCGGCGATGTCGCCGAACAGGGCTCAGTGTCCGGGGCCCCCGTGGAGTCGAACGATTCGGGGGAAAGGGCGTCGCCGAGCGATCCGCTGTCGCTGGTCGTCGAGCGGCTCGACATGCTCGCCGACCCGGAGGCGGCGTTCGCCGCTCTGTACGCCGACAGCGCCGACGCGTTCTGGCTCGACAGCGCCCGGGTCGAAGGTGAGGCGCGCTTCTCGTTCGCCGGCGACGCGAGCGGTCCGTTCGGAGCGGTCGTGACGTACGACGTCGACGCGGGCGAGGTGACCGTCACCGCCGCGGGCGGCGTCGAGCGTCACCGAGAGACGATCTTCGACTACCTACGCCGCGAGCAGGCAAGGCTTCGCGAGGTCGCGGCCCCGCCCGACCTCCCGTTCGACTTCGCCTGCGGCTTCGCCGGCTACCTCGGCTACGAGCTGAAGGCCGACTGCGGCGGCGATGCGGTCTACGACTCGCCGCTCCCCGACGCCGCCTTCGTCCGCGCCGACCGGATGCTCGCGTTCGACCACGAGGAGGGCCACACCTACCTGCTCTGCCTGACCGACGTCGTCAACACGCACGATGCCGAGCGCTGGATCGCTGACACCCGGCAGCGCCTCGAGTCGCTCCCGCCGCCTGGCGATCTCACCTCCCGCAGCGGCCCGCAGGGCCCCGCACCGGCCCACGAGCGGCCGCGGGCCGCCGCCCCGCCGGGCGAGTTTTCCCTCGCCCGCTCGCGCGAGCGCTATCTCGCCGACATCGCGGTCTGCAAGGAGCGGCTGTTCGACGGCGAGACCTACGAGGTCTGCCTGACCAACCAGATCGCCACCGACTTCGACGGCGATCCGCTGGTGCTCTACCGCGAGCTGCGGCGCGTGAACCCGGCCCCGTACGCCGCCTTCCTGCGCTTCGGCGGGGTCGCGGTGCTGAGCTCCTCCCCGGAGCGCTTCCTGCGCGTCGGCCGCGACCGCTGGGCCGAGGCGAAGCCGATCAAGGGGACCGCACGCCGCGGCCTGACGCCGGTGGATGACGTGCGGCTCGCCGAGGAGCTGCGGACGAGCGAGAAGGATCGCGCCGAGAACCTGATGATCACCGACCTCTTGCGCAACGACCTCGGTCGCGTCTGCGAAGTCGGCACGGTCCACGTGCCGCACCTGATGCAGGTCGAGACCTACGAGACGGTTCACCAGCTCGTCTCGACGGTTCGCGGCCTGCTGCAGCCCGAAACCGATACCGCCGACTGCATTCGTGCCTGCTTCCCGCCGGGCTCGATGACCGGCGCGCCGAAGAAGCGCACGATGGAGATCGTCGACGAGCTCGAGGAGGCCCCGCGCGGCGTCTACTCGGGCGCGATCGGCTACCTCGGCCCCGGCGGCAGCTGCGATCTCAGCGTCACGATCAGGACGATCGTGGTCGCCGACGGCAAGGCGACGATCGGCGTCGGCGGGGCGATCGTCACCCAGTCGAACGCCGACGACGAGTTCCACGAGGCGCTGCTGAAGGGCGAGGCGCCGATGCGCGCAGTCCGAGGTGTGGGCGAGCCGCTAGAGCTGGCCCCCATCTGCGCCCACTGGTAGGGTCGCACGTGGTGCGCCGGGAAGGCTGGTCGGCAGTTCATTTTGTCGACCAGTTTTTGGAGGTCCGTTGCTACCGCCCTCAGAGGCTCCGCTCACTGCGGAGTGGGAGTATCTCGCCAATTCTCTGGACGTTCCGCCGTTTCTACGTCCGGGGTGGTTCAGCGCGTGGTCGGAGGCCTTTGCCTGCGGCAGGCCGGAGCCGATAACCGTTCGTCGAGGGGGTGAGCTGGCTGGAATCCTGCCGATGGAGGTTCGCGCCGGCGCGCTCCTCGCCCCGGTGAACTGGCACTCTCCGATGTTCGGCCCGCTCGCCGTCGACCGATCCGTACAGGAGGAGCTGATGGAGCGTGTGTTCGCCGAGCCCAGCGCGCGCGTCGAGATGAATCTGCTCTGCGATTCTCAGGCCCCGCTGGAGACGTTGGTCGCGGCAGCGCGGCGGCAACGGCGAGTCGTCTTGAGTCGGGCCGTCACGCGCTCGCCGATAATCGACACCACAGGATGTGTGACGGAATACGAGCAGACGCTGTCACGCAATCGCCGGCGCGCTCTGAGGCGCCAGCGTCGCCGTCTGGAGCAGCTCGGCGAGCTGACCTTCGAGGTCCATGACGGCAGCGAACGTCTCGACGAGCTGCTCGCCGACCTGTACCGCGTGGAGGCGTCGGGCTGGAAGGGCGATCGAGGAACGGCGATCCAGTCACAGCCGGAGACGAAGCGCTTCTATACGGCTGTCGCACGCTGGGCGGCTGAAGGCGGCTGGCTGCGTCTGGCCTGCCTGCGTCTCGAGGGTCGCGCGATCGCATGCGACTACGTGATCGAGCATGGCGGGACCTGGTACTCGCTCAAGGCCGGCTATGACGAGGAGTTCCGTTCCTTCGGCCCCGGCGCGCTGCTGCTGCGCGAGGAGATCGGCCACTGCCTGGCGAGCGGGGTGACCTGTCTCGACCTGTTGGGCAACGAGGACGCGTTCAAGTCGAGTTGGGCCGATCGCTCGGTCGAGCGGAGCTGGATGGGGGCGTTCAGGCGCACCCCGAGGGGGCTGGCCGCCTGGCTGCGAAAGGCAGGGCGCGAGGCGGCACGCCGGTCGCTGCGCGCATTCAAGAAGTGAAGCGGGGGCTGGCGAAGACGCCTGCTGACTAGACTCGGTGGCGTGTCCGCCACCGATACCAAAGCCCTGATAGCCGACGCCATCGAGCAGCTGACGACGGAGGTGCCGTCGCTGCGCCAGCTCAAGCTGGTCGTCCGGCTCGAGCTGCCGGGTCGTGGCTCCGACGCCCCGATCTGGCGCGTCGAGGTGCCGGGGCCGAAGGTCGAGCGCGATCCCGCGGGCGACGCGCGGCTGTCCGTGGTCGTGCAGCGCCAGCAGTTCAACGAGCTGGCGACGGAGGGCACGCTGCGCCAGTGGGCCAAGGCCTACGAGCAGGGCCACGTCAAGGTGACCGGCGACAGCGCGGTGGTGAAGCTGCTCGGCAACGTGATGGAGCGACAGCTGGTGCGCGCCAAGTAGCGGTGAAGCCGGTCCTCTTCGTCGACGTCGACGGCGTCCTCAGCCTCTTCGGCTTCGATCCGGGCTCCGGGCTGCCCGGCCCGTTCCACTGGATCGACGGTATCGCCCACTGCATCCCGCCGGACTCGGGCCCGCGGCTCGCACGCCTCGCCGACCGCTTCGAGCTCGTGTGGGCGACCGGCTGGGAGGAGAAGGCGAACG
Source organism: Thermoleophilaceae bacterium (assembly GCA_036259395.1). Classification (GTDB taxonomy): domain Bacteria; phylum Actinomycetota; class Thermoleophilia; order Solirubrobacterales; family Thermoleophilaceae; genus JAAYBF01. Next base: position 25,810 of record DATABV010000074.1, on the reverse strand, counting down.
AGTACCTGCCGCGGATCCTCGGCCTGCCGTTCCACGAGCTGCCCTGCCTGACCTTCGACGGACGCGCCCGCTTCGGCAGCTCGCACTGGAAGGTCGAGGCGATCGACGAGTACGCCCGCGGGCGGCCGGCCGCGTGGATCGACGACAACGTCGACGACGAGTGCCTCGCCTGGGCGCGCGGGCGGTCGGAGCCGACGCTGCTGATCGAGACCCAGCCCGCCGTCGGCATCACTGACGAGCACGTCGCCGAGCTGCTCGCCTGGGCGGCCGACGTGGCGCCGGCGGTCGGCTAGCCGACCGCTAGAGGCGGACGAGGTTCGGCGCCTCGATGCCGCGCGTGACCCCGCGGAAGTCGACCACCAGCGGCGCCGCCGCGACGATCCGCTCGAGGTCGAGGCCGGGGTGGGCGGTCACGATCACGGCGGCGTCGGCGCCGTCGAGCGCCGCATCGAGCGTCTCGCCGCTGTAGCCGAGCTCGGGGATCTCGGCGATGAAGTCGTCGTGGTAGGCGAGCACGGCGCCGCCCTCCGCGAGCAGCCCCATGATCCGCAGGGCGGGCGACTCGCGCAGGTCGCCGACGCCGGACTTGTAGGACACGCCGACGATCGCGATCTTCGAGCCGCGCACCGGCTTGGAGTGGTCATTGAGCGCGCGCGCGATCCGGTCGACGCAGAACTCAGGCATCCGCTGGTTGACCTCGCCGGCGAGCTCGATGAACTCGGTCGGCTGGCCGTACTCGCGCGCTTTCCACGAGAGGTAGAACGGGTCGACGGGCAGGCAGTGGCCGCCCATCCCGGGGCCGGGATCGAAGCGCATGAAGCCGTAGGGCTTGGTGGCGGCGGCGTCGATCACCTCCCAGACGTCGATGCCCATCCGGTCGCAGAGCATCGCCAGCTCGTTGACGAGCGCGATGTTGACCGACCGGAAGACGTTCTCGAGCAGCTTCGCGAGCTCGGCCGGCTCCGGGGCCGAGACCTCGACGAGGTTGTCGCAGACGATCTCGTAGAGCGCGACCGCTCGCGCCAGGCAGGCCGGCGTGAGGCCGCCGACGATCTTCGGCGTCGTGCGCAGCGTGTGGTCGGTCCGCCCGGGGTCGACGCGCTCGGGCGAGAACGCGACGTTGAAGTCGCGTCCGGCGGCGAGTCCCGACTCCTCGAGCAGCGGCACCAGCTGCTCGCGCGTCGTGCCGGGGTAGGTGGTTGACTCGAGCACCACGAGCTGGCCGGTGCGAACCACGCCTGACAGCGCCTGCGCCGAGGACAGCAGCGGTCCGAGGTCCGGCTCGCGGTTGCGCGTCAGCGGGGTCGGCACCGCGATCAGCACCGCGTCGCAGTCCGCCAGGCGCCCGTAGTCGGTGGTCGCCGCGATCCGGTCGCCGACCGCCTGGAGCCGCTCGGACGCGATGTCCTCGATGTGGCTCTCGCCGGCCTCGATTGCCGCTACCAGCTGCGGCGCGTAGTCGACGCCGACGACGTCGACGCCCTCCTCCGCGAAGGCGACCGCGAGCGGCAGCCCAACGTAGCCGAGGCCGATCACGCCGACGCGCGAGAACGGCTTGCCGTTCGGGCTGGTCATGCCCGGGCAGTGTAGGGGTCGCCGCTCACAACAAAGGCGCCCGAGCCGGCTAGCGCGTCAGCGTCGTGCCGTCGTAGAGCTTCTTGACGGCGACGGCGCCGGGCGGAGAGGCGTCGAGGCAGAGGCCGCAGAGCACGCACTCGTCGACGTTCTCGTCTACGACGGCGACCTTGCCGTCGCGCTCGGCGTAGATGTCGACCGGGCAGACCTCGGCCAGCTTGCGCGCCAGCTCGGTGTCGTCGCGGACCTCGTCGGCGACCTCGATGTCGATGAAGATGCGGGACATCAGGCAACGGCTCCCTTCTCGGACTTGCGATCCGCGAGCTTGCGCTTGACCGCGTCGGGAATCTCGTCGATCCGCTCGACGACCGGGATGCCGGCCGACTCGAGGCGGGCGATCTTCTCGGTCGCGGTGTCCTCCTTGCCCTCGACGATCGTGCCGGCGTGGCCGAAGGACATCCCCTGCATCTCCTCGTCGTCCATGAACCGCCCGGCCATGAATGCGACGATCGGCAGGCGCGAGTCGTGCTCGGCGACCCACTCGGCGAGCTGGGCCTCCATCCGGCCGCCCGGCTCGGTGTAGATCACGATCGCCTCGGTCTGCTCGTCGGCCTCGAAGAGCGGCATCAGCTCCGCATAGGCGGAGCCGATGATCGCGTCGCCGCCGATCGAGATCGCTGTCGACACGCCGAGGCCGGCAGCCGTCAGCGTCGAGGAGATCTCGGTAGTCATGCCGCCGGAGCGCGACATCACACCGATTGAGCCGGGCTGGTAGGCCTGCGCGGCGTTCTTGGCCGGGCCGCCGATGCCGCCCATCTTGGCGACCCCCGGGACGATCAGCCCGAGGCAGTTCGGCCCGATGATCCGCGCGCCGCGCAGGTTGGCGAGCTCGACCATCTGCGCGACGTCGCGGCGCGGGATGCGCTCGGTGACGATCACGATCAGCTTGATCCCGTTCTCGATCGCCTCGAAGACGGCGTCCTTGGTGAACGCGGGGGGGACGGTGACGACCGAGCCGTCGGGCACGCGGCCGTCGTTGTGGGCGATCACCTGCTCGACGGTGTCGAAGACCGGCACGCCGTGGACGTCGCGGCCTTTGCGGCCGGGTGTCACGCCGCCGACGATCTTCGAGCCGTAGTCGAGGCACTCGCGCGTCAGGTTGACGGCCTCGCGGCCGGTGATGCCCTGAACGATGAAGGTCGTGTTCTCGTCGATCAGGATGCTCATGCCGACACCTTTCCCTGCGCATCCGGCAGAGCCGGCTGCTTCGGGCCGCCCTCTCCCTGGATCTTCTCGACGGCCCGCCTGGCCGCCTCGTGCATCGAGACCGACCGGTCGCAGTACTCGATCCCGTACCTGTCGAGGATCTTGAAGCCCTCGTCCTCCCAGGCACCGGGGATGCGGAAGATCGCGACGGTCTCGCCGGGGTCCTTTCCGAGCTCGAGGCAGGCCTTGATAACCCCGCGGGCGACGATGTCGACGCGCGTGTTGGAGACGATCGACATCATCACCGCGATCTTCTCGACGCCCTCCTTCTGCAGCACCGCCTTGGCGAGGCCGCAGGCTTTGGCGACCGAGGGGTTGCCGCCGATCTCGGAGTAGTTCGCCGGCTTGCCGCCCTGCGAGCGGACGGCGTCGGTCAGCGTCAGCGAGCCGCCGCCCGCGCCGATCACGAGCCCGACGTTGCCGTGGAAGCCGGTGTCCTTGCCCTGGATCACGCCGCGGTGGTCGGCGGAGTCGATCTGCTTGACGATCGCCTCGAACGGGCTCGGCTCGTGCCCCTCGCGGGTGCCCTCCTCGGCGCCGATGCCGATGCTCTCGAGCAGCTTCTTCTGCCGGCCCATCGCCTCGTTCTCCATCTCCATGTGGGCGTCGAGCGCGACGAAGCTGCCGTCCTCGAGCTGGGCGAGCGGGTTGATCTCGGCGAGCGTCATGTCGCAGGTCTGGAACAGCCGCGCGAGCCGCGTCAGGATCGGCGTCAGCCGCGTCAGCTCCTTGCCGCTGACGCCGGCGGCGGCGATCACCTGCTTGGCCTGGAAGTCGGAGTAGGGGAGGAGGTTCGAGAAGTGGCCGCGGCCGACGTGGTCGGGGTGCTCCTCGGCGACCTGCTCGATGTCGATCCCGCCCATGTCGCTGAACAGCAGCAGCGGCTGCTTGCGCGTGCCGTCCCAGACGACGCCGGCGTAGTACTCCTGCTTGACCTGCGCCTTCGGGTCGACGAGCACGCCGCGCGGCATGTGGCCGTTGATCTCCAGCTTCAGGATGTCCTCGGCGTGGGCGGCCGCCTCGTCGGGCGTGTCGGCGAACTTGACGCCGCCGGCCTTCATCCGGCCCCCGGTCAGCACCTGCGACTTGATCACCGTCGGGCCGTCGATGTCGGCCGCGATCGCGCGCGCCTCCTCGGCGGTCTTGGCGAAGCCGTACTTCGTGACCGGGATGCCGGCCTGCTCGACGATCTGGCGCGCCTCGTACTCGTAGAACTTCATGACGCGGCACCCGCCGTCGCGCGCTCGAAGCCGTAGGCCTCGGCCAGCTCGGGGTCCTTCTTGGCGAGCATCTCGGCGAGGTTGACCATCACCTTGCACTGCTTCCAGGTGGCGTCGTCCTGCATCTTGCCGTCGATCATGTGGACGCCGGCGCCGTCGGGGATCGCCTCGATCACCTTCTTCGCGAAGGCGACCTCGTTGGGATCGGGCGAGAAGACCTTCTTGGCGATGTCGATCTGGACCGGGTGCAGCGACCAGGCCCCGACGCAGCCGAGCAGGAACGCGGCGCGGAACTGCGCCTCGCAGCCGTCGACGTCCTTGATGTCGCCATAGGGGCCGTAGAACGGAAGGATCCCCGCGGAGGTGCAGGCGTCGACCATGCGCGCGATCGAGTAGTGCCAGGGATCTTGCTGGGCGGTGATCCGCGGCGCGTCGGGCTGGTCGGGGTCGGGGTCCTCGATCACCCGGTAGCCGGGGTGCCCGCCGCCGACGCGCGTCGTCTTCATGCGGCGCGAGGCGGCGAGGTCGGCGGGCCCGAAGCTCATCCCCTGCATGCGCGGGCTCGCGGTCGCGATCTCCTCGAGGTTGACCACGCCCATGCCGGTCTCGAGGATCGCGTGGACCATGATCGGCTTCTCGACGCCGGCCTTCGCCTCGAGCTGGGCGAGCAGGCGGTCGACGTAGTGGATGTCCCAGGCGCCCTCGACCTTCGGCACCATGATCGTCTCGAGCTTGTCGCCGATCGTCGCGACCAGCTCGGTCAGGTCGTCGAGCACCCATGGGCTCTCGAGCGAGTTCACGCGCACCCAGAGGGCCGTGTCGCCGAGCTCCATGTCGCGCCCGACGGTGATCAGCCCCTCGCGCGCCGCCTCCTTGCGGTCGATCGGGATCGCGTCCTCGAGGTTGCCGAGCAGGATGTCGACCTGGCCGGCGATCGCGGGCGCCTTGGCGACCATCTTCTCGTTCGAGAAGTCGAGGAAGTGGATCATCCGCGACGGCTTGAAGGGGACCTCGGCTACCGGGTCCGGCGCGCCGACGGCGAGCGGCTTGAAGAAGTCTCGTGGATTGCGCATGGGCATCAAAACCTACCGCCGGTTACGATTCCGCGCCTTCCGATTGACTGACGAATCAACCGACTCGAGGAGCACATGACCGTCGACACAGACCAGGCGACACGCGAGGCCTCCGGCGCCCGCCCCTACGGGCGCTACCTGGAGGACTTCGAGGTCGGCGCCGTCTACAAGCACTGGCCGGCGAAGACCGTGACCGAGGCCGACGACCACATGTTCTGCCTGATCACGATGAACCACCACCCGCTGCACATCAACGACGTCTACGCCAAGCAGTCGCAGCAGGGCCGCAACGTCGTCGTCGGCCCGCTCGTCTACTCGCTCGCGCTCGGCATGTCGGTCGGAGACGTCTCAGGCAAGGCGATCGCCAACCTCGCCACCGACGAGCTATCGCATCCGGCGCCGGTCTTCCACGGCGACACGCTGTTCTGCGAGTCCGAGGTCCTCGAGGTGCGCCCGTCGAGCTCGAAGCCCGACCGCGGCGTCGTGCGTGTGCACACGCGCGTCCTGAACCAGGACGGCGTGCTCGTCGCCGAGTTCAAGCGCTCGGTGCTGGTGCCGCGGCGGGAGCCCGGCGCCTAGCGGCGGCCGAGCTGAACCACCCAGATCGTCGTCAGCGCCCCTCCGAAGCGGCCGCGGGCGGGGCTGACGCCGACGTGGCCGAACGATCGGCTGAGCATCAGCGCGCGATGTCCCGGCGAGCCGAGCCACATTCGGACGACCGGCGAGGTCCTTAGCCGCCAGCCCGGGTTGAAAGCCAGCATCTCGCCGGATGCGCGGAATCCCGTGATGCGCGCCGGCCCGTGCTCGAAGGCGTCGGCGCGCATCAGGTGGGCCGCATAGCGGCGCGCGGAGCGCATCAGGCGGGGCGCCGCGCGCAGGGAGGGCAGGTCGTGCTTCGCCCGTGTCGAGTTGATCCGGTCGACCATCACCGCCGCCGACTCGCGGTCGGATTGCTTGGCGGCTGCAGCGGATGGCAAAAGCAGAGCCGCCAGCAAGGCGGCAAGGATGAATGTGCGCAGCGCGGTGATCGCGAGCCTCCCCTTTCCTAGGCCTACGGGGTTAGCTGTCGGGCTCGCGCAGAAAGAGCAGCGCGTCACGGCGCATATGGGCCAGCACCGCGATTAGCCCCAAAGGAATTGGTTCCCCCGCTCGCTCCCGTCGGATCGGGAGCGACTCGGCATTTGATCGCGACGCGAGCATAGTGACTGGCGCCGACGGATTTCAAACATCCGTCGATCACGACCCCTGAAGTCCCGCAAACTGCGGGCTCGGTGGCCACGTGTAGTCTGCGCGCGTGCCGGTGGCGGTGGAGATTCTCGACCTGGAGTCCGACCTGGAGTCCTTCCGCTCTCAGTGGGACGCACTGGCTGTCGAGACCGGGCAGCCGTATTCGAGCCCGGCGTGGATGCTGGCTTGGTGGCGGCATGCGCGTCCCGCCGACGCGCTCCTGCGCGCCGTGGTCGTCGTCGAGGGCGAGCGGCTGATCGGCCTCGCACCGCTCTGGGTCGCCGGCGACCGCGCCGGCGGCACGCGCTACGCGATGCTGGCCAGTCGGCTTTCGCCGCCGGTCCGCCCGCTCGCCGCGACCGGTCGGGAGAACGAGGTCGCCGCTGCGATCGCGTCGGCGCTCGCGCGCTCGACACCACGCCCGCACGCGCTGCAGCTCGAGGACGAGAGCGACTCCACGCAGTGGGCCATGAGCCTGGCCGACGCCTGGCCGGGCCGACGGCCGTGGCGCTACTCCCCGGCGGCGATGGCCGCGCCGGCGATCGTCCTCGGCGGCCTCGACTACGACGCCTGGCTACAGGGCCGCAACGCGAAGTTCCGCCAGGAGACGAGGCGCCGCCGACGCCAGCTCGACAAGGCCGGCGGCCGCTTCTCGCTGGCCGGCGAGAACGACTTCGACAGCGCGCTCGCGGCGTTCCTGCGCCTGCATCGCGACCGCTGGGACTACCGGGGCGGATCGAACGCACTAGTCGACGGGATCGAGCCGATGCTCGCCGAGGCTGGCCGCGAGCTGCTTCCCAGCGAGCGCTTCCGACTCTTCACGATCGACGTCGACGGCGAGGTGATCTGCGCGCACGTGTTCATCGCCGCCGGCTCGGAGGTGAGCGGCTGGAACGGCGGCTTCGATGCGAGCTGGAGCCGATACGGCCCGTCGATCCTCACGATGCTCGAGGCCGTCGCCGACGCCGCGCAGCGCGGGGAGCGGCGGATTAGCCTGGGGCCCGGAGATCAGCCATACAAGGGCACGCTCGCCGACGAACGTTCGGAGATCAGCCTCACGACGCTCGTCCCGCGCGGAGCGGCATACCCGCTCGCGCGGGCGCGGCTCGCCCCGTACCAGGCGCGCGGCGAGCTCGCCAAGCGGCTCTCGCCCGAGGCCAAGCGGCGCGTGCGAGGGTTGGTTCGACGTTGATGGCCGGGTCGCCCGCCGCCACGACGGTCGACTGGGTGGCCGACGAGGCCGGCTTTGCAGCGCTCGCCGAGCCCTGGGACGCGCTGCTGACGCCCGACTCGCACCCCTTCGACCTGCACTGCTGGTACGCGGCGTGGTGGAAGGCGTTCGGGGGCGATCGGCAGCTCGCTGTCTGCGTCGTCCGGCGCGGCCACCAAATCGTCGCCGTCGCGCCGCTGATGCGCGACTCCAGCGGCCGCATCCTGGCGATGGCGAACGAGCAGTCGTCGATGTTCCGCCTGCTTGCGGTCGACGCCGACGCACGCAGGGCGCTGGCTCGCGCGCTGCTCGAGCGGCGCGCCCCGGAGCTGTTCCTGTCGCGGATCCCCGCGGACGAGCCGATCATCGGGGACCTGTGCGAGCTCGGACGCTCGAGCGGGAGGCTGGTTGCCAGCGAGCCCGAGCATGTCTCGCCGATCGTCGACACGTCTGGCGACTTCGACGCCTGGCGGGCGGATAGCAAGCGCCGCTGGGGTGCTCCGCTGGAACGCTTCCGGCGCAAGATGCAGCGCGACTACGACGCGGAGATGACGATCGTCGAGCCGCCGGTCGACCTCGATGGCGAGCTCGCGGCCGGCCTGCGCGTTGAGGCCAGCGGCTGGAAGGGCCAGGCCGGGACGGCGATCCTCTGCGATCCCGCGACCCATGCCTTCTACGTCGAGATGAGCCGCGCCTTCCACGAGCGCGGAGCGCTCCGGCTCAGCCGGATCGTGCTCGACGGCAGGACGGCGGCGTTCGACCTCTGCCTGCTCGACCGCGGCCGTCTCTATCTGGTCAAGACCGCCTTCGACGAGGACTTCCGCAAGCTGGCGCCGGGCCTGGTTCTGCGCCTGTCGACCGTCGAGCGCTGCTTCGAGCTGGGCCTCGAGGCGCACGAGCTGCTCGGTCACAGGAGCGAGTGGAAGGCCAAGTTCGCCACGCGCGAGCGGCCCCACGTCGGCGTGCGCGCATACCCGCGCCGGCCGCTCGGCGTCGCGCGCTACGCGTACCGGACCTCGATCCGGCCGCCGCTGCGACGGGCCTACCGCCGCGTGCGCGCTCGCGGCTAGGGATCGCGCACCGCCGACTCGGGGTGCTCCTCGAGTCCCTCCGAGAGCGGGGCGGCCGGGGCGCCAGCGGTGCCCTTGGGCGGATGGGCGGCGAGGTAGGTCACTGCGCAGACCTGGCCGACCGTGACCAGCGCCGCGACGACGACGATGCCGATCACGCCGAAATGGGACGCCACCGCGAGCGCCAGCAGAACGTTGACGACGACTACCGTCGCATCGACCCAGGCGAGCGTCGAGTAGCGGTTCTGTGTCAGCAACAGGCTCGGGTTCGGCAGCGTCATCAGCTGCGCGAACGCCATCACGAGCATGATCTCGAAGACGGGAACGGTGTCGGGGTACTTGCCCTCGTCTATCAGCGGGATCACGAACGGCGCCGCGATGGCGGCCGCTCCGAGCGCGACGATCAGCGGGACCAGGCTGCGCCTGGCCCAGTCGACCATCAGGCGCAGCTGCGTCTCGTGCGAGTCGACCATGTCGCTCTGGGCCGTTCGCACGCGCATCACGGTCATGAGCGCGGGCACGGGCCCCATGACGACTGAGATGTAGCGCGTTGCGGTTCCGTAGACCGTGACGGCCGTGTCGTCGAGCAGCGCTGCGACGAGGAAGATGTTGATGTAGGCCCGACCGGCCGTCGCAATCGAGAACAGCGTCAGCGCGGCCGACTCGCGCCCGAAGCCGAACCGGCCCTCCCGGTCGACGGTCGACTTGCGCGTCGCCCACGCCGGCGGGCCGGCCGTCGCGACCGCCACGCACATCACGCCGATCGCAAAGGCCGCGCCGACGGCGGTCCCGGTCTTTAGCAGCCCGGCCGTCGCGCCGACCGCGAACAGGAACTGGACGAAGCTCCGCAGCCAGATCAGGACGCCGGCCTTCACGAAGGCGACATGTGCCTGGTAGTGGACCGCGCTCAGCTCAATGCTCGCATGGCCAAGCGTGTAGGCGGTGGCGATCAACGCCATCACGGCTCGCTCCTCGGGCGTTCCCACGTCGAGCGCGGTGGCGCCCAGGAATCCGAGTGCCCCGGCGGCGACGATCAGCACGATTCCGCCACGCAGCGTCAGGTAGAAGGACGACGGCTCATCCGACTCGCGCGAGACCCGCTCCGCCTGGATGCGCACGTAGCGCATGCGCAGGCCGCCGGTGGCGGCGCTGCCCATGAACTGCCCGATGCTGAGCAGCAGGATCACGAACGCGAAGCCATCGACCGGCAGCGCGCGCAGCAGCAGCACGAGCGTCATTGCGCTCATCGCCCGCGCCAGCACGTCGAGAGTGAAGGTCGAGGCGAAGCCCCGCTTGAAGGTGGAGAGTCCTCTAAGGCGCTGCAGCGGCATCGGCGCAGTATCGTGGCGCGACGGGATGCCGCCCGCGCCCGGCGGTCAGGGGGCTGGCGCGACGTCGGCCAGCGAGCGACCGACGAGGTAGTTGTCGTGATAGACGACGCCGGTCCCGACGTGATCGGGATCGCGGTAGTAGCCGAGCTTGACGTACCCGCTCGAGCCCTTGATCGTCTGACCGCTCATCCGCTCGGCGCCGTTGCGCATCGTCTGACGCCGTCCATCGCGCCAAAGCTCGACGAAGCCCAGCGCGGGGTTGCGCGAGAAGCGGATGTGGAAGACGAGGTCGGTCCAGACCTCCGTCTGGACCGGGCCGCGCCAGAACTCGGTGTAGGGCGCGTCGCCGCGCCTCAGCGACAGCGCCAGGTCGTCGCTGACGAAGAGCGCCAATGGGGGAGAGCCGTCGCCAGACCTCCACTGGCTGACGATCTGCCACTTGTCCTCGCGCGGGAATCCCGCGGCGAGCTTGGTCGCGTGGCGGAACCAGAGGTCGTCGCCGTCGGAGAAGGACGGTCCGGCGACCTCCGCGCGGTTGCTGTCGGTGTCGGGCTCCACGTCGCCGGCGCGAACCTCGAAGCGACCGTGCCTCGCTCCGCAGAACGAGCCACCCTGGACGATCGTCGCCCGTGGGCCGAGCGCCTGGACGTTTCCCCACTCGTCGAGGCCGCCCTCGAAGCCGCCCTCGAACAGTGCGTTGGACGCGCATCCGCCGCCGGCGGCGGGCGAGGTCTCGCCTGCGGAGCCGGCGCCGCGCACCGCGACGGTCTGGTTGCGCACGATCGCTCTGCCGTCGCGCAGGACGACCACGGCGCGCAGCTTGTGCAGTCCCGCCGACAGTCCGGACGTGTCGAGGACGCCCGTGTAGGGGGTCTCGTACTCGGTGTGCAGGTGCTCGCCGTCGACCAGGAAGCGCACCTCCGCGACCCGCGACGGCGTGGACGCGTCGACGCGAAGCTCGGCCGAGCCCGGTGCGAGAATCTGGCCGGCGGTCGGGGTGCGCCAGGCGACCGACAGCCCGTGGGTCGTGCCGGTGTTGCGTGCGAGGCCTCCGCGTGCCGAGCGGCCGATCCGCCGCAGCAGCGCCAGCCGAGCCGCCGTACGCCGTCCGCGCGTGGAGAGCGTCGACACCGCGACCGTCCCGCGACCGGCCCGTCCGACCTCCACGACGCGGCGGCGCGAGACGCGCAGTCTGTAGCGGCGCCCGGCGCGCACCACCCGCAGCTGAGATCGCGCGACCCGGGCCGCGCGCGAGCGGGCGATCGCCGCCGGCGACCGCTTGGTGCGAAGGCGCGTGTATGTGAGCCGGGCACGGCGGTTGCGGCTCCTGACCGTGTAACGGGTCGAGCGCTTGTCGAACTGGACGCGGAAGTCCGGCGGCGCGTGCACCGTGAAGCCGGTCGGGCGATGCTTCAGGACGAGCGCGCCGGCGGGCTCGCTCGCGCCGACCGCGAGTACCAGCGCGACGACCGCCACCGCCACGGCTCCACTGAAAAGCGTCATGCGGCCGTATCGACACAAGCCTCACACGACTGTAGGGCGTGTCTATGCTGACGCCTCGATGTCACGTGGAGCCCTGAGGGCGCTCGTGCTGCGCCGGGCGCCCGCGCCGGCGTTGCGAGCGCTGCGTCGCGCCCAGCGCTCCCGCGCCCGCATGCGCCACCGCGTCAGGCGACGGTTGGACCCGGTGCGGGTGACCGGCGCGGAGATCGGCGCGGCATTGGCCGCCGCCGGACTGTCACGAGGCGACAACGTCTTCTTCCAGTCGGCGATGAGCCCGTTCGGTGAGATCGAGGGCGGCCCCGAGACGGTCTTGCGTGCGCTCGACGAGGTGTTGGGGGCCGAGGCGCTGGTCGCCATGCCGGCGTTCCCGTTCCGCGGCAGCGTGCTCGAGTACCTGCGCGACGACCCGTGCTTCAGCGTGCGCTCGACGCCGTCGTCGATGGGCTCGGTCTCGGAGCGCTTCAGGCAGCTGCCCGGCACCGTCCGCAGCCTGCACCCGACCCACTCGGTGTCCGCGCGCGGTCCAGGCGCGGAATCGCTGGTCGCGGGTCACGAGCTGGCGCTGACGCCGTTCGGCGAGGGGACGCCGTTTGCGCGGCTGCTCGAGCGGGACGCGTACCAGGTGTGGTTCGGGACCGACGTCCACGCGTTCACGCTCTACCACACGTTCGAGTGCCTGCTTGGCGACCGGTTTCCGATCGACGTCTTCCTCGAGAAGCCGGTTTCCGTGCGCTGCGAGGACGCCGCCGGCGAGCCACTCCGGGTGGCGACGCTGGTGCACGATCCGGCGGTTGCGGCGCACCGGATCCGCTCGCAGGCACGGCAGCAGGTGCGGGCGGAGCTGCTCGCCGAGGGTGTCATGCGGGCGGTGCCGCTTGGAGCATCAGAGCTGCTGGTGTGCAGAATACCCGCGATGTTCACCGTGCTTGACCGCCTCCTCGCCCAAGGCCTCACCATCTACGACATCGACCTCGAGGGCCGCGATGGCCGCTGAGGGGCTCGCCTTCGACAGCCGTGCCGCCGAGCTGCTCGAGCCGGCCATGGCGGCGCTGCCGGCGATGGTCGTCCCGTCGGGACTCGTCTGCTACGAGGTCGCGGAGGGGGACTCCGCGCCGCGTGGCGAGTCGGTCCGCTACGCGCTGATCGTCCTGCTCGGTCTGCTGCGCGCGCGGCACGCGGGCGCCGCGCCCTCGATCGATCCCGACAAGCTGCGTGACGCGATCGACGCGGCGCTCGAGCGGCCGGAGGTCACGCCCGGAGATGTCGCGCTGCGGCTCTGGGTCGAGTCGCGCGCGGAGACGGGCTCGGCGAACACGCTGGTCGAGCGGCTCGACCGCTCGCTCGATGTCAACGGCGGCCTGGCGGCGCGCGAGGGGCTCGAGCTCGGCTGGATCGTCACCGCGCTCGCAGTCACCGAGGACCTGACGGCGCGCGGGCGCGAGCTGCGCAAGGCGGCGCTCGACCAGCTGATCGCCTCCAACCAGGGCCCCAGCGGGCTGTTCCGGCACTTTGGAGAGGGCGGCGCGCGGCGGCGCTTCCCCAACTTCGCCACCCAGATCTACTCGGTCCTGGCGCTGGCGGTCACGGCGGGACGGGGCCTCGACGCGCGGGCGCTGCCAGCGGCCCGTCGCGCCGCCGATCGCCTGTTGGCGCTGCAGCTGCCGGACGGCGGCTGGCCCTGGATGTACGACGCCGAGCGTGGATCGGTCGTCGAGCGCTACGAGGTCTACTCCGTGCACCAGCACGGGATGGCGCCGATGACGCTCTACGAGCTGAGCGGGGTCAGCGGCGAGGAGCGCTACGCCGCGGCGGGCGATCGCGGGATCCCGTGGCTCTTCGGAGCGAACGAGCTCGGAGCTCAGATGGCGCCGTTGGAGCGCGGGATGACCTACCGCTCGATCAGGCGCGTGCGACCGCTCGACCGCCTCTGCCTATACGCCAACACCGCGACCGCAGCGGCGATCGGACGCTCGCGCGCCGGCCGGGGGCGCAGGCTGGAGCTGAACCGAACCTGCCGCCCGTACGAGCTCGGCTGGCTGGTCGAGGCGTGGGCCGCGATGAACGGCGCGGCCCAGCGCTAAATCGCTCGCGCCTCCGGGCCGATGCGGACGGCGATGCCCGGTACGACCTCCGACATCGACGCCCCGCCGCTGCTCGGGCTCCCTTGCGCGGTGATCGACGTGGAGGGCGCCCGCGAGTTCGCTGTCCGCGCGGTCGAGGGCGGCGAGTTCAACTCCGTCCTGTTCGCTAACGCGGCCAAGGTGGTGATGGCGGAGAGCGACGCCGAACTGCGCGCGGCGCTCTTCGACGCCACCCTGCTCGCCGCCGACGGGCAGTCGCTCGTGTGGGCCTCGCGCATCCTCGGGCAGCCGCTCCCCGAGCGTGTGGCCGGCATCGACTACATGCTCGACCTGCTTCAGGTCGCCGACAGCAGGGGCTGGCGCGTGTTCTTCCTCGGAGGCAGGGACGAGGTGCTCGAAGCGGTCGAGGACTACTGCCGGCGCCGCCATCCGGGGCTGATCGTCGCGGGGCGCCACAACGGCTACTTCGGACCCGAGCGCGACGCGGAGGTTGCGGCGATCGTGCGGAAGTCGGACGCCGACGTGATGTTCGTCGGCATGCCGTCGCCGCGCAAGGAGTTGTGGATCGACCGGCAGGGCCCGGCGACCGGTGTCTCTTTGGCTGTGGCGTCGGGCGGGAGCTTCGACGTGATCGCCGGCGTCGTGCGCCGCGCTCCGGCGCTATGGCAGCGCCTCGGCCTCGAGTGGTTCTGGCGCGTCGTCCAGGAGCCGAGACGTCTCTGGAAGCGCTACCTGACGACGAACTCGCGCTTCCTCGCCAAGGTCGCGCGCGAGCGGTTGCGCGGCCGCTAGCCGGTCGAGGCGACGCCGGAGCCGCTCAGGCAGGAGACTGGTGCGCCGGTGCGCGCCGCAGCAGTCGTCGCAGGGCCGGCTTGCCGCGTGAGAGCGCGAAGGCCCGGTATGCCCGCGTCAGCTTGAGCCCGAAGCGGCGCTCGTCGTCGCGATGGTCGATGGCGATCCGCGGGATGGTGAGCCTGTCAGCGTGCGTCTGCGCGCCGTAGGGGAGCGTGAAGGCGTAGGAGTACCCCGCCCGGCCGGTCGCTGCGGCGACGCGGGGGCTCCAAAGGCCGAAGGGATACGCAAGCGCCTCGCAGCTTCCGAGCCGCCGCTCGACCTGCTCGCGCGACTCCGACAGCTCGCGACGCAGGCGCTCGTCGTCGAGGTCCGGCAGCCGCGGATGGGTGAGCGTGTGGCTGCCGAACTCGTGTCCCTCGGCGGCCATCGACTCGACCATCGTCCATGTCATCGCCCGCATCACCGCGGGGTAGTCGCGCACGTGGCGCTCGACGCGCTCCCAGACGAGCGGTCCGCCGCCGTCGATCAGCGGGGGGACGAGGAAGACGATCGCCCGGAAGCCGTACGCCTCCAGCAGCGGGCGCGCGGTCGCGTAGTTGTCGACGTAGCCATCGTCGAAGGTCAGGAACGCGAGCTTGCCGTCCGGCCGGCCGCCGCCGGCGACGTGAGCGAGGTCGGCGAGCGTCCCCGAGCGAAAGCCGCGCCGCTTCAGCAGCGCCAAGTGGCGCTCGAACGCCTCGGGGGTGACGGACAGAAACGGCGGGCCCTCCTCCGCGACCGAGTGGTAGCCGAGAAAGACCGCCTCACGGCTGCGGTTGCGCAGTCGGCCCGCGCTCACCGCGTCGCTCCGGGAAGCGCCAACAGCTCATCGTAGAGAGCGGCGAAGCGGTCGTAGACGTTGCCGGCGTCGAAGTCGCCGATGCGCTCGTGCGCCGCCGCGCCCAGGCGCGCGCGCAGCGCCGGGTCGGCGGCGGTGCGCGCGACCGCGTCCGCGAGCGCGGCAGGATCCGACGGCGGCACCAGCACCGCCTCCGAGCCGTCGGCGACGACCTCGGGAACGCCTCCGACGGCGCTCGCCACGATCGCGCAGCCGTAGGCCATCGCCTCCAGCAGGGCGATCGGCATTCCCTCGCTCAGCGACGGCATGACGAACACGTCGCAGCGCTCGAGCTGCTCGGCCTTAGCCTCGGCGTCGAGCCAGCCCAGCCAGCTGACCCCCTCGTGGCGGCGAGCCGCCTCCAGCAGCTCGTCCGGTGGGGTCCCCGTGCCCGCGAAGGCGACCTCGAGGTTGGGATCGCCGGCGAGCAGCCGCGGCAGCGCCTCGATCAGCACCGCCCCTCCCTTCACGGGATTGACGAAGCCGCCCATGTACAGGGCCCTGACGGGCCGATCGGGGTCGCGCGCGCCGCGCGCCGCGCGTATCGCGGGGGCGGCGTTGGGGATCACGACCACGCCGTGGACCCCGAAGCAGCGCTCGATCCGCTCAGCGCCCGGCGCGGACACGCTCACCACCCGGTCGGCGCGGCGCAGCGCATGGCCGACCAATGCCCGCCGCAGGCGCCCGAGGCTCGCGTCGAACGCCTCTATGTCGCCTGCACCGGCGTGCAGCTGCAGGACGACGGGCCGCCCGGCCGACTTGGCGACCGCGACGCAGAGCGCCTTGCGGTACATGCTGCCGCGCACCGCGCTGTGCACGTGCACGATCCGGCTCCCGGCGCCGCGGCACCAGCGGCTCAGTCGCCAGAGCGCCCGTACGAAGACCGCGATCCGCCCGAGCCGGTCCCGCGTCCGGTGCGACACCAGCACGTCGAGCGCGTAGCGATCTCCCAGCGGCGAGGCGAGCAGGTCGCGCACGACGGCCGCCATGCCGCCTGGGCGCTGGGGATCCGGCGTGACGTGCAGCACACGGCCCCTGCGCCGATCTCGGCGCGGAGTCGTCGTTCGCTGGTCGCCCATCGGCCTCGGAACGCTACTCGCAGCGGGCGACCGATGACCGGTGCGTCGCGACGGTCTGCTTGACTGGCTCGGGCGCGCCGCGCGCGCGCGACCGCCATGCGCCGCCCCGTCACCCTCCGCCCGATCTTCACGCCCGGCGACGGCACGGTCCCCGGCCCGCGCGGCGCCGCCGGGCTCGGGTGGGCGCTAGCCGCGCTCGCGGCGGCTGGCACTGGCGCGCTTGCGGCACGCGCGCCGGCGCTCGCGGTCGGCATGCTGGCGCTGCTCGGAGCTGCGATCGTCGTCGTGACCGCCTCCCGTCTGGTGCTGGTTCAGCTGCTGCTGGGCGCCTTGCCGTGGCTGCTCGTCCTGGACGCCTTCGTGCCCCCGCTGGTCCGCACCGCCGCGACTGGGATCGCCGCGGTGGCGCTCGTCGCCTTCGCGCTGCCATTGCGCTACCAGCGTGCCCTAGGCCCGATCGGCGCAGGGGTCTTCGCCGTCGTTGTGCTCGCCCACGCGGTGGTCGCCACCGACGTCGAGCAGCTCAAGCAGGCGGCCAGCTACATGATCTTCCCCGTCGTTGCGCTCGCCGTGTTGAGCGAGCGCGGACGCAACGAGCTTCCTCGTGTCCGCAACGCCGTCTTCGCGAGCGGCTTTGCCGCGATGGTCGTCCACCTCCTGGTCGCGGCCTCGGGCGTCGGCGCCGGCGACACCAAGTACGGCGTCGGTGAGAAGCTCGGCTTCGCCGCCGAGGCCCCGCACGAGATGGCGCTGCTGTCGGTCGTCATTGCCGCCGCGGCGTTGACGATGAGCGAGCGGGTCAGTGTCCGCGCCGGGCTGTTCACGGTCGCCGCGCTGCCGGCACTGCTCACCGGCGTGAGGTCGGCGATGCTGTCGGTCGCGCTGATCCTGCTCGTGATGCTGATCGAGTCGCGCGCCGATCGCCGGTCGGTGGCCGTTGTCGGAATCGCGCTCGCCCTTGCGATCGCCGGTGGGGCGGGGGCCGTCTTGACCGAGCGGCTGTCCGAGACCTTCAGGTCTGGCGCGACGGCCGAGACGGCGAGCTCCTCGCGGACGGCGATCTGGGGGGTCGCGCTCGACCTCTGGGCCGACTCGGGCCCGCCGGGCTGGGTGCTCGGGGCAGGCCTGCGCTCGGTCCCAGAGGCCGAGCTCTTCGAGCTCGGGGTGCCCTATATCGGGCACAGCGACATCATCGAGGTCGGCGTGCAGATCGGCGGGCTCGGCCTGCTCGCTTGGCTGCTCGTCTGGGCCGCCCTGTTCCGAGCCGGGCTGCGGACGATGCTGCTCATACCGGTCGTCGTCTACGCCGTCGTCAACGGCGCGATCGGCTACGTGGCGCCGCTGACGCTGGCGCTGGTGCTCGCGGCCGCCTGCCGGCGCGACGCGGACAGGACGCCCCGCCTCGCGCGCGACGGCTGACCGCGCTAGCGGACGACGGACTCGCGGGTAGTGCCGACCTTGTACATCCCGTGCAGCAGCTCGCGTGCGCCGGATGAGAACGACGACGCCTGGTAGAGGCCGAGCTTGTCGTAGCTGTAGGAACTGGTAGGGGAGAGGGTCGCCCCGGTCATCCGCTGCTGTCCGTTGCGCAGCTTCTGCCGGACGCCGTCGACCCAGACCTCGACCCAGCCGTCGCCGCCGTGGGAGAACTGCGTTCCGATCACCAGGTCGTACCAGCGGTGAAGCTCGAACTTCTGCTCCCAGAAGATCTGTCCGGTGTAGCCGTTCTTGACTCGGAACAGCAGCTCGTCGCTTTGGACGTAGGCGGCTAGCGGCGGCGAGCCCGAGCCGGAGTGGGCCTGCCAGATCAGAGCCCAGGCGCCCGACTGCAGCGACCACTCGTTGAAACGGACCGGCATCCGGAACCAGCGGACGTCGCCATCGCGGAACTTCAGCGAGCCGGTCAGCTCGCTGCGCGAGGAGTTGGTGCCGGCGTGGAGGTCGCCCGGCTCGAGGCGGTTGCGCATCGCCTTAGAGCGCCCGGGGAACACCGGACTCTCGACGTAGTCGAGCGATCCGGGCGCCGCCTGCTTGGGGCCCCAGATCCCCTCGCCAGCGGATCCGCTGTCGAACCTGTCCTCGAAGAGCAGCTGTCCGGAGGCGAGGCTGTCAGGCGGCGTCGTCGGCGGCCCCGCCGGCTCGGAAGGCGTGGTGGGCGGCTCGACTGGCTCTGACGGGGTGGGCGGCTCGACCGGCTCGCTCGCCGGGGGCTCGGCGGGCTCGGTGGTCGGAGGCTCGAGGGGCTCGGTCGTCGGAGGCTCGACCGGCTCGGTCCTCGGTGGCTTGCCGCGACCGGGCTTCGGCGCGCGGGAGTCGCGGTCGCGGGTTGACAGCCGCCGGGCCGAGCCGCCGCGCAGCGAGCGGGCCAGCCGGCGCAGGCGGGCGAGCTGGCGCTTCGTCGGGCGCGGAGCGGAGCGCGGGACGGTCAGGACGACGGCGGTTACGGCGTCGCGTCCGGCCCTACGCGCCGCCAGGACGCGTCGCGAGCTGCCGTCGCGCGCCCGCTTTGTGAGGAGACGGCTGACCGCGGCCGCCGTCGCCCGCGTGCGCACGTGGACCCGCCGAAGCGTGAGGCGGCTGCGAGCGCTGCTGAGCACGTAGGCGCCGGTCCGAGGCGCCGGCGCGACGTCGTAGCGCTCCATCTCCGTCACGGCATAGCCGAACCGCTCGGCGGAGGGCACCGCGCCGGCCGCGCTGGCTGGCGCGATCGCCAGGGATCCCGCGACCGCCAGGAGGAGGGCCGCGTGAGCGGCGCACCGGCGCCCGAGTCCCATGCCGGAGTGCCGCATGGGCTATCTGTCGGCAGCCTGCGCCCGCCAGCACGTGACGAGCCGGCGGCCTGGACATATGTTGGCGCCGCTGCAAGGCGGCTTTCAGCAAGCGGCGGCGGCGCCGTCGGATACCGGCGCTGGGTCAGGCCTTGCGGGTCGGCTGGCCCTGAGCCGCTGCCTTGCCGGTCTTGGACGGGGAGGCCGTGCTCCCGTTGGGGGTGCGCTCCGTCCGAGCCGGCTTGGTCGTCGAGGTCATCATGCCGGAAGGCCTGCCGTAGTAGTCGCTGCGCCGCGGCTGTGCGCTGTCATTGAGAACGACGCCGAGGATCGGCGCCTCGATGTGCGCGAGCTGGTCGCGCAGCTGCTGGAGGGCGTCGCGCCGGCTCTGTCCGAGCCGCACGACGACGACAACGCCGTTGACCGCGGTGACGAGCGGGATCGCGTCGGCGACGACGGCCGTCGGCGGCGTGTCGACGACCACCAGGTCGTAGTGCTCCTCGCCCCACTGGATCACCTTGCGCATGCGCTCGGACTCGAGCAGCTCGGCGGGATTCGGAGGCAGTCCGCCGGCGATGATCACGTGGATTCCGAGCTTCGAGGAGATCGCCTTCGCCGGGCTGAGCTGGCCGGTCAGGACACGCGTCAGCCCGCCCGTGGTCGCCCCTATCCCCAGCTCGCGGGCGATCGTCGGTCGGCGCAGGTCGGCCTCGATCAGCAGCACGCGCTTGCCGGCTGCAGCCTCTGCCCGCGCGAGGTTCAGTGAGACGGTGGTCTTGCCCTCCTGGGGCGCCGCCGAAGTGACAAGGATCGAGCGGATGTCGTCGTCGACGTTGAAGTAGCGGAGGTTGGCGCGCAGCATCAGGAACGCCTCCGCGATCGCGCCCTCTGCGGCGAGGTCGCTGGAGAGCCCCTGGTGCCCGCGGGTTGCCGGGATGGCGGCCAGAACCGGCAGATCGATGACGCGGCGAACGTCGGTCGGATCCTTGAGGCGGCGATCGAGCTGCTCGCGCAGCAGCACCAGCCCGCCCGCCAGCGCGATGGCGAGCAGCAGGGCCAGCGCGACGTTCCTCAGGACCTTGGGAGAGGCCGCCGAGGTCGGCGGCGCAGCCGGCTGGACCAGCTCGGCGTTGCCGGTCTGCAGAGAGGCCAGGATCTCGAGCTCGCGCGCGCTGGAGGCGAGTCCCTGACCCTCGACGCCCGCCTGCTCCTCCGGCGTCAGCGCGTCGAGCTTGCTCTGCACGAGCGCCTGGGCCTCACGAACCTTGGCGCGGTCGGCGTCCCTGCGGAAGGCGATGTACTCGCTTGCGAAGGTGTTCGCGAGGTCGGCGGCGACCTGCCGGTCGCCGTTTTTCGCGGTCACCTCGATCAGGTCTGACTCCCCGAGCGCCTCCACCTCGATGTTGTCCGAGACGTCCTCGGACGTGAGCCCGGGTACCTCCATCGCGCGCGCCGTACGCGCGGCGACCGCGTCGAGCGACACCAGACGGACGTTGGTCGCCGCCACGCGGGCCGGATCGTCGGTCGGCTCGAAGAACGAGGATCCGAAGAGCTTCTGGTCGAGCCCGGGATCGCGGAACAGCAGCGACGCGGACGCCTCGTACTCCTTGCTCTGCAGCAGCGATACGACCAGCGCCGTCCCCGGCACCACCAGCAGGCAGACGAGGATCAAGCCGAGGTTGCGGCGGATGATCTGCACCGCGCGCTGCGGACCGTTGGCTACGTCTCCGAGCATCGGCGAGGCCGCAGCGGGCTGAGTTGACGGTGGCGGTGGCATCGGCGAGTCCGTCACAGTGTGACGAACGGGTCAGAAGAAGCGGCGTCAGCTTCCGCCCACACCAGCGATCGCGTGCGGCACGGGATTCAGCACCTCCGCGATCCGCTCACCGGCTTGGCCATCCCAGAGCGGAATCCGGCACGGCGCTCGGTCGGTCGCACCAAGCTCCACCCTCTCGATTGCCGCGGGATCGTCGCCGAGCAGGACGTTGGTACCCAGCTCGATCGTCACCGGCCGCTCGGTGTTCGGCCGCAGCGTGTAGCAGCGGACTCCCAGCGCCGACGTCTCCTCCTGAACGCCTCCCGAGTCGGTCAGCACGGCGCCTGCATCGGCCTGCAGCGACAGGAAGTCGAGATAGCCGACCGGCTCGATGCAGCGCATGCCGGCGGCCTCGAGCTCGTCGAGACGGCCGGTCGCCTCGAGCTGGGCCCGCGTCCTGGGGTGGATCGGGAAGACGGCCGGCGTGCGCAGGGCCAGGCCGCAGAGCTGATCGACGAGCAGGTCGAGGCGAGCCGGGTCGTCGACGTTGCTCGGGCGGTGCAGCGTGATCAGCACGTACTCGTGCTCGCGCAGCCCAAGCGGCTGCCAGGCCCTGCGGTCGCGCGCCTTGCTCTCGAACTTGCGCAAAGAGTCGATCATCGTGTTGCCGACCGGGTGGATGCGCTCGCTCGCGATGCCCTCGGACAGCAGGTTGCCCTCGGCCTCGGGGCTGTGCGTGAACAGGAAGTCCGACAGTCGGTCGGTGAGGACCCGGTTGATCTCCTCGGGCATCGTCCAGTCGCCGGAGCGCAGGCCGGACTCGACGTGTGCGACCGGGATCCCGAGCTTGGCGGCGGCGAGCGCGCACGCGAGCGTCGAGTTGACGTCGCCGCCGACGACGACAAGCTCGGGCCGCCGCTCGAGCAGGACCTGCTCGAAGTCCGCGAGCGCGCGCGCAGTCTGGGCGCCGTGCGTCCCGGAGCCGATGCCGAGGAAGAGATCCGGCGTCGGGAGCTCGAGGTCGCTGAACATCTCGCCCGACATCCGCTCGTCGTAGTGCTGTCCGGTGTGGACCACCAGCTGCGGCCGGTCGTCGCGACGGGCGAGCGCCTCGATGACGGGCGCCATCTTCACGAAGTTGGGGCGCGCCCCGACGACATGCACGATCCCGGCGCCCTCGGCCATCGTCGCGGGGTCCTCGTGAGGGGCGGCCGGGCTCAGTACGCCCCCCGTCCCGAAAGGACGGCCGGCAGCGTCGCGAGCAGGATCTCGATGTCGCGGGCCAGCGACCAGCCGGCCACGTACTGGTAGTCGAAGCGCACCATCTCGTCGAACGGGTTCTCCGAGCGGCCGTAGATCTGCCATGCCCCGGTCAAACCGGGTCGCAGCTCGAGCCGCCGGTGGTGCCACGCTTCGGTCAGCGCCTCGTTCTCGGGCAGGATCAGCGGACGCGGCCCGACCAGGCTCATGTCGCCCTTGAGCACGTTGACCAGCTGCGGTAGCTCGTCGAGCGAGAAGCGGCGCAGGAACCGGCCGATCCGGGTCACGCGCGGGTCGCGGTGGATCTTGAACATGACGCCGTCGTCGAGGTCGTTCTGCTCTGTCAGCTCGGCCTTGCGCTCGTCGGCGTCGTGGTACATCGATCGCATCTTGAGCAGCCAGAACTCGCGTCCGTTGCGCCCGACTCGGCGCTGACGGAACAGCACGGGGCCCTTGGACTCGACCCTGATCGCCACGGCGAGCGCTGCGATGAGCGGCGTCAGGAGCACCAGCGCGATCGACGAGACGGCGATATCGAGCGCCCGCTTGGCGATCTGCGAAGCGCGCCCGAGTCGAGCTGGGCCGATCGACAGCAGCGGCAGCCCGCCGACGCGATCGAGCGCGCGTCCGCCGTCGAGCAGCTCGAAGAGCCGCGGCACCACGTCGACCGCGATGCCCTTCTCCTGCGACGCTCGGATGCATTCGAGCAAGTCGTGGTGGCTGGCGCGCGTGAACGCGATGATCACCCGGTCGATCTCCTGCTCCTCGATGACATGCCGGAGATCGGCCAGCGAGCCGAGCCACGGAAGTCCGGCGATGCCGACCGGGTGCAGGTCGTCGTCGAGCACGCCGATCGGCACGAGGCCGAACTGCACGTGGGTGCGCAGCTTCATCGCGAGCTGGCCGGCCACGACGCCCGAGCCCACGATCAGCACACGCTGTCGCAGCGCCGGCGAGCGGTGAAGGACGCCGCGCACCGTGGCGCGCGCCAGTCCGCTGAAGAGGGCGGTGAGGACGGTGCCGGCGACCGTCGTGATTCCCGGGTGGGGCATCGCGATTTGGTGTGCGACGGCGAAGAGGGGCCACGCGAAGAGGATCGTCGTGACGAGCGTGCGAGGCGCCTGGCTGACCCCGCTGACCCAGGAGCGGAGGTCCTCGTCTGCGTAGAGCCCGACGATGAACGAGAGCGCGGGCCAGCAGATCGCGGATGTCAGCGCGAGCACCAGCACGTCGGCGAGCTCCACACCGGGCAGCGTCAGACCGATCAGCGTGGCGGCTACCAGCCCTCCGGCGAAGCCGCAGGCCGCGTCTGCACCCAACAGTCGCCTGCTCAGCACCCCCGACCGCTGCCGAGCGCGCTGCGAAGCGGGTGCCGGCGTGGACGCCGGCGGCTGGCGATTGAAGTGCGCGCTGGTGTTTGCCTGGGTTGCGGTTGAGCTCTCCACGCTCTACAGGTCCTGACGTCTTAGAAGTTCAGAATGGAATCGGGCTAGGGCTTAGGTCGGCATCGAAGCGGGTCTTCTTTAGGCGGGATCTCTCAGGCGATCCATCCGCTCTCGCGGCGACTATGGGGGGAGCTGCGTGATCTGGTTCCTATCGTTTCCGGCTTACGGGCGGTGAGCGGAGCTGGCTCCGTACCCTCCAGCGCCCTGAGACCTCCGCAGAGGCCCAACCATGCTTTCGAATAGAACATAGGACTCGTTGGGCGAAATCGCCAAGATCTCTTCCGGTCTCCCTGATGGAGGTGGTGGATCCGATACCGCCACCCCGGCTGGTAGGGCCAGTCGCGCCAGCCGGCTCGGAATCGCCGTCCTGATCGCCCTGCCGGGCGCACTGACCGCCTACGCGTCGTTCCAGGCCGGTGGATACTTCGCCGGGACCCCTGCGCTCCTGGCAGTGGTGCTGGGCCTCTTGCTCGTGGCGAGGATCACCCTCGCCGATCATCCGTTCGAGGGGCTCGGCGGCGGCTTGGCCGTCGCCGCCGGCGCGCTAGGGCTCTTCTGCGCATGGATCCTGCTCTCGACGGCCTGGTCGGACGCACCGGCACGCGGGCTGATCGATTTCGACCGCGCCCTGCTCTACTGGCTGGCGCTCGTGCTGCTGGGCTCGGTCCGCTGGGACGGGCCGCGCGTCGCGTGGGCAGTCCGGGGTGTTGCCGTGGCGATCGTGGGCGTCTGCGCCGTCGCGTTGCTGACACGGCTCTTCCCGGATGCGATCGACGTGGCGGCGGCGGTTGCCAAGGACCGCTTGAGCTATCCGCTCACCTACTGGAACGCGCTCGGGCTGATGGCGGCGATCGGCATCGTGCTGTGCTTGCACTTCACGGCCAGCGAGCGCGAGCCCCTAGCCGTGCGAATCATCGGCGCCGGGGCGCTTCCGCTGCTTGCCGCGACGCTCTACTTCACGTTCTCCCGCGGCGCGGCTGGCGTGGCGGTCATCGGGATCCTGGTCTATGTGGTCGTCGCGCGGCCCCGGTCGCTCGTTCTAGGACTGGCCGCTGCGGTGCCCGCCATCGCCCTGACGCTCGTGGCCGCCTACGACGCCGATCTGCTGGCGAGCGACGACCCGACCACAGCGGCCGCCGCGGTCCAGGGAGGCGATGTCGCGGGCGTCGTGGCCCTCTGCATCCTCGGCGCGGCTGTCCTGCGTGCCCTCATGGCGCCGGCCGACGTGCGCCTGCGCTCGCTGCCGGTGTCCGCGGCCACGCGGCGCAAGGCGTGGGTGGCCACGACCACCGCGCTCGTGGCGGCTGCGCTCGTCAGCGTCGTCGCCCTCGACGCGCCGGCGAAGGTTGCGGATCGAGTCGAGGGCTTCACCGAGCAGCGGGACCCCTCCGACGAGGACGACCTGCGCGGCCGGCTCACCGAGGCCAGCAACAACGGCCGGATCAAGCAGTGGCGGG
The DNA here is from genome assembly GCA_036259395.1 of Thermoleophilaceae bacterium. Taxonomy (GTDB): domain Bacteria; phylum Actinomycetota; class Thermoleophilia; order Solirubrobacterales; family Thermoleophilaceae; genus JAAYBF01. The sequence goes on along the minus strand of DATABV010000074.1, from coordinate 817 downwards.
TGGCGCTGGACGGCTTCGGCGACGAGCCGCTGACGGGAGGCGGCGCGGGCACGTTCGCCCACCTGTGGGCGTTGGAGCGGCCCTCTGACCTCAAGGTCGAGGACGGCCATTCGCTGTATCTCGAGACGCTGGCCGAGCTGGGGCTGGTCGGGGGACTGTTGCTCGCCGTCATGCTCGTCGTCGTGATCGGTGGCTTCGCCGCGCGCGCCCGTGGGGAGTACCGACACCTATATGCGGCGCTGCTCGGGGCCGGGCTGGCATGGGCGGTGCATGCCGGCATCGACTGGGACTGGGAGATGCCTGCGGTCACCCTCTGGCTGTTCGCGCTCGGCGGCATGGCGCTGTCGGTCCAGCGCGCCGGCGCGCGGTTCTGGGCTCCGCCGCGCTTCGCACGGGTCCTGCTCGGAGTCGCCTGTCTCGCGCTGATCGTCCCGGCCGGCGCCATGGCTCTGTCGCAGTGGCAGTTGAACCGCAGCGTGGAGCGGCTCAAGACCGGAGACTGCAGCGGAGCGATCGATGCGGCGCTGGCAGCCGGCAGGGCGGTGCCGGTCCGGCCTGAGCCGTTCGAGGTGCTCGGCTTCTGCGACGTGCGGCTCGGGAAGGCCGAGCTGGGCGTGGAGATGCTAGAGGCCGCGGTCGAGCGCGAGCCCGGCAACTGGATGTTCCACTACGGACTTGCGCTGGTCCGGGGAGCCGCCGGCCGCGACCCGCGTCCGGCGGCGCGGCGTGCGCTCGAGCTGAACCCGCGCGAGGAGCTGGCCCGCGACGCCGTCCGGCGCTTTCGAACGGACGACCCCCGAGAGTGGAGGAGGGGGGG
>DATABV010000073.1:0-3002 GCA_036259395.1 Thermoleophilaceae bacterium | reverse complement strand
GAGCGCCTTGAGGATCTCCCAGCCGACCTTGACCTCCTCCTCGGCGTGGAAGGTCGAGAGCGAGATCCGGATCGTGTCCCCCACCCCGTCGGCGAGCAGCGTGCCGAGGCCGACGGCCGACTTCAGCGAGCCCGACCACTTGGTCCCGGCCTCGGTGATGCCGAGGTGCAGCGGGTAGTCGATCTTCTGCGACAGCAGGCGGTTCGAGGCGATCGTGTTCGGCACGCTGGTCGACTTGATCGAGACCTTGAAGTCCTCGAAGTCGAGCCGCTCCATCAGCTCGACGAACTCGACGGCCGCCTGGACGAGGGCCTCGACCGAGTTCTCGCGCTCGAGCTCGTGCAGGTGCTTGGGCAGCGAGCCGGAGTTGACGCCGATCCGCATCGGCGTGCCGTGCCGCTTCGCCGTCGCGACAACCTCGGCGACCTTGTCCGGACCGCCGATGTTGCCGGGGTTGAGCCGAACGCAGTGCGCGCCCGCCTCGATCGCCTTGAGCGCCAGCGTGTGGTTGAAGTGGATGTCGGCGATCACCGGGATCGGCGACTCGACGACGATCCGCTTCAGCGCGTCGACGTCCTTCTCGCGCGGTACCGCGCAGCGGACGAGGTCGCCGCCGGCGTCCGCGATCGCGCGGATCTGGCGCATCGTCGCGTCGTAGTCGGCGGTCTCGGTCTTGGTCATCGACTGCACCGCGACCGGTGCGCCGCCGCCGATCTTGACGCCGCCGACGTCTATCTGGCGCTTGGAGGGCATTGGACCAAGGGTACCTAGGCGAGGCTGCCGGACTGGCCGAGGATGCCCAGCGTCAGGTCGAGGGCCGTCTCGAGCGCCGCGACGGTGACCGACTCGTCCGGCTGATGGTTGCCCTCGGTGCCGTTGGCGACGTTGAGCACCGGCAGGCCGTCGGCGACGAAGACGTTGGCGTCGCTGCCGCCGCCGGTCGCGATCGGCCTGGGCTCGATGCCGAGTGCCTCGAGCGCTGCGCTTGCAGCGCGCACCGGCGGCGAGCCGGCGGGCAGCCGGTAGGCGCGGAAGAGTCGCTCGACGGTCGTCTCGACGTCGCACTCCATGTCGGCGGCGGCTTCGGCGAAGGCGTCGACGATGTCGCCGACCGCCTGGCCGGCCTTGGCGTCGTCGAGGCTGCGCGCCTCGAGCGTGACCGTGCAGCGCTCGGCGACGACGTTGGCGGCGGTCCCGCCGTGGATCGTGCCGACGTTGGCTGTCGTCTCGTCGTCGAGCCGGCCGAGCGAGAGCGAGGCGATCGCCTCGGCGGCGACGGCGATCGCGTTGTGGCCGGCCTCGGGACGGATGCCCGCGTGCGCGGCGGCGCCGTGGATTTCAGCGTCGACCCGGTAGTAGGTCGGAGCGGCGACGATCAGCTCGCCGAGCGGCGTCGCGTGGTCGAAGACAAAGCCGAAGTCGGCCCGCAGCTCGTGGGTGAGCTCCTTGGCGCCGAGCAGGGCTATCTCCTCGCAGGTGGTGAACAGGAGCTCGAGGCCGACCGGCGGGCCGGGCAGCGCGCTCAACTCGACGGGGACCGACGGTCCGGCGGGACCGTAGCGGCGGGCGATCGCGAGCAGGACGGCGACCGCGGTCTTGTTGTCGGCCCCGAGAATCCCGTCGTTGCGATTGGAGAAGCGCCCGGACTCGCGCAGCACCTCGACCGGCGCGGTCAGCGGGACGGTGTCGAGATGGGCGCAGAGCAGCACGGTCGGCGCCCCGGGTGGACCGGGGATCCGGGCGAGCAGGTTGCCGCTGTCCGAACCGGTTGCCGCGGCGCTCTCGTCCTCTTCCACACGCAGTCCGCAGCTGTGGAGTTCCGCGGCGACCGCCTCGGCTACGGCGCGCTCGCGGCGCGAGGGGCTCTCGATCTCGCAGAGCCGCACGAAGTCGGCGGCCAGCTGCTCGCGCTCGGCGGAGGAGGCGCGTAGCGGTCCCGGAGCGCTCGGCCTCGGACCTTCCGCGCCGGTCACCGCGCGTCTAGACGCGCGACTCGGCGTCGCTGCGTGCAGTGGCGGAGGCGCGGATCTCGGCCTCCGCCAGCTCGCCGTCGCCCGCCTTCGTCCGAGCCCGCTCGAGCGCGGCGCCGACGAACTCGCGGAACAGCGGCTGCGGGCGCAGCGGACGCGACTTGAACTCCGGGTGGAACTGCGACGCGACGAAGAACGGGTGGTCCGGCAGCTCGACGATCTCGACGAGCCGGTCATCGGGCGAGGTGCCCGAGCAGACGAGGCCCTCGGCCTCGAGCCGGCGCCGGAGGTGGTTGTTGACCTCGTAGCGGTGGCGGTGGCGCTCGTAGATGACGGCCTCGCCGTAGATCTCGCGCGCGCGGGTGCCGTCGTGCAGCTTCACCGGGTCGGCGCCGAGCCGCATCGTGCCGCCCATGTCGCGGACCTCCTTCTGCTCGGGCAGCAGGTCGACGACTGGGAACGGCGTCTCGGGATCGAACTCGGTCGAGTTCGCTCCGTCGAGGCCGACGACGTGACGCGCAAAGTCTGCGACCGCGATCTGCATCCCGAGGCAGATGCCGAGATATGGGACGCCGCTCTCGCGCGCCCAGCGGGCGGCGCGGATCTTGCCCTCGATCCCGCGCACGCCGAAGCCGCCGGGGATCAGGATGCCGTCGCAGCCCTCGAGCTGCGCGAGCTCCTCGTCGTCGGTCAGCCCCTCCGAGTCGATCCAGCAGACCTCGACCTTGCCGCCGTGGTGCGCGCCGCCGTGGCCGAGTGCCTCGATCACCGAGAGGTAGGCGTCCTCGAGCTTGGTGTACTTGCCAACGAGGCCGATCTTGACGACGTCGGTGGCCTCCTCGTAGCGCTTGACGATCGACTCCCATGCCGACAGGTCGGGCTTCTCGGTGGCGATGCCGAAGCGGTCGAGGATCTGGTCGTCGACGCCCTCGGCGCGGAAGTAGAGCGGCACCTTGTAGATCGAGTCGACGTCGCGCGCCGAGACGACGGAGTCGATCGGCAGGTTGACGAACAGCGCGATCTTCTCGCGGA
>DATABV010000072.1:0-22468 GCA_036259395.1 Thermoleophilaceae bacterium | reverse complement strand
ACCGCGAGCTGCTCGGCGTCTTCGACGCGCTCCTACTGGTCGTGCTGGGACTCGTCCTCTACGCGATGACCGCGCGCGAGCCGGCCCGACGGCCCGGGCTGATGGACCGCGTCCAGCTGCTCGCCGTCGCGAGCGCGCTCGTGCTCGACCTGATGGTGCTCGGCGCGATGGTCGCCCGGATCGGCGATCTCGGGTTCACCCCGAACCGCGCGGCGGCGCTCGGCCTCAACCTGGTCCTGCTCGTCAACCTCGCCGGGGCCGCCTGGCTGCAGCTGCGGTTTCTCGCGCGGCGCGTCCAGTTCCACCGCCTCGAGCGCTGGCAGACGTCCTATCTCCCCTTCTTCGCCCTCTGGGCGGCGACCGTCGTCGTCGCGCTCCCACCGCTCTTCAGCTTCGACTGAGAAGCCACCCTTCGATGACGACCCCCGCCCTCTCAGCCCGCGCGCTCTCCAAGCGCTACGGCAGGACAACCGCGCTCGACGCCGTCGACCTCGAGGTCGGCCGCGGCGAGCTCGTCGGCCTGCTCGGGCCCAACGGAGCGGGCAAGTCGACGCTGGTGAAGATCGCCTGCGGCCTGGTCCGGCCGACGGCCGGCGAGGCGCATGTCGCCGGCGCGCCTGCCGGCAGCCCCGCGGCCCGGGCGTCGACCGGCTACCTCGCGGAGCTCTTCCGCTTCCCAGCGTGGGCCACCGCCGACGAGGTGCTGAAGCTGCATCAACGCCTGGCGCGCTCGGATGGCGGGCCGGCGGAGCGCGAGGCGCTGCTCGCCCGGGTCGGGCTCTCGGGCGAGGGTGGGCGCCGGATGGCGACGATGAGCAAGGGCATGCAGCAGCGGCTCGGCATCGCCCAGGCGCTGATCGGCGACCCGCGGCTCGTGCTGCTCGACGAGCCGACGAGCGCGCTCGACCCGCGCGGCCGGCGCACGGTGCGCGACCTGCTCGTGAGCCTGCGCGAGCAGGGCGTCGGCGTGCTGCTGAACTCGCACCTGCTCAGCGAGATCGAGCTCGTCTGCGACCGCGTCGTGATCATCGACGGCGGCCGCGTGGTGACCGAGGGGCGGCCGGAGGACCTGACCGCGCCCGGCGGCGTCGAAGTCGAGACCGCCGCGGGCGTGCGCCGCCTGCCCGACGCGCGCCGCGAGGACGTGCCGCGGATCGTCCGCGAGCTGGTGGCCGCCGGCGACGAGGTCTACGGCGTGCGCGTCGTGACCGGCACGCTCGAGGACGCCTATCTCGCCGCCGTGGTGGGGCGCGACGGATGAGCGACGCGCTGACGATCGCCGGCTACGCGCTGCGCGAGGCGGTCCGCCGCCGGGTGCTGCTCGTCGTCGCGCTGCTGACCGCGGTCTTCCTGGGGCTGTTCGCGCTGGCCGCCTTCGAGGCCTTCGACTCGATCGAGCAGAGCGGCGGCGGCATCCCGCTCGACGAGCGGGCCCTGGCGGGCGGGACGCTGCTCGGCCTGGCGATGTTCGTCGCGCTCTTCCTCGGCGTGGTGCTGGCCGTCTTCCTGACGCTCGACGCGGTTCGCGGCGACGCCGAGCGCGGGCTGCTGCAGCCGCTGGTCGTGCGTCCGGTGGGCCGCACGACGCTGCTCGCCGGGCGGCTGCTCGCCGCCTCCGCCGTCTGCGCGTCCTACGTCGTCGTCGTCTTCCTCGCCGCCGCGGCCATCACCCACGCCGCCGGCGACTTCACGCCCTCGTCGCTCGTCGTCCCCGCGGCCGGCCTGGCGCTCGGCGTCGTCACCGTGGTGGCGGTCTCGCTGCTCGGCTCGACGGTCCTCTCGACCACCGCCAACGGCATCGCAGTCTTCATGGTCTTCGCCACCGGCCTCGCCGCCGGCCTGCTCGGCCAGATCGGTGAGGGGCTCCAGGTCGACGCGCTCGAGACGGCGAGCTCAATCATGTCCTGGATCGTCCCGTTCGAGGCGCTCTACCAGAACGGGCTCTACGCGCTGACCTCCGACATCGGCGGCGCGACCGGCGTGATCGTCCAGCTCGGTCCGTTCGGCGGCGCCAGCGACGTCAGCACGGCGATCTGGGTATGGGCGGTGGCGTGGTCGGCTGTCGTGCTGACGCTGGCGGCGCTGGCCTTCAAACGCCGCGACCTCTGAGCCGCGAGACCGAAGCCGGAAGGAGCCGGCGGCCGGACCCTCGCCAAAGGCAAGGGCCCGATCCGCCATTCGTCTCTCAGCCGACGCGCACGGACGGGCTCACGACCGTCCGCGAGCCGCCCGGACCGATCGCCTTCACGCCGCAGCGGACGCTCTTGCCCTCGAGGCTGTCGGTGATCTTGAGCGTCTTGCGCTTGGCGCCGGCCTTGCGCTTGCCATTGACCTTCCAGTGGAAGGCGAAGCGCGTCGGATTGCCCGACCAGCGGCCGCGGTTGCAGACCAGCTTGCCGCGGGCGCGCTTGACCTTCGGCTTCTTGACGACTGCGGGGCGGGGCGGCTTGGCATCGTCGTCGCCGCCCACTACGGGACCGCCGCTCGGGGGCGGCGTGCCACCACCACCGCCGCCCTGCGCCGCCACGGAGATCGCGTGCGAGGCGACCGCCTCGGTGACCGCGAGCTCGTGCAGGTAGGCGCAGATCAGGAACTGGCCGGGAACCTTGCCGGTGTAGAGGATCGGCACCGAGAAGTTGCCCTCGACGGGGACGACCACGGCGACCGTGTCGCCGCCCTGCGCTGCGGCCGCGTCCTTGGCCTGGATCGCGCCCTGGTAGGTGGCGGGGCAGCTAGGGAGCGCGCTGGTCGGGATCGCGTAGGCGTTGATGTAGCGGGTGAGGAACGCGTCCTCGGGGACGGTGCCGGACGCCTGGAGCGTGACCGGTTGTCCGACGGTCGCGGAGCTGGGTCCGGTGAGGCTGAGCGATTGGGCGAGCGCGGGGCTCGCCGATACGGCGAAGATCGAGGCGGCGCACGCTGCGAGCGCCGCTATCCGGTGCTTGTGACGCATCCTGCGGGGTTCCTTCCTGTCGTTCGGGCGGGTTCGGAAAGCGACGAGGATTGCACGGCGGCGGGTCGTTGAGAAGCACCCGCGGTCGTGCGCTAGCCCTCGGCCGCATCGACGGTTGAGGTCAGTCGAAGCTGCCGAATCGACTGTCACCTGTATGCGGATCATCGCCGGAGTGCACCGTAGCTCGTCATCGCGCAAGCGCCGCGCTAGCCCTCGGCCGCGCTGCGCGGGTACCGCGGCAGGCCGTCGTCGGGGATCGGCTCCCAGGTGGCCGCGAATTCGACGAACTGGCGCGCGCTCGGCCGGACGCCGGGATCGCTGTCGAACGCGCCCATCCGGATGCTCATCAGCGCCGGGTCGTGCGGGGCGCGGCTGAAGATCGCCGAGCCGCACTCGCCGCAGAACCACTTCTCCCACCCGGCCCCCGGCTTCCAGGCGCGCAGGGCCTCCTCGCCGGACAGGAGGCGGAAGGAGCCCGGCTCGGGCAGCGCGTTGGCCGACGCGGCGGTGCCGCTGCGCCGCTGGCAGCGGGTGCAGTGGCAGTAGAGCGCCGAGACGAGCGGCGCGGTCACCTCGAAGCGGACCGCTCCGCAGCCACACCCGCCAGTGAGGGGAAGCTTCGGATCGCTCACGAGCGCAGATTATGGTCACCGAGCAGCGTCCAGGTAGATGCGAGCCGACCGCGCCGGGGCCCGTGCGAGCCACGCCTCCACGACCACCTCCTCGAGGCCCTCGAGACCGATCGAGTCGAGGCGCACGAGCACGATGGCGTATCCGTCGAAGTGCGGCGTGGTGAAGAAGAGCCCGGGCTCTGTGGCCAACAGCGCCTCCTTCGCGCCGACGTGCTCGACCCATGCGCCAAGGACCGGGCCCGACGGCGCCGCGTCCCCCAGTGCGGCGAGGTCCGTCTTGCGCAGCGGGCGCTCCCAGACAAAGACCTTCTTGCGAACCCTCCAAGCCGCGTGCCCATAGGCGAGTCCCTCCGCCGTCTCGGGCAACGCGAGCGCGAGGCGCCGCACGTCATTCCCAGGTCGCCATGCGCCGAGCCGATCTCACGAGCCGCAACCTAGCCGCTGACAAAGAGATCGAACACTTGTCCAGAGCCCTATCCGGGCGCCGGAGCCGCTGGCATACTGCCGCGCCATGCGTCGACCCCTCCCGCTTGCCCTCGCACTCGTCACCGCCCTGCTGATCGCCTTCCCGCCCGCCGCCGCGGCCGACGGGCCGATCATCAGGTACGAGTGCACGTATCAGCCGGCCGGCGGTGAGTGGTGGAACATCCCGGACTGCAAGCCGAACGTGACACCGTGGATCTCGGTCGGCAAGCTCGGCCACTCCGGCTGGAAGCTGTACTGCCCGGGTGGCGCGCCGTTCAGCTACCAGAACGTCCTCAACGCGGGCTTCGCGTTCACCTCCAACTCGACCGACTGGTCGCGCTCGAGCAAGTGGATCGACGCGCCGACGGCGACCGGCAGCCGCTACACCGGCAACGGCAAGTACCCAGACTGGCTCTACTACAAGGGCCAGACCCTCAATCCCGGCGACTTCAGCTCCGGCTGGGTCGACGCCTTCGTCGTGAACTGGGATCCGTTCCACGACCACTCGTGGCGCTACGCGATGGGGTGCGCGGCGACCAACGCGGTCGAGGACCCCAGCGGCGTCCAGGTCGGCCCGATCCCCGGCGGCCCGGATGGCGACGATGCGCTCGACTACGACAACGTCGTCGCCACCGCCGACCCGCCGGCGGGCGCGGCGCGCACGGCGCAGAGCAGCGACGGACCGGCCGCGCCGCAGCGCCGCTCGATCGTCGCGGTCCGCCGCGACGGGCGGATCGAGCGGCTGCGCGAGCTGCCGCTGCGGCCTCGGCGGACGACGCGCGTCACGGTCCGCTGCGCCAAGGGGGAGCGGCTGGTTCGCGGCAGCCACTCCGTCGCCTACGACACCCGCCGGCCGCCGCGCACCCACCGCCACAACGACGTCGCCGGCCGCACGCGACGCGCCTACTCGGTGCGCGTGAAGGTCGGTCGCGTCGCCCCGCGGACGGTCTGGTTGCAGGCGCGCGCGATCTGCCAGCGCTGACCGCGGCCGCTCCGCGCCCCCTCAGAGCTCGCGCTCGTAGAAGTAGTTGACCGGACCCTCCGGCCGGCCCTCGCGGTTCGAGAAGCCGAGGCTCTCGTACAGCGCGCGGGCGGCGGTGTCGTCCTCCGAGGTGCCGAGGTCCATGTAGTTCGCGCCCTCGCTGCGCGCGAGCTCGATCGCGCTCTCCATCAGAGCGCGGCCGAGGCCGTGGCCGCGGTGCGCCGGCACCACGTAGAGCTCGGCGAGGTAGCACTCGAGCGCCTCGCTCCAGATCGCCGGGCGGAAGCGCAGGACCGCGATGCCATCCGGCCCGTCGCCCGCGAGCAGCACCGCCGTCTCACCGCCGGCGATCAGCTCCCGCATCCGCTTCGCGAGCGCCTCCGGAGCCGGGGTCGGCTCGTCGAACTCGACGTTGAAGTCGTGCAGCAGCCGCCCGATCGCCTCGGCGTCCTCCGACCCGGCACGGCGCACCTCCATCAGCCGACCCTCGCGACGACGAGCCGCAGGCCGACGTCGAGCTCCTCCTGTTCGCGCAGCTCGGCGTAGCGCTCGTCCCAGGTCCCGTCGTCGAGATCGCGCCGGAGGCGGTCGAGCGCCTCCGCGACCGCCGCCTCGGGAAGCTGGTGGAAGATCGAGATGCCGTTGCGCACGCGCTGGTCGAGGAAGGCGTGCGGCCGTCGCCAGTAGGCGTAGTAGAAGCCGTCGTGACAGTCGTGGGGGATCGGGACCGGACGGACCTCGATCTCGCCGAGCAGGCCCTCGAGCTCGTCGATCCAGTGGCCGGCGCGGCGGTATGGCGCTGGGACGCTGTCGAGGAACGCCGGCAGGTAGTCGCGCGACAGCCAGAAGCGCGGGGCGAAGCTCGGGTCGGCGTTGAGGACGACGACGCGCTCGCGGGCGACTCGGCGCAGCTCCGCCATGCCCGCCGCGCGATCGCTCCAGTGGTGGTCGGAGATGATCGCCATCGCGGCGTCGAAGCTGTCGTCGTCGAAGGGCAGGTCCTCGGCGGTCGCCTGGACGACGGGGGCAGCGCCCGCCGGGCGCTGACGGATCATCTCCGGAGACGGCTCGACGGCGGTGACGTCGCGGCCGAGCTGCTCGTAGGAGCCGGTCCCCGCGCCGACGTTGAGCACCGTCCGCGCTCCTCCGAGCGCCTCGTCGATCGCCGCCGCGATCCTCGGGTCGGTCGCTCGGACCGCGCTGTAGCCGACGCCGAGCCGGTCGTAGACGGGATCGCTCACGAAAGCATCGTAATTGGGCATGGTTGGTCCCATGAGCCGATTCGAGCAGCCGGACATCCTCGTCCTGGGCGGCGGTGGGATCCTCGGCGAGGCGTGGATGAGCGCGGTGCTCGCCGGCCTGGCCGAGGCGAGCGACTTCGATCCGCACGGCTGCGAGGCGTATCTCGGCACCTCGGCCGGCTCGATCGTCGCCGCGGCGCTGACGGCGGGCGTCGACCCCAGCTCGCGACTCGACGAGCTGCCGGAGCAGCCCGACGTCCCGGACGAGGCGGTCGGCGCCGAGGCGCCGCGGCCGCTGGCGCGCGCGCTCGGGCAGGCGGGCAAGGTGGCCGGTCCGCTCGCCGCGCTCACGCTGCCGTTCATGGCGCCCGGCGGAGCGCTGCTGCGTCGCAAGGCGCTCAGCCGGGTCACGCCCGGCCGGCGCTCGCTGGCGCAGCTCGCGGCGGTCGTCGAGGACTGGGGCATCGACTGGGACGGCCGCCTGCGCATCTCAGCGGTCGACATGGACAGCGGCCGCCGCGTGATATTCGGTGAGCAGGGAGCGCCGCAGGCGACGATCGCGAAGGCCGTCCAGGCCTCGTGCGCGATCCCCGGGTTCTTCCGGCCGATCGAGATCGAGGGGCGGCGCTACCTCGACGGCGGCGTCTGGAGCCCGACGAACATGGACCGGGCGCCAGCCGAGCGGGGGTCGCGCGTTCTCTGCCTCAACCCCACGGCGTCGCTAACGCCGAGCCGCGAGCAGCCGTACGGCGCGATGGGCCTGTTGTCGCGCTCGCTGGCCGCGATCGAGGCCGCCTACCTCGAACGCCGCGGCGTTCGCGTCCAGGTCGTCGCACCCGATCCCGCCTCGACCGTCGCGATGGCGGGACGGCTGATGGACGGGCGGCTGCGCGCCGCGACGCTCGCCGCCGGCCTGGCGCAGGGGCGAGCGCTGGCGGCGTCGTCGTCGCGGTGACCCGAGCGGACGGCCGCGGTCAGTCGGCGTAGCGGTGGTGCAGGATCAGCGGGTTGCCATCGGGGTCGCTGAAGATCGCCTGGTGGCAGACGCCGGAGTCGAGCAGCTCGACCTGGAACTCGATGCCCTCGGCCGCGAGCTGCTTACGCGTGGCCTCGACGTCGTCGACCTGGAAGGCGACCGGCGTGCTGTTCGGGGTGGCCTCGGGCATGCCGAACGCGCTCGGATCCATCACGGCGAGCGTCAGGTTGCCGGCCTGGAACTCCGTCGCCGGCATGTCGCCCCAGCGCTTGACCTTCGGTAGTCCCAGCGTGCCGCCGTAGAACTCGGCCGCGCGGTCGTGGTCGCGCGTCGGGATGCAGACGAAGTCGACGCCCGTTATCGGTGCGGTCGCGATTGCCATGGTGAGCTCCTCCGGTAGTGGTGCGAGAACTTGTAGAACACTCTGTCGATGCCGTTCTCACGCTACGTCGCGCTCGGCGACAGCACAACGGAGGGACTCGACGACCCGGCGCCCGGCGGCGACGGGTTCGTCGGCTTCGCCGACCGCCTCGCCGCCCGACTCGCGCGCGAGCATCCCGGCCTGCTCTACGCCAACCTCGCGGTGCGCGGGCGCAAGGCGGGCCAAATTCGCGCCGAGCAGCTCAAGCCGGCGCTGGCGATGGAGCCAGATCTCGCGACCGTCGTGGGCGGCATCAACGACATCCTGCGCCCGCGAGCCGACCTGCGCTACGTGCTCGCCGAGATCGAGGCGGTGATCTCCGCGCTGCGCGACGCCGGCGCGACCGTCGTCGGGATGACCTATCCCGACCCGACGCACGTCATGCCGGTGGCGCGGCCGACCCGGGCACGAGTGCTCGCGTTCAACGAGGGGCTGCGGGAGATCGCCGTCCGGCACGGCGCGCTGCTCATCGACGTCGAGCGCGACGGGATTGTCGACGCGCGGCTCTGGTCCGACGACCGCCTCCACGCCAGCTCGGTCGGCCACGAGCGGCTCGCTCACGCCGCCGCTCAGGCCCTCGGCCTCGAGCCCGACGCGGATCCCTGGGCGCCGCTCCCACCGGCCGAGTCGCTGCGCCGCGCGCAGGCCGCAGCCGGCCACGCGATCTGGACGGCACGCCACATGGCGCCATGGATCCTCCGCCGCGTGCGCGGCCGCTCGTCGGGCGACGGCATGGCCGCGAAGCGTCCCGAGCTCGCACGGATCGAGGCCGTCGTCGCCAGCACCGCAGCGGTCGGCGGGACGAGGGGGACCGAGCCTTGACGGGTCGCGGGCCGCGAGCTCCGGCCGGGGCGTGGACACCGGAGGAGGCGCGCGAGTTCGCAACGCGCTGGCTGCCCGCCTGGAGCGGCAACCGGCCCGAGCTGCTCGCGAGCTTCTACACCGACGACGCCTTCTACGCCGACCCTGCAGTCCCCGACGGCGTTCGCGGACAGGAGCAACTGCTCGGCTACTTCCGCCGCCTACTCGCGCGCCACCCAGACTGGGAATGGCGGCAGCATCGGGCCACGCCGCTCGAGGACGGCTTCCTCAACCACTGGGAGGCCGACATTCCGGCCGGTCCCCGCACGCTGACCCTCCGCGGCGTATGCACGGTCCAGCTGCGGGGCGACCGGATCTACCGCAACGAGGTCTTCTTCGACCGCAGCGAGCTGCTCGCCGCAGCGCGTCAGCCCCGCTGACCGACGCACTCGCTCCGCCGTTGAGCCATTGCCAGCTGGTCTAGCCCCCGACCGGCACCTCGCTCAGCTGGATCAGGCGGAGGTGGTTGCCCGACGGGTCGCGGAAGGAGGAGTCGATGCCGTAGGGCTGCTCGTTCGGCAGGTCGACGAACTCGACGCCGCGGCCGCTGAGCTCCTCGTAGGAGGCCTGGCAGTCGTCGGTGGTCAGGAACACGGTTCCGGCGACGCCCTTGGCGACCAGCTCCTCGATCTGGCGCTTGGTCTCGGGCTCGAAGACCGGCGGGCCGGGGACGCCCATCAGGACGATCGAGACGTCGGGCTGACCGGCCGGGCCGACGGTTAGCCAACGGAAGCCGTCCATCTCGGGCATCGTCACGTCGGCGCGGACCTCCATGCCGACCTTCTCGGTGTAGAAGGCGAGCGCCTCGTCCTGGTCGTGGACCCACAGCTGAGCGTTGGCGATCCTGATCATCGGTTCTCCTCGGTCGCGATTCGACTGTCGGGAGGCAAGCTAGTCGGAGCCCGGGGGGCTGTCTTCTCGAAACGTGCGGCGTTGCGGACGGCCGCGCAGGCGCACCACGCACGCAGGGACGAGCGCGCGCTGCGCGGCCGGTGGGAACTTGGCGCGGTAGGCGGTCGGCGACAGCCCGTAGGTGCGCTTGAAGCTCGTCGTGAACGAGCCGATCGACTGCAGACCGACCGAGAGGCAGACATCGGCGACCGAGCGGTCTGTGTTGCGCAGGAGGTCGGCGGCCCGCTCGAGCCGGCGGGTCAGCAGGTAGGCATGCGGGGACTCGCCGAACGCGCGCCGGAACTCGCGGCTGAAGTGGGCGCGAGAGAGTCCCGCCGCGCCCGCGAGCTCGTCGACGTCGAGCGGCTCGAAGTAGCGCGCGTCGGCCAGGTCCTTCGCGCGCAGCAGGTGACGGGCGGTCGGCACGAACGCCATCGCCACAGGCTACGCGCGGCACCCGGTTGGACGACTGGCTCGTGGGTAACACCGTTGCATGACACAGCCGGCGGTACAGACAGACATGCAGCTGCTCGGGATCTACATGAACGACCAGCTTGCGATGGGTGTGATTTGGCGGGAGGTGGCGAAGCGGTCGGCGGGGAGCAACGAGGGCACCGCGCTGGGGGAAGCGGTGGAGCGGGTCGCGACGCAGATCGCCGAGGACGTGGAGACGTTCGAGCGGCTGATGGACCGGCTGGGGATCGAGCGCAGCCGCGTCAAGGCGACGCTCGCGATCGCTGGCGAGCGGGTCGGGCGGCTCAAGCTGAACGGCCGGTTGTTCAGCTACTCGCCGCTCAGCCGCTTCGTCGAGCTGGACTTCCTCGCGGCGGGGATCGAGGGCAAGCGGATCCTCTGGGCGAACCTGCGCGACTTCGCGGGCCTCGCCGAGCGCCTGCCGGACGTCCACTTCGACCACCTGATCGAGCGCGCCGAGCGTCAGCGCGCCGAGCTGGAGCCGTTCCGAGCGCAGGCGGGTCGCGAGGCGTTCCTTTCGAAGTAGGCAGGCGCGCCCCGGGACGCGGTGCTCAGCCGACCGCGGCGGGGCTGAGCGCGAAGGCGTGGGCCATCTGCTCGAAAGCCTGGATCCGCAGCGCCGGGTCGGCGACGTTGGAGGTCAGCATCAGCTCGTCGGTCGCCGTCCGCTCGATCAGGTCGAGCAGGCGGCTCTCGACCGTCGCCGAGCTGCCGACGATCGCGCGGCTGAGCGTGTCCTGGACGACCGACCACTCGTTCGGCCCGAGCCGCGGCAGCAGCTCCTCCGCCTCCTCGACGGTCGGCAGCGGCGCCGGCCGTCCCTGGCGAAGTCGCAGCATCGAGATCGCCGAGGGCAGCGCGAGCCGGCTGGCGTCGGCGTCGTCCTCGCCGACGACGATCGCCGCGGCGACGATCGCGCGCGGACGGTCGAGCAGGTCGGACGGCTCGAAGTTGTCGCGGTAGATGCGCAGCGCCGGCTCGGTGAAGTGCGGGTGGAAGTGGTGGGCGAAGACGAACGGCAAACCCAGCGCGGCGGCGATCCGCGCGCCGCCGTCGGTCGAGCCGAGCATCCAGATCTCCGGCACGGTGTGCTCGCCGCTGACGGCGCGTATGCCCGCGTGGCCGTCGCCGAGGTGGCCGCGCAGCTGCGCGAGCTGGTCGGCGAAGCTCTCCGGCGAGGTGCTGCGCAGCGCGAGCGCCGTGCGCATGTCGGTCCCCGGCGCGCGTCCGAGGCCGAGGTCGATCCGGTTCGGGTGCAGCGCCTCGAGCATCCCAAAACGCTCAGCCACCGCGAGCGGCGCGTGGTTGGGGAGCATCACACCGCCGGACCCGACGCGGATCCGCTCGGTCTTCGCGGCGACGTGGGCGATCAGCACCTCCGGCGCCGTCGATGCGACCGCCGGGATGTTGTGGTGCTCGGCGACCCAGAAGCGGCGGTAGCCGAGCGCGTCGGCGGCACGCGCCACCTCGGTCACCCCGGCGAGCGCGTCCCTGGCGCTCTCGCCCGAGCGGACTGGGGCGAGGTCGAGGATCGAGAGAGGGACGCTCACCTTTCGTAAGTTAGCGAGAAGCGGCCCGTTCGAGCAGCAGCGCGCGCTCGCGGGCGTTCTCGGTCAGCGCCGCGGCGCGCTCGAACTCGACGCGCGCCTCGTCGTGGCGGCCGAGCTTCGCCAGCAGGTCACCACGGACGGCGGGGAGCAGGTGGTAGCGCTCGAGTGCCGGGGCGTCCGCGAGCTGGTCGGCGAGCGCGAGCCCGGCCTCGGGTCCGAACGCCATGCCGACCGCGACCGCGCGGTTGAGCTCGACGACCGGCGACGGGGCGAGCTGGGCAAGCGCGTCGTAGAGCGCGGCGATCGTCGTCCAGTCGGTCTCCTCCGGGGTGCGCGCCCTTGCGTGGCAGGCGGCGATCGCCGCCTGGAGCGCGTACGGGCCGAGGCCGCCGCCGAGCTGCCGAGCGCGGTCGAGCGCCGCCAGGCCGCGGCGGATCAGCAGCGGGTCCCAGCGCGAGCGATCCTGGTCCAGCAGCAGCACCGGCACGCCGCCGGGGCCGCTGCGCGCGCCGAGCCGCGACGCCTGGATCTCCATCAGCGCGAGCAGCCCATGGACCTCGGGCTCCTTCGGCGTCAGCCCCGCGAGGATGCGCCCGAGCCGCAGCGCGTCCGAGCAAAGGCCCGGGCGCGTCCAGTCGCCGCCGGCGGTCGCGGCGTAGCCCTCGTTGAAGACCAGGTAGACGACCTCGAGCACCGACGGCAACCGCTGCGCGAGCTCGTCGCCGCGCGGCACCTCGAACGGGACCTTCGCCGCGCCGAGCGTCCGCTTCGCCCGCACGATCCGCTGCGCCACCGTCGACTCGGCGACGAGGAAGGCGCGGGCGATCTCGTCCGTCGTCAGTCCGCCGAGCAGCCGCAGCGTCAGCGCGACGCGCGCGTCGGTCGAGAGGACCGGGTGGCAGCAGGTGAAGATCAGCGCCAGCAGGTCGTCGCCGATCTCGTCGTCGAGCGCGGCGTCGAGGTCGGCGCCGTCCATCGCCATCTGCAACCCGACGTCGCGCGCGATCTCCTCCTGCTTGCGCGCGAGCCGCTCGTTGCGGCGGAAGAGGTCGATCGCGCGGTGCTTCGCGGTGGCCATCAGCCAGGCGCCCGGGTTGTCGGGGACGCCTGACCGAGGCCACCGCTCCAGCGCCGCCACCAGCGTGTCCTGGGCGAGGTCCTCGGCGACCCCCACGTCGCCGGTCATCCGCGCCAGCCCGGCGATCAGCCGCGGCGACTCGATCCGCCAGACGGCATCGATGGAGTGGGTGGCGTCGGAGTGGCTCACTCGGGGAAGTCGGACATCTCGAAGACCTGGCGGACCTCGATCACGTCACCGGGCTCGAGCGGGCAGCGCTTGGCCCACTCGACGGCCTCCTGCTTCGACTTCACGTCGATGATCCAGTAGCCGCCGACGATCTCCCTCGCCTCGGCGAACGGGCCGTCGGTCACCTGCTTCGCCCCGTCGGCGAGCGTCACGCGGGCGCCCTTCGACGGCGGCTGCAGCCCGTCGAGCGCCAGCAGCACGCCCGCCTTGGACAGCTCCTCGTTGTACTTCGTCATCTCGCCGACGTCGTCGGCGCTCGGCGGGCCCCAGTCGCCTGTCTCCTGCAGCTCGCCGCCGGGCAGCATGAACATCATGAATCGCATCGTGGACTCCCTGGTGTAGTCGGGTCTCTACCCACGCGACGAACGGCAAGCTCAGGAATCGACATGGCGCGCAGATCCTCCTTTCAAGATCGCCGGACCGCCGGCCAGCTGCTCGCCGCGCGGCTGGTGGAGCTCGATCTCGATGCGCCGGTCGTGATCGCGCTCCCGCGCGGCGGCGTGCCGGTTGCCTACGAGGTGGCGCAGGCGCTCGGGGCGCCGCTCGACATCGCGCTGGTGCGCAAGCTCGGTGCGCCGGGCCAGCCGGAGCTCGGCATCGGCGCCGTCGGCGAGGACGGAGCCGTGATCGTCGATCGCGAGACGGTCGCGGCGCTCGGCGTCAGGCGCGCGCAGATCGACGCGGCCGTCGAGCGCGAGGCCGTCGAGCTCGCGCGTCGCCGGCGCCTCTACCGCGGCAATCGGCCGCCGATCGAGGTCGACGGCAGGACGGCGATCCTCGTCGACGACGGCATCGCGACCGGCGTCACGGCCGTCGCCGCCGCCCGCGGCCTGCGCGACCGCGGCGCGGCGCGCGTGATCACCGCCGTCCCGGTCTGCCCGGCGAGCGCGGTCGGACGCCTGCGCGTCGAGCTCGGCGAGCTGGTCTGCCTCGAGCAGCCGCGCCGCTTCGGCGGCGTCGGCGCCTGGTACGACGACTTCACCCAGACATCCGACGACGAGGTCATGGCGCTGCTGCGCCGGTAGCCGCTCAGGCCACCGGCGCCTCGACCGGGCGCTCCTCTTCCGTCGCCTTGTCCCCGTCGGCCTGCTTGCCGTCGAGGCTCTGCACGAGGTGCCCCTCGAGCGAGACGTTCGGCAGGATCCGATCGAGCCAACCGGGCAGCCACCACGCCCTGTCGCCGAGCAGCGTGACGACGGCCGGCGCGATCACCAGCCGCACGACGAGGACGTCGATCAGGATCGCCACGCCTAGTCCGAGTCCCATCATCTTGCCGATGATGTCCGGCTGGCTGACGAAGGCGAGGAAGACCGCCGCCATGATCAGGCCGGCGAACAGGATCACCTTGCCGATCCGCCCCATGCCGTGGATCACGCTCGCGCGCGGCCCGTCGCCCTCGTTGTAGGCCTCGTGGATCCGCGAGAGCAGGAAGACGTTGTAGTCCATGCTCAGCCCGAACAGGATCGCGAACATCATCACCGGGATGAACGAGACGATCGGCACGCCGCTGTCGACGCCGAGCAGGCCGGCGCCGACCCCCTCCTGGAAGACGGCGGTGACCACGCCGTAGGCGGCGCCGATCGACAGCAGGTTCATGACCGCCGAGGCGAGCGGGACCCAGATCGATCGGAACGCAGCGATCAGCAACAGCACCGACAGGCCGATCACGACCGCGATGAACAGCGGCAGCCGCGAGGCGACCTTGTCGGAGAGGTCCTCGAAGGTCGCCGTGTTCCCGCCCACGTAGACCTTCAGCGGCGTGCCGGCGGTCGCCGCCGGGATCGTCTGCTCGCGCAGCCGCTCGAGCAGGTCGCTGGTCGCCGCGTCCTGTGGCGCGGTGGTCGGGATCGCGAAGATCGTCGCCATCTCGCCGTCCTGACTGAGCTGAGTGGGCGCGACGCTCGCCACGCCGGGCGTGTCGCGCACAGCAGCCTCGATCCGGCCTAGTTGGGCGTTCGTGTCGGCGCCGTGCCGCGGCACGTCGACCGCGAGCAGAAACGGGCCGTTCGAGCCGGGCCCGAACGCCTCGCTCTGGAGGTCGTAGGCGATCCGCTGCGTCTTCTCCGTCGGCTGGTTGCCGTCGTCGGGCTGGCCGAGTCGCAGCTGCGTCACGGGGAACGCGAGCACCAGCAGCAGCGCGACCGCGGCGCCGATCGCCACCCAAGGCCGCCCGCTGACGATCTCGCCCCAGCGGGAGAAGAAGCGCGACGGCAGCACGTGCTCGGGCTTCTTCGGCTTCAGCCAGCGCGCGAGCGCCCCGACCATGATCGGCAGGATCGTCAGCGCCGACACGACGACGGCCCCGACCGCAAGCGCCGCGGCGACGCCGAGCTTGCCGATAAACGGGATGCCGACGACCAGCAGCCCGGCGATCGCGACCATCACGATCAGGCCCGCGGCGACGACCGACGCGCCAGACGTGCCGGCCGCCTTCGCGGCAGCATCGCGCGTGCTGTCGCCGGCGGCTGCCTGCTCGCGGTAGCGGCCGATGATCAGCAGCGCGTAGTCGATCCCGGCGCCGAGGCCGAGCATCATCGCGATCACCGGCGCGAACTCCGGCAGCCCGAGCGGCTTGGCGAGCGCGGCGAGCAGCATCTGGCCGGTCATCACGCCGATCAGCGCGCCGACGATCGTCGCGAACATGGCGGCGAGCGAGCGGAACAGCAGCGTCAGCAGCACGATCGCGATCGCGACGCCGATCAGCTCGCCGACCGGCGCCTCCTGCTCCGAGGCGATGTCGACGACGATGCCGCGCATAGAGACGTCGACCCCGCCAGCCTCCGCCGTCCGGGCGGCCTCCTCGAGCGCCTCGCCGTCCTCGCGCTCGATGTCGTCGGGCTCGACGTCGTAGCGGACGTCGACCGCGGCGATCCGGCCGTCCTCCGACATCGTCGCGCCCTCGGCGAACGGGTCGCCGAACTCCTTGACGCCGGGCAGCGCGCGGACCTCGGCGACCGCCTCCTCGATCGCGGCGCGTCGCTCCGGCTCATCGAGCGTGCCCTGCTCGACGCTGAAGACGACCGTCGAGTCGGCACCGGCAAACGTCGGGCTGTGCTCGCGGAAGAGGTCGAGCGCCTGCTGCGACTCGGTCCCTGGGACGTTGAAGTCGTCGGCCGCCTGACCGCCCGCGCCGGCGGCCGCCCCGAGCAGGACGACGGCGACGACTGCGGCTAGCGCGCTGCGCTTCCAGTGATGGGTGATCGTGCGCGCGAGGCGCGCGAGCAGGAGAGACATATGGACCTCGCGAGTCGGAGACGGCCGGGCAGGCGCTCGAAAGTAGCAAGGCCGCGCGCCGCCGCCGAGAAATCGGGGGGTTGACCGGAGTCCTGCAGGAGGGAAGCCGGAAGGTGCGGCGTAGTAGCCGTGGATGGACGCGACAGCGGGCGGCGAGCCGGCGCGGCGGACGATCGGCGTCAGCCAGACGGCGCGCACGGTGCTGACGACGGCGGGGATCGTCGGCCTGATCTACGTCGCCTGGCTGCTGCGCGACGTGCTCCTGCTGGCGATCCTGGCGATCTTCCTCGCCGTCGCGCTGAGCGCGCCCGTGAACCTGCTCCAGCGCCGGCTGGGGCTGCCGCGCGCGCTGGCGATCCTGGTCGTCTACGTCGTGCTGGCGACGGTCATGGTCGGGATCGGCCTGCTGGTGCTGCCGCCGCTGATCACGGAGTTCACCGCGTTCCTGCGCGCGGTGCCCGGCTACGTTCGCGATGTCCAGGACTCCGGCCTGATCGAGCGCTGGGACCGGGAGTACGGGATCGTCGCCCATCTGGAGGGCGAGGCGCGCAACCTGCCGTCGATCCTCGGCGGCGCGCTGAGCGAGCTCGAGACCGTCACTGTCGCCGCGATCGAGCGGGTCGTGGAGCTGATCGCGATCCTCGCGATCGCATTCCTGCTGCTGCTCGACGCGCCGCGTCTGCTCGGCTTCGTCTACCGCGAGGTCGCGCCCGACGAGGCCAAGGCCCGCCGCGTCGCCGCGGAGACGTCGTCGGCGGTCGGCGGCTACGTCGCCGGCGTGTTCGCCGTCGCCGCGCTGGCAGGCGTCGTGTCGTTCCTGGTCATGACGGTGCTCGGAATCCCCTACGCCGTCCCGCTCGCCGTCCAGATGGCCTTCTTCGCGATCCTGCCGCTCGTCGGCTCGACGATCGGCGCCGCCGTGATCGCCGTCGTAGCCGCCTTCGAGGGCCCCGAGATCGTCGCGATCTGGGCTGTCTTCTGGCTCTTCTACCAGCAGACCGAGACCCACGTCCTCGGTCCGCTCGTCTACCGCAAGGCCGTCGACATGAGCCCCGCCCTCGTGATCCTGTCCGTGATGGCCGGCGCCACCCTCCTCGGCGTCCTCGGCGCGCTGCTCGCCATCCCCGCCACCGCCACCATCCAGATCCTCATCCGCGAGTGGTGGCGCAGCCGTCGCCTGGCCGTTACGTAGGCGCGCCCGCCGTTACAACGCATGATGCACAGGCTCCGAGCCGAAGCCTCCGCAGTTCGGCCACTTCGACGGCCGTAGACCCGGGATCGGGCAGCCAGTTCCCTAGATGGGATCGCTGTATCGAGTCACGTTCGCCCGACCTCGTCGCTATCGGCACCGATGGCGCGTGACGCTGGTGCTCGTGCTCGGGATGGCGGCGACGCCCGCGAGCGCGGCGGCCGGGCCGGTCGAGGGCCTGACGCAACCGGTAACGAAGGTGGCCGCGCCGGTGACCCAGGCGGTCGACGATCAGGTCCAGGCGGCGGCGCCGGTCGTCCAGCAGACCGTCGAGCGCACGACCGCACCGGTCCAGGCGACGGTCGACACGGTGCGGGCGGCCAGGCCGGTCCGCTCGACGGTCGAGGCGGTCACGCAGCCGGTTCGCGAGACGGTGGAGCGGGTGGCGGCGGTGGAGCCGATCCGACCGGCGGCCGATGCCGTGCGGACGCCCGTGGCGGCGGCCGCCACCGGCGGAGCGCCGGCCGGTGTCTCGACCGGCGTCCGGCATGGCGGTAGTGCGGCACAGCCGCGCACGGGTGGCGCCGGCCACGGCGATCGAGCCGACGGCACGCCCCGACGCGACATCGGACGAATCGATCGCGAGGCGAGCCCGCGGTCCGGAGACTCGGCTACGGGCGGTATCGCCCACGACGCCGTCGACGCGCTCACGGCAAGCGCCGGCCTCGGGACGCTGACCCTCCCGGCGATCGCGGCCGGCGAGCTGGCTCGCGCGGACGCCTCCTCGACCTCGGCCTTCGGCGACGACGGCGACGGCGACCAGGTGCCCTTCGGGCCCGGCGGCGAGGGGCTGCTCGGCGGGCCGGGCGGCATCGCGCTGATCGGGCTCGGACTGCTCGTCGCCCTGCTGACCCTTGTCCCCCGCTTCACCTCGCGCCTTCTCCAGATGTCGCCGACCCGCTGGGGGGCGGCGGCGTTCCGCGTTCGGATCGAGCGGCCCGGCTAGCCGGGCGGCGTCACCACGCGAGGCGGCGCCTTCGCGCGCTCGCCGCAGTTCGATCCAACGGAAGGAGCACACAATGAGACGCAGCGCGATGGCGCTGGGTGCGAGCCTGCTCGCACTGGCGCTCCATACAGCGCCCGCGGCTGCCCAGACGGGCGACCCCGGGCAACAGATAGGCGACTCGACGGGCGCAGCCCAGGTCGGCGCGGTCCAGGCCGACGTGCCCGTGAGGGTCCTCAGCGACGGCGACAACGCCGCGCCGGCAGGCGTGACGGCCGCACCGCAGGAGACCGGGGACTCCACGGCGACGGGCCAGGTCGGCGCCGTCGACGTGGACGCGCCGGTCCGCGTCCTCAGCCACGGCGACAACGCCGCTGCCGACGGAGGCGGGTCGACGGCCGCACCGCAGGACACGAGCGACTCGGCCGTGACCGGCCAGGTCGGCTCGGTCGACGCCGACGCACCCGTTCGAGTGCTGAGCGACGGCGACGACACCGCCGCCGGCGACGGATCGTCGACGACGGCGCAGGACGTCGACGACTCGACCGGCGGTGCCCAGGTGGGCGCTGTCGATGCCGATGCACCGGTACGCGTCCTGAGCGACGGCGACAACGCCAGCGGTTCGACGCAAGGGACGAGCAGCGGGACCGAGCAGACCGCCAGGGACTCGGCCGGCGGTGCGCAGGTGGCGCCGGTCCGCGCGGCAGCGCCAATCCGAGTGCTGAGCACTGGTGACGACGACGCTGGGTCGGATCCCGGCGCCGGGGCCGGTTCGCAGACGGTTGGCGACGGCGGTGGTGGCCTCGCGGTCGGCGGCGCGGCGGCTGGTGCGCCGCTCCGAATCGCCAGTCGGGGGAACGACGGAGCGACCGCCTCGGCGGTCCCGGACCCGGTCGACGATCCCGCGCCCGGTGCCGGGTCGCGGAACGGCTCGCCGGCGCCAGGGGACGTCCTCGGGGCCGGAACCGTCCCGGCGGTCGACCGAGCCCCGGATCGCGATCCGGTCGCCGTCCCCTCTCCGGGGGCGGGCCCGGACGGCGGGTCGGCGCCGGACGGGGGCTCGGCGCCGGACGGCGACTCGCTCCCGGACGGCGGCACGCTGCCCGACGGCGCTTCGGCGCCGGCCGGCTCGACCATCCCGGTCGCAGCCGGCGACGTGGCCGGCGACATGGCGAGCGGCGAGCTGCCGATGACGGGGCTCGCCATCGCCGTCCTGGCGCTGATCGGCCTGTCGCTGCTGACCGGGGGCGGCGCGCTGCGCCGGGCCGCCGGCTAGCAGGCCGATGACGAGCGAAGCGGTCGCCGGCGACCCAGCCGCCGGCGACCCGCGCTCGGCTCAGCGCGGCGGCGGTGCGGCGCGGTAGAGCGCGCCGGTCGCCGACGCGAAGACGATCCGGCCCTCGGAGTCCTCGCCGATGTGGGTGAGCTGCGGGACGGCGGCCTGCTCGCGGCGGACGTCCTCGGCGAAGGCGTCGGGGGTCGGCTTCAACGTCCAGAGGGAGCCGCTGCAGAAGTCGCCGTAGACGTAACGGCCCGATAGGCGCGGCAGGGCGGTGCCCCGGTAGACGAACCCGCCGGTGACCGAGCAGCCGTCGTCGTGGCTGTAGGTCGCGACGGGCCAGATCAGCTCGCCGCGGGTGTCGAGCTCGTGCGTCTCGTGAATCCGGAAGGTGCCCTCGAAGGCGCTCCAGCCGAGGTTCTTCGGCGGCTCGTCGGGCTCGACCAGCACCCGGTTGATCTCCTCGGTCTCGTCCTGGCCGACGTCGGCGACCAACAGCTCGCCGAGCGCCGGGTCGAACGAGAAGCGCCACGGGTTGCGCAGCCCGTACAGCTCCGTGCGCCAGCGCGGCCGGGGGGCGTCCACGTCGAGCGACGCGACCTTGCCGAGCGGCGAGTCGAGGTCCTGGGCGGTCTCGTTCGGGTCGAACGACCCGCCGCCGTCGCCGAGCCCAAGGTAGAGGCGGCCGTCCGGACCGAACGCGAGCTGGCCGCCGTTGTGGTTCTCCTCCGGCTGGTCCAGGCGCAGCAACGCGCGGCGCGCGCCGCCGTCGATCGTCCCATCGGCGCGCGCCTCCAGCTCGGCGACGCGCGTGTCGCCCTGCGGGTCACTCCAGTGGAGGTAGACGCGGCGGTCGGTCGCGAAGTCGGGATGGAAGGCGATGCCGAGCAGGCCCTGCTCGCCGCCGACCTTCACCTCATCGGAGATATCGAGCGCGACCAGGCGACCGCCATCCGGCCCGAGCCGGACCACCCGTCCCGGCTGCTCGAGCACCCACAGCGCTCCGGTGTCACCGGGCGCGGCGCCGACGAAGGTCGGGCGATTGAGGCCGGTCGCGATCCGCGCGACGTCGAAATGGCGCGCCTTGCCGGCCTCGGTCGCTGGCTCGCGCTCCGGGTCGGGGATCTCCTCGTTGGCGTCAGCGCCGCCACAGCCGGCGAGCGCGACGGCGAGCAGGATCGTGATGAGGGGAGGCCGCCAGGGCAAAGCGGTTGGGCATGTTAGGGCTTCCTAACTCTGCAGGCCCGAGCGACCTGCCAGTCGCCCACGACGGCGATCTGGCGGAACACGGGACGCGCTGCCGGAGTCACCCTGGCTCCGGCCCTTCGCGGCGAGCGGAAGACCACCGCGGGCGGTCGAGGAGGCAGGTCGGGCTCCACGACCTCCTTCGCGACGTCGAGCCGATGGGCTAGTAGCGGCCCGCGCAGCGGTCCTACGTAAGGGATGCCGCAGCTCAGCACCGCGTCGCGACCTCCCGCGGCCTCGACTGCCTCGCTCAGGTCGTTCGCCAGCCGCCATTGGTGCGCCTGCGCCGCCGGCACGGCGGACAGCTGGTCGAGGCGCGCGATGCCGGCGACGAGGAGCGCCGATCCCAACACGGCGGCGGCGATCCAAGCGCGGCCGAACGCGCGCCGCGAGATCGCGGCGATACCGCTAGCCAGGCCGACCGCAGCGGCGATCGCGATCAGCGCGACGCCCGGGGTTGCGTAGCGCGGCTCGCCTGAGAAGCCGCCGAACTGCGCCATCAAGGCGACCAGGAGGACCCAGGCCGTCCCGATCGCCGCGAGCGCCGCGGCGCCTCCGAGCCCTTCACCGAGGGCGGACCAGGCGCGTGGCGGCAGGCCACCGCCAGGACTCGGCCGCCAGGCAGCCAACGCCAGCGCCGCGATTCCGATCCACAGCGGCCACAGCAGCAGCCGCGCCGACTGCTCCAGCGACGCCAGCGCCGGCACGTCCGCGAGCGCCGGCTGTCCCGGGTTCGGAATGCGTGCGCGAGCGCCTGAGCGCAGTGGATCACCTGAGCCGATCCACTCGGGGACGATCCACAGCGCCGGCACGGCGATCGCCGCGACCGCCAGCAGCGGGCGATCGCTCGGCCGGCGCAACCAGGCGAACAGCCCGAACGCCGCCGCGAAAGGCCACGCCTCGACGTGCAGCAGGCAGCAGGCGACGGCGCAGGCGAGCGCCGCGCGCGGACGACCCGCGCGCCACGCCTCCAGCCCGGCCAACCCGAGCGCCACCAGCCAGCCGGTCACCACTCCCTCAGCCGCATAGCCGAGGAACGAGCCGCAGAGCGCCACCCCGGCCGCGGCGAGCAGACCGCCCACCAGAGGCGAGCGGCCAGCGCCGCCGGCGCCCAACGCCTCGCCCATCAGCCGCCACCCCAAGCGGAACGCCAGTACGACAGCCAGCAGCGCGCCGGTGCGCGCGACGATCACCCAGAGCAGCGCCGCCGCGTCACCGAACGCCGACAGCAGCGCGCACACCGCCACCGGCAGCGGCTTGAACGCCGGCCCCTCGGCGGTGTGGAGCGCCCCACCGGCGACTTCCCGCCCCCACAGCAGCCACGCCCACGCGTCGTACGCAGGCGCCGGGGCGACCACGAAAATCGAGAGAGCCGCCGCCGCCAGGCAGCCCATCGCCGTCGTCGCCCGCACGCGGCGAAGCTAGCGCAGCCGCGACCCGCTCAGGCGGCGGCCTGGCCGAGCGCCGCGACCTCGCGGTTCTCGGCGAGGTGGCGCAGCGCGGCCTTCTCGAGGTTGCGCACGCTCTCCGACGACACGCCGAGCCGCCGCCCGGCCTCTCGCAAGGCGACCGGCTCCGCGCCGTCGATCCCGTAGCGCAGCCGCAGCACCTGGCGCTCGTTGTCCGGCAGCTGGGCGACCGCGCGCCGCAGGCTCTGCTCGGTCAGCGCGATCTCGACCTCCTCGTCGGGCGGCGGCCGGTCCGACGGCAGCAGCTCGCCGAACTCCGTCTGCCCCTCGTCGCCGACCTGGCGCTCGAGGCTCGTG
>DATABV010000071.1:0-2273 GCA_036259395.1 Thermoleophilaceae bacterium | reverse complement strand
GCCGTCCGCGACAACTTGGGCTGATCGCGGCGGAGATGGCGCCGGAATCGGCCCGCCGTGGGCCTCGGGGGCTGATCCGAGCTGGCTTCCCTCGACGGCGGTGCGATCGAAGACGCCCGGCTCGGCGAGTGCCAGCGTCTGCAGCATCGTCTCGTTGTGCTGGTGCTCGTGCTGGATCAGCAGGTCCCAGACGAAGCCGTTCGCGTTCAACCGGTCCGAGCCGGGGGAGAGGTCTGCCTTCTCGAGCACCTCCAGCGCCCGGGCGCGAACCTGGGCCATGAACTCGAGCGCGTCGTCACGACGCAGGTAGGGAATTTCGCCCCGCTGCGCGCGCGGCGTCTCGCTCGCGTCGTAGACGGCCATCAGCTCTGGCCGCAGCGGCTCGAGGCCGCCGGCCCGGACGCACAGCCAGAGGTCCTCGAACGCCGCGATGTGCCCGAGGTCCCAGGCGAGCGGGGACATCAGCGGCGAGTGGACACGGTCGAGGTCGTGCTCGGCCACCGGCGCGACCAGCGCCAGCGTCCGCTCGCGTGCCTCCGCGAGTGCCTCGGCGTACTCCACCGCCGGAAGCGTAACCAGCGCCGATCGCCGGCCGGCGAGCACCGCTTCGGACTGCCGCTTTCGCTTAGGGTCTCGCCGATGAACGACGCCCCGAAGCCGGACCGCAACCTCGCGCTCGAGCTGGTGCGGACGACCGAGTACGCCGCGATCGCCGCCTCGCGCTGGTCCGGCCGCGGTCAGAAGGAGTCCGCCGACGGCGCCGCGGTCGACGCGATGCGCCTGATGCTCGACACCGTCGGCATGGACGGCACCGTCGTGATCGGCGAGGGCGAGAAGGACGAGGCGCCGATGCTCTACAACGGCGAGCGGATCGGCGACGGCTCGCCGCCGCACGTCGACATCGCCGTCGACCCGCTCGAGGGGACCGAGCTCTGCGCGATGGGCCTGCCGAGCTCGCTGGCGGTGATCGCGCTCGCCGAGCGCGGGACGATGTTCGACCCCGGGCCTTGCGTCTACATGGAGAAGATGGCGACCTCGAAGGAGCTCGCCCACCTGCTCGACCTCGACCGTCCGCTCGGCGAGACGCTCGCCCTGATCGCCAAGGAGAAGGGCACCCCGATCGGCGACGTGATGGTGATCATGCTCGACCGCCCGCGTCACGAGGACGCGGTGCGCGAGATCCGCGACGCCGGCGCGCGCATCCGCTTCATCCCGCACGGCGACGTCTCGGCCTCGCTGACCGCCGTCACGCAGGGCTCGTCGGTCGATCTGCTCTGGGGGATCGGCGGCACGCCCGAGGGCGTCCTCTCCGCCGCAGCGATCAAGTGCATCGGCGGCAAGATCGTCGGCCGTCTCTGGCCGCGCGACGACGCCGAGCGCCAGGCCGCCACCGACGCCGGCTACGACCTCTCGGAGGTGCTCGACACCGACCGCCTCGTCGCCGGCGACGACGTCTTCTTCTCCGCCACCGGCGTCACCGACGGCGACATGCTCGCCGGCGTCCGCTTCACCGCCGAGGGCGCCACCACGGAGTCGCTCGTCATGCGCTCCCGCTCCGGCACCGTCCGCCGCATCCACGCGACCCATGACCGGCCGAAGCTCCGCGCACTGATGGGCTCGCGGGTCGACTGACCTTCAGCCGGGCGGCGGCTCGATGTGGACGACCTTCGTCAGCGTCAGCTCATCGAGCAGCTCCGGGCCGTAGCCGAAGCCGTTGCCGCTCTGGCCGCGCGGCTGCGCGCTGCCGCCGGGGGCGCCGCCCCAGACGGCGTTGACCTTGACCGTGCCGGCGCGCAGCTCGCGCCAGGCGCGCTGGGCGTTGGCCTGCGACGGGGTCAGCACGGTCGCGGCGAGGCCGTAGTCGGTCGCGTCGGCCTCGGCGAGCGCTGCGTCGAACGAGTCGACGACCTGCACCGGCGCCACCGGCCCGAAGGTCTCCTCGCGCATGATCCGCATTGCGCCGTCGACGTCGGCGAGGACAGTCGGCGCGAAGAAGGAGCCGGCGCGGTCGAGCCGCTCGCCGCCGGCGAGGACCCGCGCGCCGGCCGCGACCGCCTCGGCCACGTGCGCCTGGACCAGCTCGAGCTGACGCTCGTCGATCAGCGGCCCCATCTCGCTGCGCGGATCGAGGCCGGGCCCGACCGCGATCGAGCGGGCGCGGTCGGTCAGCGCCGCCAGGAACGGCTCGGCGAGCTGCTCGTGGACGTAGACCCGCTCGACCGAGGTGCAGATCTGTCCGGCGTTGGCGAAGGCTCCGGCGGCCGCCTGCTCGG
>DATABV010000070.1:0-3271 GCA_036259395.1 Thermoleophilaceae bacterium | reverse complement strand
GTCCTGGATGTCGTCGAAGTAGACGTCGAGGTCGGCGGCCATGTAGCGCTGCTTGGTCCGCTCGAGGTCGCGCAGCGTCGAGCGCTGCGGCCGGATGATCTTGCGGAAGTTGATGATCTCCTGCTTGACGTTGGAGATGTCGCGCACGAGCTCCTCGGAGCGCCCGAGGAAGATGTCCTCCTCGACCTGCTCGAGCTTGTTGCCCATCTTGCGCAGCATCGGGAAGCAGTAGTCGAACGAGTCGTCGACGATCTTGTAGAGCAGGTAGCCGGGGCCCTTGGAGAGCAGCTGCTCGAGCATCTCGTCGGAGCTGCGGCAGCGCTCGAAGAGGTACTCGACCGGCGGGATCGGCCGGTTCGGCAGCGTGATCAGGAAGTCGGGGCCGACGAACATGTCGAGCTCGGCGGTGTTCAGCCGGCCGACCGACTTGTCGTAGACCGGGAAGTGCAGGACGATGAACAGGTAGTCGGGGTACTCGTCGATCTTCGGTCGCTGGTTGCGCGAGGCGACGTCCTCGTAGTCGAGCGGATGGAAGTCGAAGTGCTCCTGCAGCCAGGCGCGGTCGACCGGGCCGGGGCGTTCGATGTTGATCCAGCGCAGCGGCCGGGCCGGGGCGTCGACGGCCGCGGCGCCGCTCCACTCGACGATCTCCACGTTCGGCTCGGAGGCAGCGGCCGACGGCCCGGAGTCGGGTCCGATGCGCGGCGTTCGCCGCAGGCGCGGCCTGGGAATGCTCGGCATGGCTCCGACTGAGCCTACCCCGAGCCTTGCATCCGTCCTCGCGATCGCTATCCTCCTTGCACTGACATAGCCGCACGCATCCAGAGGGGTGGAGGGAAATGGCCCTACGAAACCCCGGCAACCATCCAGACGACCACCGGTCGCGAGGAAAGGTGCCAAGTCCATCAGGCCCACGGGTCTGAAAGATGTGGCGAAGCCCTTCAGAGGCCTCCGTCACGAGCAACGCGGCGGAGGCTTTCGACATGAAGGGACCCAGGGCATGGCTCTAGAAGCGCTGAAGTGCAAGGAGTGCGGAACCACCTATCCGCTCGAGGCGCGTTACGTCTGCGACGACTGCTTCGGGCCGCTCGAGGTGGCCTACGACTTCTCCGACCTCGACGCCGCCTCGACGCGGCGCAAGATCCAGGCCGGACCACAGTCGATCTGGCGCTACTCGGACTTCCTGCCGTTCGAGTCGCAGCCGCGCACGGCGCTCGCCGCCGGCGTCACGCCGCTGCTGCGCGCCGACCGGCTCGCCGAGCGTCTCGGCCTCGGCGAGGTCTGGGTCAAGAACGACGCCGCCAACCCGACGCACTCGTTCAAGGACCGCGTCGTGACGGTCGCGCTCGCGAAGGCGCAGGAGCTCGGCTACGAGGTCGTCGCATGCGCGTCGACGGGCAACCTGGCCAACGCGGTCGCCGCCCACGCCGCGGCGGCGGGGCTCGAGTCCTACGTCTTCGTCCCGGCCGACCTCGAGGAGCAGAAGATCCTCGCGACCGGGGTCTACGGCACCAACCTCGTAGCTGTCAACGGCAACTACGACGACGTCAACCGGCTCTGCACCGAGCTCTCGGGCGAGCGCGACTGGGCGTTCGTGAACGTCAACATGAGGCCGTACTACTCCGAGGGTTCGAAGACGGTCGGCTACGAGATCGCCGAGCAGCTCGGCTGGGAGCTGCCGGACCGCGTCGTCGTGCCGGTCGCCTCCGGCTCGCTGTTCACGAAGATCGCGCGCGGCTTCGAAGAGTGGCGCGAGATTGGGCTTGTGGACGGGGAGCTGCCGCATTTCAATGGGGGTCAGGCGGAGGGCTGCTCGCCGGTCGCCCAGGCCTACGAGGCCGGACGCGACTTCTGCGCGCCGGTGAAGCCGGAGACGATCGCCAAGTCGCTGGCGATCGGCAACCCGGCCGACGGCCCATACGCGCTCGACCTGGCCCGCCGCACCGAGGGCGGCATCGACGCTGTGACCGACGACGAGATCCGCGCGGGAATCAGGCTGCTCGCCGAGACGACCGGAATCTTCACCGAGACTGCGGGCGGCGTCACGACCGCGACGCTCGCGAAGCTCGCCGAGCGCGGCGAGATCGGGCGCGACGAGCGCGTCGTGCTGGTGATCACCGGTGAGGGCCTGAAGACCCTCGACGCGGTGCGCGGCAGCTTCGAGACGATCGACGTCGATCCGACGGCCGAGTCGTTCGCCAGCGCGGCGGGCGTCGAAGCCATCGCCTAGCGGCTGTAGACTCGCCGCGCGATATGAGCGTCACGGTCAAGATCCCAACGCAACTGCGCAGCGTCACCGGCGGCGAGGCCGAGACGGCCGTCGACGAGGCGACGACGGTCGGCGAGGTCCTCGACGGCCTCTACGACCGCTTCGACGGCCTGCGCGACCGCATCGCCGAGGATGGCGGACTGCGCCGCTTCGTCAACGTCTACGTCGGCGGGGAGGACATCCGCTTCCTGGATGGCCTCGACACGGCCGTCGACGACGGCGACGAGGTGACCATCCTGCCGGCCGTCGCCGGCGGCTAGTCGCCGCGGCTCCGCAGTGACCTGGAACCCGGCGGAGTCGACCGTCCTCGTGACGGGCGCTCAAGGGTTCATCGGCGGCTGGCTCGCCGAGCGGCTGCTTGACGACGGCGCACGTGTCGTCGTCCCGCGGCGCGACTTCGAGCCCGACGCGCGCTTTCGCACGGACGGCATCGAAGAGCGCTGCGTGGTCGTCGCCGCCGACGTCCAGGACTACGCGGCGATGACGCGCGTGCTCGAGGAGCACCACGTCGACGCCGTCTTCCACCTCGCCGCCCAGACGATCGTCGGCACCGCGAACCGCTCGCCGCTGTCGACGTTCGAGGCCAACGTGCGCGGGACCTACGTGCTGCTCGAGGCCTGCCGCGCCGCGGCCGCGACAGGCGGTCCGGTCGCTCGGATCGTCGTCGCATCGTCGGACAAGGCCTACGGCTCACACGACGAGCTGCCCTATCGCGAGGACTTCGCCCTCCAGCCGACGTTCCCCTACGACGTCTCGAAGGCCTGCACCGACATGATCGCGCGCAGCTTCGCGTCGACGTACGGGATGCCAGTGGCGGTCACGCGGCTCGCGAACGTCTACGGCGGCGGAGACCTCAACTGGTCGCGCATCGTGCCCGACAGCGCACGGGCGCTGGCCGACGGCGACCGGCCGGTGATCCGCTCGGACGGCTCGCCCGAGCGGGACTTCCTCTACGTCGAGGACGCCGTCGACGCCTACCTCGCCGTGGCCGAGTCGCTCGAT
>DATABV010000069.1:0-7070 GCA_036259395.1 Thermoleophilaceae bacterium | reverse complement strand
GCCCGGGGGGCGCGAGCCCCCCGACCTCACTCACCAAAGCGAAGCGGGACGACCCTCAGGCCGTCCCGCCCCGATGTCAGCTCCCAGCTGGCCCTCCGGAAGCTGAGCCCCGCCTAACCGCATCAAGCGCACTACGCAGGTCGGCGGGTGGTTTGGACTCGCACTCGACCCGTTCCCGCGTCACGGGATGGCTAAACACCAGCCGCGCGCTGTGCAGGAACTGACGCGTCAGCCCCAGCTCGCGACCGCAGGCGCGTCCGCCGTAGGCCGGATCACCGCAGACCGGGTGGCCGATCGCCGCCATGTGAGCGCGAATCTGATGCGTGCGCCCGGTCTCGAGCGTCACCCGCAGCAGCGCGTGGCGCGGCAGCTCCTCGAGCACCTCGAAGTGGGTCACCGCGTGGCGCGGCCTGTCGGTGCGCGTGGACATCAGCGTCCGGTTGGCGCGGTCGCGACCGATCGGTGCGTCGATCGTCCCGGTCCGCGACCCCGGACGCCCCGACACCAGTGCGAGGTACTCGCGCTCCACCGCCCGGTCGCGGATCGCGGCTTGAAGAGCGGTGTGAACCTCGTCCGAGCGAGCGAGGACGAGCAGGCCGGAGGTGTCGCGGTCGAGGCGATGGACCACGCCCGGGCGGTCGGGGTCCGGTCCGCCGGCGACCCGGCCGGCGAGCTGCTGGACCAGCGTGCCGTCGCTGACGCCGGCACCCGGATGCACCACGACCCCCGCCGGCTTGTCGATGACCAGCAGGTGCTCGTCCTCGTAGGCGATGCGTGGCGCGGCGGTCATTCCGCCGCGGGCCGCCGTTCGCCCGGCCCTAACTCGACGACATAGAGCAGGCCCAGCACGCCGACCACGATGCAGGCGTCTGCGACGTTGAACGCGGGCCAGGCGATCGGGTCGATGAAGTCGATCACCGCCCCCTCGGCGATCCTGTCGATCAGGTTGCCGAGTGCCCCGCCGAGCAGCAGGCCCGCCGGCGCCCACAGCCACGGCCGGCCGGCGTTGACGGCGAAATAGCCGACGAGCGCCACCAGCGCGCAGCCGACGAGCAGCGCGACGATCGTGCCGCTGTCCTGGAGAGCGCCGAACGCGACGCCGCTGTTGCGGGTGTTCGTGATGTCGAGGCCGAGAAAGACGTTGACGGAGTCGCCGCGCTCGACGCTCGCGACGACGAGGCGCTTCGTCAGCTGGTCGAGTGCGATCACGACCGCCACCACCGCAAGCAGCCGTCCCCAGCCGGCGGCGGCGCGCGAGCCGGCAGCCAAGCTCAGCCCCTGATCAGGCCGGCGACCAGGCCGCTGACGATCAGCAGCACGAACGTGCCGATGATCGGACTGAGGTCGAGCGCACCGGGCCCCACGCGCAGCGGCGGGATGAAGCGGCGAAAGAGGTTGAGGTACGGATCCGTGACGTCGGTGACGAAGGTCAGGAAGACGTTCAGCCAGCGGTTGTAGGGCATCCGCGGGATCCACGAGATGACGATCCGGATGAAGATCAGCACCAGGTAGACGAGCGCGAGCGTCTCGACGTAGGCGGCGACGTCGTCGCGCGTGAGGGCGATCAGCGTCACCGCCGGCTCGCCTCCACGACGAGGTCGACCGCGCCGTCGAGGGCGTCGCGCAGGCCGCGCTCCTCGAGCAGACGCAGCCCCTTCTCGGTCAGGCCGCCGGGCGTGGCGACGCGACCGCGCAGCTCCTCCGCGTCGAGCCCGTTGGCGTCGAGGTAGGCGGCGCTGCCGGCCATCGTCTCGACCACAAGGCGCCGGGCCTGGTCGGGGTCGAGCCCGTGGCGCGAGCCGGCGTCGGCGAGTGCCTCGACGATCAGCGCGAGGAACGCCGGCCCGCAGCTCATCAGCGCCGTGGCCGGCTCGAGCAGCGGCTCGTCGAGCTCGATCACGGCACCGGCGCGGCCGAAGAGCTGCAGCAGCTCCTGCTGCGGGCCCCGCTCGGCGTGCGTGCCCGCGACGTAGCAGAAGACGCCGCGCCCGACCTCGACCGGGATGTTCGGGATGAAGCGGTAGACCGGGACGTCGGGGTACACCTGCTCGAGCCGGCTGATCGGCGTGGCGGCGACGATCGACGCGACCGCCTTCGCCGTGCCGGCGACGCCCTCCGAGGCGTCCTCGAGGTGCGCCGGCTTGTGCGCCAGGACGACGACGTCCGCACGCTCCGCGAGCTCGTGGGCCGAGCCGACCGCCTCGCCCTTCACCGACTCGGCCAGCGCGGCGGCGCGATCCTCCTGCACGTCGAAGGCAAGCGCCGGCTCGCCGAGCCCGCGCGCCAGCGCCGTCGCCATGCTGCCCGCGCCTAGGAAGCCGATCTTCATGAGGCGGGCAACTCTAGCCCGCCAAGGGGTCAGGACTGGTTGAAGAAGCCCTTCTCGATCAAGCGGGCCCGCTCCTCGGCGGAGACGTCGACGTTGCGCGGCGTGAGCAGGAAGACCTTGTCGGCGATCCGCTGCATACCGCCGTCGAGCGCGTAGGTGAGGCCTGAGGAGAAGTCGATCAGCCGCTTCGAGAGGTCCGGGTCGCTCTGCTGGAGGTTGAGGATGACCGGGACGTCGTCCTTGTAGCGGTCGGCGATCTGCTGGGCGTCGTTGAAGTTCTTCGGGACGACCAGGTGGACCTGGAGGTCGAGCTCGCGTGCCCCATTGCCGCCGACCGAGCGCAGGACGCGCGTCTCGCGCCCGGAGTCGCGCGGCGAGTCGTCAGCGAAGATGTCGTCGAAGTCGTCGCGGCGCTTGCGCTGGAGCCTGCGGACGTTCGGCCGCTCGCGGTAGCGGTCCTCGAGCTCGGCCTCGGGCTCGTGGTCCTGCACGACCTCGTAGCGGGGGTCGTCCTCCTCGGCGAGGCCGAAGTAGACGAGCGTGCGGTGCCATGTGTCGCTGAGAGCCATCGCTCGGTGTCTTTTCGAGCAGT
This sequence comes from Thermoleophilaceae bacterium, assembly GCA_036259395.1. Taxonomy (GTDB): domain Bacteria; phylum Actinomycetota; class Thermoleophilia; order Solirubrobacterales; family Thermoleophilaceae; genus JAAYBF01. Next base: position 4,149 of record DATABV010000069.1, on the reverse strand, counting down.
CGGCCGAAAACCCTTGCGGCCGTGCGTTTACACGTTATCGAGTAGGAACCTGCCTTCAGATGCCCGCAGAGCCCCGTAGAGAACCGGTCCCCTTCGGCGTCGAGCGCCGCGACGGCGTCACGCTCGCCGGCGAGGCGGCCGGCGACGGCGAGCCGGTCGTCCTCGTCCACGGCCTGACCGCGACGCGCCGCAACGTCGTCCAGGGATCGCGCCACCTGCTCGGTCGCGGTCGGCGGCTGGTCTCCTACGACGCCCGGGGCCACGGCGAGTCGAGCCCCTCCCCGGACCCGGATGCGTACGAGTACGTGGATCTGGCCGGCGACCTGGAGGCGGTGCTGGACGCCCACGACCTCGAGCGGGTGCCGATCGCGGGCAGCTCGATGGGCGCCGGGACCGCGGTTCGGCTGGCGCTGGACCGGCCGGGCCGGGTCTCGGCGCTCGTCCTGATTACCCCGGCCTATCGCGAGCCCGGGCAGCTCGGGGCCGACGACCTGGCGCACTGGGATCGGCTCGCCGCCGCGCTGGAGACCGGCGACGTCGAGGCGTTCGTCGACGCCTCGGGAGCGAACGAGCTGCCCGCGCGCTGGCGCGAGCCGGCGCGGCTGGCTACGCGCCAGCGCATCGAGCGCCATCGCGACCTGGGCGCTGTGGCGCGCGCGCTGCGCGTCGTGCCGCGCTCGCAGCCCTTCGCCGGGTTGGACGAGCTCGAGCGCATCGACATCCCGGTGCTGGTCGTCGGGACACGCGACGAGGCCGATCCCGGCCACCCGCTCGCGACGGCCGAGGAGTACGCGCGGCGGCTGCCGCACGCCGAGCTCGCCGTCGAGGACCCCGGCGACACGCCACTGGCCTGGCAGGGCGCGCGGCTCTCGCGCGCGATCGGCGACTTCCTGGAGAGTCATAGCTGCGGTACTCGCCGGACTCGCTCCGGCTAGCTGCGGTACGACTTGTGGGACCCGTCCGGCTGCGCCCTCCGCCCGCGCTCACCCATAAAGGGTGGATCCCAGGCGGACGATCGTGGCGCCCTCCTGGACGGCGATTTCGTAGTCCTGCGACGTGCCCATCGACAGGCGGGCGAGGCCGTGCTCTGCGGCGAGCTCGGCGAGTCGAGCGAAGTGGCGGCGGTTGTCCTCGGCGCGCTCGACGAAGGGCGGCATCGTCATCAAGCCGCCGACGGGAACCGGGCACCGCTCGAGGAAGGCGGCGAGGTCGCTCGGCGCGATGCCTGCCTTGCCGTCCTCCCCCGCCACGTTGACCTGGACCAGCACCTCGCGCGCCGGATGCCTGGCGAGCTGCGCGAGCGCGGATTCCGAGGCGACCGAGTGGATCAGCCGCGTGACCGGCGCGATGTCCTTTACCTTGCGGCTCTGGAGCGCGCCGATGAAGTCCCACTCGAACAGCTCGCCGTAGTCGCGCTGCTTGGCGACGAGGTCCTGGGCGCGGTTCTCGCCAACGAGCTCCACCCCGGCCTCGGCGAGCTTCGGCAGCTCGCCGAGCGGCACGTACTTGATCGCGGCGAGCAGCTCGACCTCGCCGGGGTCGCGACCGGCCGCGGCGATCCGCTCGCGCACGCGGTCGAGGTTGGCGGCCACGCGCGCCGAGTCGAGATCGGTGAACTGACGTGTCACGTGCGCCAGACGATGCCGCACTGGCGGCCGGTGACGCCGGCGTCGCGGCGGTGGGAGAAGAACAGGTCCTGGCGGCAGGACGTGCAGAGGTCGACGTGCTCGACGTGCTCGACGCCCGCGGCGCGCAGGCGCGCCGCGGCGACCAGGCGGAGGTCGAGCATCCGCCCGTCGGCGGCGCCGTCGACGTCGGCGAACTCGGCGAGCACCTCGGACCCCACCTTGAAGCAGCAACGGCCGATGCCGGGACCGATCGCCGCCGCCGGCTCGTCGTCGAATGCGGCCACGGCGCGCGCGAGGATGCCGCCGGCGAGCCCGCGCCAGCCGCAGTGCACCATCGCGACCTGCTCCCGCGACGCGAGCGCGACCGGCAGGCAGTCGGCCACCTGGACGAGCAGGCCGAGGCCGCGCTGCGCGGTGAGGTGAGCGTCGACGTCGGGGCGCGGGGCTACCGGGTCGGTGAACTCGACGCCAGGCGCCGCGTCCCAGCGCGCTATCTCGACGCCGTGGACCTGGTGGCCGAGCGCTATCTGCGCGGGGCCCAAGCCGACGGCGGCGGCGAGCAGTTGCCGGTTCTCGAGCACCCGTTCCACGACGTCGGCGGTCTGGATGCCGAGGTTGAGCGAGTCGTACGGGGCTTCGCTGACACCGCCGAGACGAGTCGAGAAGCGCACCTCGGCGCCTGGGAGCTCGACCCTGATCGACGGCGGCGAGCCGGTCGCCTCGTGGGCCTGGATCCGGCTGCTCATCGCTCACCCCTCGCGATCTCACAGGCCACGCGCAGCTCTTCCTCGCGGCCATCGACTTCACCGTCGAGCTTGCGCGCGAACGTCTCGTCGAGCGCGCGGCCGAGAGCCGGCGACTCCGGAAGTCCCGCCGCAAGCAGGTCCGCGCCGGTGATCTCGAGGCGCGTGTGACTCAGCCGCGACACGAAGTCGAGCACCGGCTCGGCGGGCGCGCCGAGGCCGAGCGCGAGCGCGAGCGCCTCGGGGGGCTCGCCGTCGAGCAGCTCGTGCAGCTCGGAGGGCCTCAGGTCGCGCCGCAGCTCGGTGACCAGGCGAGGCGCACGCCGGGCGGCGCGAACGACGGCATCGCGCGCGCTGGCGGCCAACCCGAGCCGATCGGTCCAGGCCGCGAGGCCTTCGCCAGGGCTCACGCTCGTCTCGGCGGCTTGGAGATCGCCGATCGGTACCGCCTCGTCGCAGTGGGCTGTGCCGAGCGTCCCCAAGGCCGCCAAGGCGGTCAGTGCCGGGTCGGCGCCGGTCTCGGCGGCGCCCAGCTTCGCCGACGCCACGAGCTCAGGGTTCGCTTGCAGGCCTCGATGGAGCGCGGAGTCGATTCCCAGTTCGTCCAGCAGCTCCGTGGCACGGGGCGCCTCATCCTCGGCCAGGAGATCGATCAGCTCGTCGCGGATGCGCGAGCCGGAGACCGTCGCGAGCGCACCGTCGGCGATCGCCGCGCGGGCCCAGCGCTCCGTGTCGCGCTCCAGCGCGAAGCCGAGCCGGGCTGCATATCGCGCTGCGCGCAGCAGGCGGGTCGGGTCGTCGCTGAAACTGGCTGGGTGGAGGATGCGAATCAAACCGTCGCGTAGGTCGCTTCGCCCGTCGTGCGGATCGCGCAGCTCACCGGCTCGGTCACGGTTGAGGCCGAGAGCCATCGCGTTGATCGTGAAGTCGCGGCGGCCGAGATCCTCGTCCAGGGTGGCCGGCTCCACCTCGGGCAGCGCGCCGGGCGCTGGGTACATCTCGCGACGCGTCCGCGCCAGGTTGATCACGTCGAGGCCGCCCGCCGAGACGGTGGCCGTCCCGAACCGCTCATGGGCGGTCACCTCGCCGCCCAAGGCTGCCGCCAGGCGGTCAGCCACGTCCTCGACGTCCCCTTCGACCGCAACGTCGATGTCCAGCGGCTCCCTGCCCAGCAGCAGGTCGCGTACCGCCCCTCCGACCAGGTAGCACGGCGCGGCGCCTTCGATTGCCGGGAGGACGCGGTCCATTCCGCGCAAGGTCCGCATTCGCGCGGGCAGATCGAGCTCGTCCAGCACGCCCGCATTGTCGCAGCGACCCCCACCGCCACCTCAATGAGGGATTGGCATCGCCTGGGCTGCACAACCCCTCATCGGTCAGAGACGGACGGGGATGCCGGCGATGCGCATGCGCTCCTTGGCCTCGCGGACCGTGTACTGGCCGTAGTGGAAGATCGAGGCGCAGAGGACGGCGTCAGCGCGGCCCTGCTCGACGGCGTCGACGAGGTGATCGAGCTTGCCGGCGCCGCCGGAGGCGATCACCGGGATGTCGACGGCGTCGGCGACCGCGCGAGTCAGCTCGAGCTCGTAGCCGTCCTCGGTGCCGTCGCGGTCCATGCTGGTCAGGAGGATCTCCCCCGCGCCGCGCTCCACACCCTCGCGGGCCCACTCGACCGCCTCGCGGCCGGTCTCGGTGCGACCGCCGTGGACGACGACCTCGTAGCCGGAGGCGGCGGCGCCCAGTGCGTCGTGCTGGCGATCGAGGCGCGCCGGCGCGCCGAC
>DATABV010000068.1:0-2028 GCA_036259395.1 Thermoleophilaceae bacterium | reverse complement strand
GCCGCGGACGATTCGGTAGACGTAATAGGCCCCCGCGAACAGCGCGAGCTGGCGCAGCGCGTCGATCCAGCCCTGGGGCAGCCAGCGGCTGCTCACCCGCCAGGCGCGCCGGAACTGCAGCGTGAAGTCGTCGTAGACCTGGCGCACGATCAGGGCAGGGTACCGCGCCTAGCTGCTGTTGCAGCGCTGGCCGCGCTGGAAGATCCGCTCGGGCGAGAAGCGGGTGACGAGCGGCAGGAAGCCGGGCTTCTCGGCGGTCACGCGCGTCCACTCGCCGGCGCGCTCGACGCAGCCGCCCTTCGCGAGCCAGTAGGGGGTCCAGCGCACGCGCACCACGGCGCTGCCCGGCCGTCGCACGCGCAGCAGCACGCGGTCGGAGCCGAGCTGCTCGAGCTGGATGTTCGCGTCGCCCTCGGGGATCACGAACGGGGCCGGCAGCGTCACCTCGTAGATCCGCCAGTGGTCGAAGCGCTTGCGCAGCCGCAGGTAGGGGAGGCCGCTCTCGATCAGCGCGCGCTCGCGGTAGGAGCTGGCGTCGGGCTTGGCGTCGGGCAGCGCGACGAAGCGGACGGCGTTCTCCGACAGCCAGCTCGCGTAGGTCAGCTCGTTGATCTGGCCGCCGTAGAAGATCGGGTGGCGGCCGGTGTCGAGCTGACGCAGCCACCCACGCGCGAGCGGCGCCTCGGACGCGACCTCGGCGCCCTCCCAGTGGCCGAACGTGAACGGGATCTCGACTCGCCACTGGCCCGGCTCGAGCGCGAGGTACTCGCGCAGCGGGTCGAAGTAGGACGCCTTGGCGACCGGGTCGTCGATCGCCTTGTAGATGTCGCGCACCGCGGGCGACCACTGCCAGAACGCGAGCGCTCCGAGCAGCGCGATCATCGGGATCATCGGTCGGCGGCCGAGCCGCGGCCAGAGCGCGCAGGCGAGCAGCGGGCCGCCGACGAGCGCGCCGATCCGGACCGCGTTGCCGCCCATCGCGGTGTGCAGGACGAGCGCGAGCGTGGCGCCGATGCCGTAGAGGGCGGCGGTCCAGCGCAGGGTCCTCTCGGCGCGCGGGAGGAGCAGGATGCAGACGAGCGCGAACAGGGGGATCGGCGCGTAGGAGGAGAACGGGAACGGCGCCCAGCCGCCCTCGGGGAAGGTGATCGTGAGGATGACGGGTGGGAGGAACGCCGCGGCCGCGAGGACGATGCCGTCGCGGCGGGCGCGGGCACGGCGGGTGCGGACCGCTGCGGCGTCGGTGTCGCCGGCCTGGCGCTTCGCGCCGCGCCAGTTGGCGAGCGCATGGCCGACGCCGCCCATCGCGAGGAAGAGCCCGGCGACCGGGCTCGAGATCGCGCTGAGCACGGCGAGTAGAGGAGCGAGGACGCGACGGCGACGTTGGGCCGCCAGCACGGCCGCCATCCCGAACGCGACGCCGAGCGCGAACGGCAGGCGGTTGGTGAACAGCAGCGTCGCCGAGCCCACGCCGAACCAGATCGTCCCCAGCCGCGCGGCGACGGCCCCGTAGGCCTTGCGCATCAGCTCGGTGAAGCAGATCGTCGCCGCGATGGCCGACAGCGCGCCCATCAGCTGCGGTCCGAGCAGCCAGCTGAGCGGCGGCGAGAGGACCGAGTAGGCGGGCGTGTGGTGGCCGCCGTACCACTGGCCGTTCCAGACCGTGAACCCCTCGCGGCCGAAGAGCTCCGCGCGGAAGATGTGCGCGGCGAGGTCCGGGGAGCGCGGCTTGAAGTAGAGGTAGACGGCGGCGAGCGCTGCGGAGATCAACGTCGGCGCGATCCGCCACCAGTCGATCCGCTGCCGAAGGCTCGGCCGGTCCCCCGCGGCGCCTGGGGCGGTGGCTGTCGGCGGCGCTGCCTCCGGCGGCCGGCCCCCCGGCGGCGCCGCGACGGAGGAGACCGAGCGCGGCACGCGCCAAGGGTAGATGAACGCAGCGGCCCCTACGCGGGCTTGCGCTCGGCGAGGCGCTTCGCGGCGGCGAGCATCCGCCGCGTCACCAGCACGTGCCCGCGGCTGCGGATCACC
>DATABV010000067.1:0-9951 GCA_036259395.1 Thermoleophilaceae bacterium | reverse complement strand
AACGCGCGTACATCAGGTGCAGGATCGCGTGCTCGACGCCCCCGATGTACTGGTCGACCGGCATCCAGCCAGCGAGGACGTCGCGGTCCCAGGGCGCGGAGTCGTTGCGCGCGTCGCAGTAGCGCAGGAAGTACCACGACGAGTCGACGAAGGTGTCCATCGTGTCGGTCTCGCGCCGCGCCGGGTCGCCGCACCTCGGGCAGTCGACGGCTACCCAGTCCTCGGCGGCCGCGAGCGGCGAGCGGCCCTCGGGGGCGTAGTCGTCGATGTCGGGCAGCACGACCGGTAGCTGCGCGTCGGGCACCGGCACCAAGCCGCAGCGGTCGCAATGGACGATCGGGATCGGGCAGCCCCAGTAGCGCTGGCGCGACAGCAGCCAGTCGCGCAGGCGGTAGTTGACGGCCGGCTCGCCCTTGCCCTCGTCTCCGAGCCAGGCGACGATCCGCTCGAACGCCTCGCGGTTGTGCAGCCCGTCGAAGCGCCCGCTGGCGACCATCGGCCCGTCGCCGGTGTAGGGCAGCTCGTCGTCCTCGCCGCCCTCGATCACGCGCCGGACCTCGATCCCGTGCTTGACCGCGAACTCGTGGTCGCGCTCGTCGTGGGCCGGCACGGCCATGATCGCGCCGGTGCCGTACTCCATCAGCACGTAGTCGGCGACGTACATCGGTATCTGCTCGCCGTTGACGGGGTTCGTGACGCTGCGCCCGAGCGCCACGCCGGTCTTCTCACGGTCCTCCTCGCCGCGCTCCTCGGCCGACGCGCTCAGCGCGCGCCGGACGTAGTCGCGAACCTCCGGCGAGTCGTTGAGCCGCAGGACGTCGGGGTGCTCGGGCGCCATCACGAAGAACGTCGCGCCGAAGAGCGTGTCCGGCCGCGTGGTGAAGACCGGGTAGTCGATGTCGAGCTCGTCGCAATGGAAGACGACCTCCGCGCCCTCGGAGCGGCCGATCCAGTTGCGCTGCATCGTGACGACGTTCTGCGGCCAGTCGATCGTCTCGAGGTCTTCGAGCAGGCGGTCGGCGTAGTCGGTGATCCTGAAGAACCACTGCTCGAGCTCTCGCTGCTCGACGAGCGCGCCACAGCGCTCGCAGCGACCGTCGACGACCTGCTCGTTGGCGAGCACGGTCGCATCGTTGGGGCACCAGTTCACAGCGGCCTGCTTGCGGTAGGCCAGGCCCTGCTCGAACAGCCGCAGGAACAGCCACTGCGTCCAGCGGTAGTAGGACGGCTCGTGCGTCCCAAGCTCGCGCGACCAGTCGATCGAGACGCCCCAGTCGTTGAACTGGCGGCGGAACTCGGCGATCGACGCCTCGGTCGACTCGCGCGGGTGCTGGCCGGTCTTGATCGCGTGGTTCTCGGCCGGCAGGCCGAAGGCGTCGTAGCCGAGCGGGTGCAGCACGCGGTGGCCGGTTCGGCGCTTGAAGTGGGCGATCGCGTCGCCGACCGAGTAGACCTTGAGGTGGCCGATGTGGGGCTCGCCGGACGGGTAGGGCAGCATCTCGAGGACGTAGGACTTCGGCCGTCCGTCGTCCTCGTTGGAGACCTCCCACGAGCGCTCGTCTGCCCAGACGCGCTGCCAGCGGCGCTCGATCTCGCGTGGGTCGTAGCTCTCCGCCGCCATGCCGGACGGCAGCGTACCGGCGCGCGGGTGGCGCCGCCGCTCCTGCAAGGATGCGACGGCATGACCGCTACCGAAGCCGCTATCGAGGTCAGGGGCCTGAGCAAGCGCTTCGGCGCCACGCTCGCGGTCGACGATCTCTCGTTCTCGGTCGAGCGTGGCAGGATCGTCGGCTTCCTCGGACCGAACGGTGCGGGAAAGACGACGACGCTGCGCGCGCTGCTGGGGCTGGTCCGCCCGACGGCCGGCACGGCGACGATCGAAGGTCGCGCCTACGCCGAGCTCGAGGACCCGACGGGGACGGTGGGCACGGTGCTCGACGGCGGGATGTTCCACCCGGGGCGCAGTGGCCGCAACCACCTGCGCGCGATCGCGCTCGCGGCGGGAGTCGCGACGAGCCGCGTCGACGAGCTGCTCGAGCTCGTCGACCTCGGCGACGCGGCCGACCGCCGTGCCGGCGGGTACTCGCTCGGCATGCGGCAGCGGCTCGGGCTAGCCGCGGCGCTGCTCGGCGATCCGCGCGTGCTGGTCCTCGACGAGCCGGCGAACGGACTCGACCCACAGGGCATCCGCTGGCTGCGCGACCTCCTGCGCTCGCTCGCCGCGGAGGGCCGCGCGGTGCTGGTCTCGAGCCACGTTCTGGCGGAGGTCGCCCAGACCGTCGACGAGGTGGTGGTGATCCACCGCGGCCGCTCGATCGAGCAGGCTCCGATCGGCGAGCTGCTGGCGCGACGGGCCGGTGGAGTGCGGGTCGTGGGCCCGCAGGTGGCCCGGCTGGCCGAGCTGCTGCGTGCCGACGGTGCCGACGTGCAGGGCGACGGCGACGGCTCGATCGTCGTGGCCGATCGCAGCGGCGAGCAGGTCGGCAGGGTGATCGCCGACAACGCGATCCACATATCCGAGCTGGCGTCGGCCGGACAGACGCTGGAGGAGGTCTTCTTCGAGCTGACCTCCGACGACCTGCCGGCCGCGACCGAGACAGAGAGCGCGGCGTGAGCAGCGCGATCCGCAGCGAGCTGCTGAAGCTGCGCACCACGCGCACGTTCCTCGGGATCGTGATCGCGACGCTCGGGCTCGTCGCGCTAATCGCGGGTGCCCAGGCCGCGGCGGACCCCTTCGACGCCGGGGCGACGCCGGGAGTCGACCTGCTCGACGTGGCCGGGCTCGCCCAGCCCTTCGCGCTCGTACTGGGCATCCTCGCCGTGAGCACGGAGTTCAGGCACGGGACGATCACGCCGACGCTGCTCACCACGCCGGACCGGGTCCGGCTGATGCTGGCGAAGCTGTGGGCTCACGGCGCCGCCGGCGTTGTCCTGGGAGTCGTCGCCTACGGCATCGCCGCTTTGCTGATGGCGGCGATCCTCTCCGCGCGCGACATCTCGTCCGGGATCTCGGCCGGTGACGGCCTGGAGATGGTCCTCGGCGGGGTGGCGTGCATCGCGCTGCTGGCCGCGATCGGCGTCGGGGTCGGCGCGGTCGTGCGCAACCAGGTCGGCGCCGTGATCGGCGGACTGGCGTGGATGTTCATGATCGAGCCGCTGCTCGCGGCGATCCCGAATGTCGGCGAGTGGGTCGAGGACTACGGCATCGGCGGCGCGATCACCGCCCTCAGCGGCAGCAGCTTCGGCGGCGGCGCAGATATCAGCCAGCTCGCCGGCGGCCTGCTACTGGTCGGCTATGCCCTGCTGTTCGCGGTCGCCGGGGTGGCGCTGCTGCGCCGCCGCGACGTGAGCGCCTGAGCCCTCAGACCGGCAGCGACGAGCCGGCGAAGAAGAAGAACCAGATCGTCATCGCGAGGGCGCCGATCGCGACGCTGATCACCATCACGACGTCGAGCACGGTCCGCTGCGGCCTGCCCTCCTGCTCGCCGCGCAACCCGCGGTGCCAGGGCAGGACGATCCGCACCGTGTCGTCGACTCCTGAGACCGTCCCGTAGAGGCGGTTGAGCCGTTGCAGGCCCTTGGCGAGGACGACGGCGGTGACGACGATCCCGAACAGCACGACCATGTAGGGCCCGAAGCCAGACCCCTTGCTGTCGGTCTGCATCTGCGAGGCGACCCAGAGCCAGCCGATCGGCGAGCCGATCCAGAGCATGACGCTGCCGAGCGCCATCAGCGCGATCAGCGCCGCCTTGGCGAGCGGCTGCAACGGAGACGCGACCATCTCCGAAGTCTGACATGCCTCCCTTGAGCTGGAGCGGCCTTGCGGCGCTAGCCGTCGCCGAGCTTCTGCGGTCCCAGCGGCTCCAAGGGCGCACCCTGCGCGCCGGCGAGCGCCAGCTGCCACCAGCCCACGTCGCGCCATGCCCCCGCCTTGTATCCGACGCTCCGATACACCCCCACCGGCTCGAAGCCGAGCGCCTCGTGTAGTCCGACGCTCGCCGCGTTCGGCAGCGTGATCCCGGCTAGCGCCACATGCAGCCGCTGACGCCGCAGGAGGTCGAGCAACGCCCGGTAGAGCGACCCTCCGAGCCCGTGCCGCTGGTCGCCATCGGCCACGTAGACGCTGGTCTCGGCGGTCCAGCGATACGCCGCCCGCTCGCGGTGCGGCGTCGCGTACGCAAACCCCACGACGATCCCGTCCCGCTCGGCGACCAGCCACGGATACCTCGTCGACACCGCCTCGATCCGCCGGGCGAAGTCAGCCGCATCCGGTGAGATCTCCTCGAACGACGTCGCGGCATCCTCTACATGCGGTCGATAGATCGCGGCGCACGCAGCCGCGTCGCGCTCCGACTCCGCGTACCGGATCACAGCGCCGACGCAGCATCGTCGTTCGCACCCTCTGCCGAGCGAAGCTCCGCGAACGGCCTACCGTGACGCGTGATCACCACGCTGTTACCGGCGGCCGCCTGCTCGAGGTGGTAGCCGAACCGATTGCGGAACTCGTGTGACCCGATCCGCCGCACAAGCGGAGACGCGGTAGAAGTGGAGCTGAGGGGGCTCGAACCCCTGACCTCGTCGCTGCCAGCGACGCGCTCTTCCAGCTGAGCTACAGCCCCAGGAAACTCGAAGTCGGCAGCAAGGTTAATACACGCGCGCTGTGCATTCGCCGGCGCCGTCAGGCGAAGCCATATCTCCCGTCTGCGAACGGCCAGGTGTTGCGGCAGCAGATAGCAGCGCTCCAGATCACCGCAGTAGGCGGCTACGAGATCGATCTCATCCTCGGTGTAGGTCGTCCGGACGTAGCCATTGGGAGTGTGGCGCTGGCTCTGCAGCTTCACCTTCACGACGCCTCTTGCGGCGTCATAGGCGCCCCACTTGCACTGCACCTTGTGCAGGCGACCAGCGATATCGAACGCCATGTCGTACCGGCTGTGCTCGACCACAGGTGTCAAGACCGTGAGCCCGAGCTCCACGGCCGCCGTGGCGATCTTCATCTCCGCGATGGACCCTTTCAAGTTGGAGCTCAGCACAGGGCAAGCATCGCATATGTGCAGGACGGAACCGGCTAGTCGACGCTGCGCTGCGGGGCGTCGCCCCAGAGCTTGTCGAGGCGGTAGAAGTCGCGCGCGTCGGGCGTGAAGACGTGGACGACGCAGTCGAGGTAGTCGAGCAGGATCCAGCGTGCCTCGCTGGCGCCCTCGGCGCGGCGTGGGAGCAGGCCGCGGTCGTCCTTGAGCTGCTTGTGGATCGCGTCGCGGATCGCGTTGGTCTGGCGCTCGGTGTTGCCGGAGCAGATCACGAGATAGTCGGTGTAGCTGACGAGCCCGCGGACGTCGACGACGCGTATGTCGATCGCCTTGCGGTCCGAGGCGATCTCGGCGATCAAGTCGGCCAGCGCGGCCGAGTCGAGGGCGGCGTCACCGGCGGTGGCGGGCTGCTCGGCGTTCATGCGCGCGCCTCGGCGGCGGTCACGGCGGCGTAGAGGCCGCGAGCCGCGATGTGGTCGGCGACAGCGTCGGGGACCAGATAGCGGATCGGCAGGCCGGCGGACACGCGTTCGCGCACGAGGGTCGAGCTGACGTCGATCCGCGGCATGCGGAAGCCTTCGATCGCCGCGGCGCCTGCCAGGCCGTCGAGCGCCGCGACGGCCTCCTCGCGGCCGGTGCCGCCGCGGTCCGCGACGGCGACCCGCGCCAGCTCGAGCACCCGCTCCGGCCGGTGCCATTCGCGCAGCCGCAGCGCCTGGTCGGCCCCCAGGATCAGCGTCAGGTCCGCCATTGGCTCGATCTCGCGCAACAACATCAGTGTGTCGGCCATGTAGGACGGACCGGGCCGGTCGACCTCGACGGCCGACGCCTCGAGCCGCTCATCGCCGGCCGCCGCGAGCTCCACCATGCGCAGCCGCTCGCGGGAACCCGGGTCGGCGTCGAGCACGCGGTGCGGGGCCTCACCGAAGGGCACCAGCAGCACGCGGTCGAGCCCCAGCCGCGCGTGCGCCTCCTGCGCCAGCCAGAGGTGACCGAGGTGCGGCGGGTTGAACGCCCCGCCGAGGATCCCGACGCGCTCGCGCCGGCCGCCCGCGGCGCCACTCACTCGCGGATCTGGCCGCTGCCCTCGGCCACGTACTTGTAGGTCGTCAGCTCGCGCACGCCGATCGGCCCGCGCACGTGCAGCTTCTGCGTCGAGTTGCCGATCTCGGCGCCCATCCCGAAGACGCCACCGTCGGTGAAGCGGGTGGAGGCGTTCACGTAGACGCAGGCCGCGTCTACGGCGTGGGTGAAGCGCTCGGCCGCCTCCGTCGAGTCGGTGACGATCGCCTCCGAGTGGCCGGAGCTGTAGCGGTTCACGTGGTCGATCGCCTCGTCGATCGAGTCGACGACCTTGACGGCGAGGATCAGCGCCAGGTACTCCGTCGCCCAGTCGTCATCGCCGGCATCGACGAGCGAGTCGGCGAGGTCGCCGGCGAGCGCGCGTGTGCGCGCGTCGGCGCGCAGCTCGACGCCGGCCTCGCGCAGCTCGCGCAGGACGCGCGGTAGGAAGTCCGGCGCCGCGTCGGCGTGAACGAGCAGCGTCTCGGCGGAGTTGCAGACGCCGGGCCGCTGAGCCTTGGCGTTCAGGACGATCCGCAGCGCGTCGTCGAGGTGGGCGCTCGCGTCGACGTAGACGTGGCAGTTGCCGGCGGCCGCATAGATCACGGGGACCGTCGCCACGCTCTGCAGCGCGGCCTTCAGGCCCTCGCCGCCGCGCGGGATGATCAGGTCCACGACACCGGACTGGGTCGCCAGCTCGGCCAGCTCCTCGCGCCCGCCGCCGGCGACCAGCGATACCACGGCGCGCGGCAGCCCCGCCGACTCCACCGCGCTGGCGGCGATCTCGGCGAGCACGGCGTTTGAGTGCATCGCCATCGACGACCCGCGCAGCACGATTGCATTGCCGGACTTCAGGCAGAGCGCCGAGCAGTCGATCGTCACATTCGGTCGTGCCTCGTAGACGACCGCGACGACTCCGAGCGGTACGCGGAGCTTGCGCATCTCCAAGCCGTTCTCCAAGCGCCAGCCCTCGAGCACCTCGCCGACGGGATCGGGCAATGCGGCGATCCGGCGCACGTCCGCGGCGATTCCCCGCACGCGCGCCTCGTCGAGCTTCAACCGGTCGAGCAGCGCCGCCGACAACCCCGCCTCGGCGCCGGCCTCCATGTCGCGCTCGTTCGCCTCGAGCACCTCGCCGAGCCGCTGCTCGAGCGCGCTCGCCATCGCCTCGAGCGCCGCGTCCTTAATCTCGTCGCTCGCGGTGGCCAGCGCCCGCGACGCCTCGCGCGCCGCACGGCAGACATCGGCTACCGACTGGGCGGTGGTTGCCATACAGGCAGGGTAACCGACGGGTCCACCCGTCCCAGATCGCCACGGGAGCCGAAGGAGAAGGGATCCCTCCGCGGGAGCCGTCGGTAGACCTGCCGCGCGCGGGGGCTCCGGGGGACGCGAGTCCCTTCAGCCGCCAGCCAGGCGCCACGGGGGTCCGGTGGCGCGAGCCCCCGGTGTCAATCCAAGACGAAGTAGTCGCGGTGAACTGCCTCCTCGGCCGCTCGCGGGATCGCCTCCAGGACCGCTTCGGACTTCATTCCCTTGATCCGGCGCAGCTCCGCCGCCGAGTAGTTGACGATTCCCTTGCCGATCGGCCGCCGCCCGCCGCCTGCCGGGCAGATCTCGACGGCGTCGCCCGCCTCGAACTCACCGCGGACGTCGACGATGCCGACCGGCAGCAGGCTGGTGCCGCGCTCGCGCAGCGCCCGCTCGGCGCCGGCGTCGACGGCGAGCGAGCCGTGCGTCGGCTTGGCGTACTTGAGCCACAGCTTGAAGCTCGACACACGTCCGCGCTGCGGATGGAAGCGCGTCCCTGCCGGCTCCCCCGCGAGCGCGCGGGCGACCGCCTCCGGATCCGTGCCGCGCGTGATCGTCGCCGGGATCCCCGCCGCGGTCGCCATCTCGGCGGCGACGACCTTCGAGCGCATGCCGCCGGAGCCGAGCGGCGAGGCTGAGAAGCCGATCTCGAGCGCCTCTAGCTGCTCGAAGTCGCGCACGTCCGCGATCAGCTCCGCTCCCGCGTCGCGGCTCGGATCGGCGCTGTAGAGCCCGTCGGTGTCGGTCAGCAGCACCAGCCGGTCGGAGCCGAGCAGGATCGCCACCTGTGCGGCGAGGAAGTCGTTGTCGCCGAACGAGATCTCGTCGGTCGTCGTCGTGTCGTTCTCGTTGATCACCGGCACGACGCCCCAGTCGAGCAGCTTGCGCAGGGTGTGGCGCGCGTTGAGGTAGTGGGTCCGCGCCGACATGTCGAAGAAAGTCAGCAGCACCTGCGCGCTCGGCACGTTGCGCGCCGCCAGCAGCTCGTCATAGGTGCGGTAGAGCTTGCCCTGCCCGACGGCTGAGGCGGCCTGCAGCTCCGCCATCGCCGCCGGCCGCGCCGACAGGTCCATCAGCCGCATCCCGCGCGCGATCGCCCCGGAGGTCACCAGCACTACCTCGTCGCCCACGGCGTGGCGCTGCGCGACCGCGTCGCAGATCGACGCGAGCACGTCGGCCCGCACCTCTCCCGTCGGGTCGGCCACGATGCTCGACCCCAGCTTCACCACCAGTGACGCCATTGCGCGGGGCAGCGTAAACCCTGCCGGGAGCTAGCCCGGGTCCAGCTCGAAGGTCATGCCCGCGATCTCGACGTCGTCCCCGGCCTCGAATCCCGCCGCCTCGAGTGCGGCGATGACGCCCATCGTCCTGAGCCGGTCCTCGACGTAGCGTTGCGCCTCCTCGTTCTCGAGGTCGTGCCGCGCCAGCAGCCGCTCGACCCGCATGCCGGTGACGCGATAGCCGCCGGCGTCCGTCCGCTCGATGCCGATCGCATCGTTCGCCCCCGGCCGGTAGACGCGATGCTCGGCGACCACCTCCTCGGGCGCCGCCAGCGCGACCTCCTCCTCCGGAACCGCCCGCACGATCGCCGCGCGCAACTCGTCGAGCCCGGCGCCGGTCGCCGCCGACGTCGCCACGACGTCGAGCACCCGCTCTCCGGTCGGCTGCGCCACGCCCGCGAGCGCGTCCTCTCCAGCCGCCCACCGCTCCTCCTCGGACAAGACCCCCAGCCCGAGCCGCTCCCGCCACTCGCCGACCGCCTCGCCGACCGCCGCGGGCGCCACCAGATCCGCCTTCGACAGGCAGAGGATCCGCGGCAGCTCCGCCAGCCCATGCCCATGCTCGCGCAGCTCCGCCTCGACGGCAGCATGATTCGCCACCGGGTCCGACCCATCCAGCGGCGCCAAGTCCAGCACGTGAACCAGCACCCGACAGCGCTCCACATGCGCCAGGAACTCATGACCAAGACCGGCCCCAGCGCTCGCCCCCTCGATCAAACCCGGGATGTCCGCAACCACCAGCTGCCGCTCGTCCGCCTCGATCGTCCCCAGCACCGGCGACACCGTCGTGAACGGATACCCCGCCACCTTCGGCCGCGCCGCGGTCAACCGCGCCAGCAGCGAGCTCTTCCCCGCATTCGGCAAACCCACCAGCCCAGCATCCGCCAGCAGCCGCAACCGCAGCTCCAGCCACCCCTCCTCCCCCGGCAGCCCGCGCTCCGCCAACCGCGGCGTCTGCCGCGTCGGCCCCGCAAAGGCCTTGTTCCCCCTCCCGCTCCGTCCCCCCTTCGCAACGACAGCCCGCTGCCCCGGCTCGGTCAGCTCCCAGCGAGCCCCCCGCTCCCCGTCCTCCGCAACGGTCCCCGGTGGCACCAGCAGCTCCAACGGCTCCGCCGTCGCCCCATGCCGCTGCCCACCCTCCCCATGCCCCCCACGCTTCGCCTTGTAGTGCCCACCCCGATGAAACTCCGACAGATCCCGCCGCGACGGATCGCAGACCAGCACCACATCTCCCCCCTCGCCCCCATCGCCCCCATCCGGCCCCCCCTTCG
>DATABV010000066.1:0-3317 GCA_036259395.1 Thermoleophilaceae bacterium | reverse complement strand
ACGAGGGGCTGGAGACGCTGACCGGCGTCGCCACCGCCGAGGAGCAGGCGAGGCTGGAGCACCGCCTGGTCGGCTTCGTGCCGGTGACGCAGCCGTTCTCGGTCGGCGACTACATGCCGCGGGCGCACGCCGAGATCGACGCTGCGCTCGCGGCGGGGCGACGACCGATCGTCGTCGGCGGCACCGGCCTCTACCTGCGCGCGGCGCTGGCGAGCCTCTCGCTCGAGAAGGTGCCGCCGAATACCGCGGACTCCGAGCTCTGGTCGCCAGAGACGCGCCATCCGACCGCGATCTTCGGGCTGACGATGGAGCGCGAGCGCCTCTACCGCCGGATCGAGCAGCGCGTCGACGCGATCGTCGCGGCCGGTGCCGAGCAGGAGGTCCGGCGCGCGCAGGCGCGCGGGCCGTCGCACACGGCGCGCAAGGCGCTCGGGTTCCAGGAGCTGCTCGACGGTGACGTCGAGCGGATGAAGCAGCGCTCGCGCAACTACGCCCGCCGGCAGCTGACCTGGATGCGCAAGACGCCGAACCTGCGCCAGATCGACATGACCGGGCGGACGGCGGCCGACGCGGCCGACGAGATCGCCGAACGGCTCGCATAGAGTCCGCGCGGTGAAGTTCGAGAAGTGGAACGCTCTGGGCAACGACTACGCGATCGTCGAGGCGAAGGCGCTGCCGTTCGAGCTCACGCCCGACCGCGTCCGCGCCCTCTGCGCCCAGCACAGCGGCGTCGGAGCCGATGGCGTGCTGCTGCTCGACCGGCCGTCGGAGGCCGGCTTCGTCGCCTCGCTGCGGATCTTCAACCCGGACGGCTCCGAAGCGGAGCTCTCGGGCAACGGGGTGCGCGAGGCGGTGATGTACCTGCGCCGCTCCGGCTGGACGGAGCACGACAGCTTCGGCATACAGACCGTGGCGGGAGAGATCCGGCCGCGGATCACCGGGCCGACGACCTGCACGGTCGACATGGGCCGCGCGAAGCTCGCCGCGCGCGACTTCCCGTCCGGCAGCGATGACGGCCGCGGAACGCTGAACGCGAACGGCCGCGACTACGACTTCCAGTTCGTCTCGATCGGCAACCCGCAGTGCGCGATCGAGTGGCGGGAGGGACTGGAGGAGCTCGACCTGCCGGCGATCGGGCCGGCGCTCGAGCGCCACGAGCTGTTCCCGAACCGCACCAACGTCTCGTTCTGGCGACGCGATTCCGACAGCGAGATCACGGCGCGAATCTTCGAGCGCGGCGTCGGCGAGACGATGTCGTCCGGCACGGGGGCGACCGGCGCGGCCGTCGCGGCAGTGCTGCGCGGCCTCGACAGCCCGGTGACGGTTCATCTCGACGGCGGCGACCTCGAAGTCGAGGTGGGGGAGGACCTACACGTCAACCTGACCGGCTGGGCGGTGCCCGTGTATGCGGGCGAGCTGAGCCCCGAGTTCCTGGAGGCATTGAGAGACACATGAAGCCAAGCACCCGCCTGGACCGCCTGCCGCCGTACCTGTTCGCCGAGCTCGAGCGCAAGATCCGCGAGAAGAAGGCCGCCGGCGTCGACGTGATCAGCCTCGGGATCGGCGACCCCGACACCCCGACGCCCGAGCTGATCGTCGACGCGCTCGCCGCCGCGGCGCGGGACGGAGGCACGCACCAGTACCCGTCGAACCGCGGCCGGCCCGAGCTGCGCGAGGCGATCGCCGCCTTCTACGCACGCCGCTTCGGCGTCGCGCTCGATCCGGAGAGCGAGATCATCCCCGCGCTCGGCGCCAAGGAGTGCGTCTTCAACGTCAACCTGGCCTTCCTCGACCCGGGCAGCGTGGCGCTCGCCGCCGACCCCGGCTACCCGGTCTACACGGGCGGCCCGCTGCTCGCCGGCGGCGAGCCCGTCCTGATGCCGCTGGTCCCCGAGCTCGGCTTCGTCCCGGACCTCGATGCGATCCCGGCGGACACCCGCGCGGCCGCCCGGCTGATGTACCTCAACTACCCGAACAACCCGACCGGCGCGGTTGCCCCAGAGGGGTTCTTCGACCGGGTCGTCGAGTTCGCCCGCGCGCACGACGTCCTCGTCGTGCACGACGCCTCCTACACCGAGACGACGTTCGACGGCTACGTCGCGCCGAGCTTCCTCGAGACCCCGGGCGCCAAGGACGTCGGAGTCGAGATCTTCTCGCTCTCCAAGGGCTACAACATGACCGGCTGGCGGACGGCGGCGATCGTCGGCAACGCCGACGCGGTCGCCGCCTACTGGAAGCTGAAGACCAACATCGACTCCGGCATGTTCGAGGCGATCCAGCTCGCGGCGGTCGCCGCGCTGTCAGAGCAAGGTGACCGGATCTCGCGCGAGATGAGCGCGGTCTACGCCCGCCGCCGCGACCTGGTGGTCGACGCGCTGCGCGCGATCGGTGTCGACGTGCGCTCGCCGCAGGGAACGATCTACATCTGGGCGCCGGTCCCCGAAGGCCACACGTCGGCCTCCTACTGCGAGCTCGTGCTCGAGGAGTCCGGCGTCGTCGTCTCGCCCGGCAGCTCCTACGGCCCCAACGGCGAAGGCTTCTTCCGCATCTCGCTGACCGTGCCGGACGAGCGCCTGACGGAGGCGATGGAGCGAATCCGCTCGAGTCTCAGCAGCCCCTAGACTCAGCCTGGATGGATAGGGGACGCAACGGACGCACCGGCCAGAGCCGCTATGGCGCGGGCCAGCGGACGCCGCGGGCCCGCCAGCGAGCGCTCTGCATCGCCGCTGGGCCTGACGAGCCGGATCTCGGCGAGCTGCGCGAGCTGCTGCGGACCGCGGGGGCGGCGGTCGTCGGCGAGATGGTCCAGCGCCGGCCGGAGCCGGACCCCGACCGCTACTTCGGCAAAGGCAAGCTCGGCGAGCTGAAGCAGGCCGTCAAGGACGCCGACGCCAACCTCGTCGCCTGCGACGACGAGCTGCTGCCGCGCCAGGAGCGCAACCTGGAGCAGGCCGTCGGCGTGCCGGTGATCGACCGCACCGCGATCATTCTCGACATCTTCGCCGACCACGCGCACAGCGCCGAGGGCATGCTCCAGGTCGAGCTGGCGCAGCTCGAGTACAACCTCGCGCGGATGCGCGGGCTCTGGACCCACCTCGAGCGGCTCGGCGCCGGGATCGGCACCAGGGGTCCGGGCGAGAGCCAGATCGAGACCGACCGCCGCCTCGCCCGCGACCGCATCGCGGCGCTCAAGCGGCGGCTCGATCACCAGCACGGGACGCGCCAGGTGATGCGCCGCGAGCGCGACCGCGCGGCGCTTCCGACCGTGGCGCTCGCCGGCTATACCAACGCGGGGAAGTCCACTCTGCTCAACGCCC
>DATABV010000065.1:0-3757 GCA_036259395.1 Thermoleophilaceae bacterium | reverse complement strand
GCGCGTGAGCGACGCGCCGGACCCGTTCGCCGGCGCGACGGCCGCCGGGATCCACCGCCTGTCGATCCCGACCCCGTTCGCCGTCGGACGGGTCAACTGCTATCTGATCGACGACGAGCCGCTGACGCTCGTCGACGCCGGCCCGAACTCCGGCACCTCGTTCGACGAGCTGACCCAGGGGCTGGCAGCGCTCGGGCGGTCGCTCGAGGAGATCGAGCTGATCGTGATCACCCACCAGCACATCGACCACCTCGGGCTCGTCGGCTTGGTCGCCGCGCGCTCGGGCGCCGACGTGGCGACGATCGACCACGCCGTGCCGATGGTCGAGAACTTCGCCGAGGAGATGCAGGCCGACGACGACTTCGCGACCGCGACGATGCTGCGCCACGGGATCCCCGAGGACGTCGTGCAGGCGCTGCAGTCGGTATCGCGCGCCTTCCGCGCCTGGGGCGCAGCGGCGAAGGTGACCCGGGTCCTCCACGACGGCGACGAGCTGAGCTTTCGCAATCGCACCTGGAAGGTCCACTGGCGCCCGGGGCACTCCCCCACCGACACGGTCTTCGAGGACGCCGAGCGGCGAACGCTGATCGCCGCCGACCATCTGCTCGGCCACATCTCCTCGAACCCGCTGATCACCCGGCCGCTCGACGGCGGCAGCGAGCGCCCGCAGTCGCTGGTCACCTACCTTGACTCGCTCGCCAAGACGCGCGCGATGGATGTCGATCTCGTCCTTCCGGGCCACGGCGACCCGGTCGTCGACCACCGCGCCCTGATCGACGAGCGCTTCGCGCTGCACCGTCGCCGCGCCGACAAGCTGCATCGGCTGGTCCACGAGCGTCCGCGCAGCGCATACGAGCTCGCGCAGGCACTGTGGGGCAACATCGCGGTGACGCAGGCCTATCTGACGCTAAGCGAGATCCTCGGGCACACGGACCTGCTGCTCAACGAGGGCCGCGTGCGCGAGCTGGAGGACGGCGACACGGTTCGCTTCGAGGCGACCTGATGCTCCCCTCGCGCGCCAAGAAGAAGCGGATGCTGGTGATCGTCAATCCGTACGCGACGACGGTCTCGGACAGGCTGCGCAACCTCGTCGTCTACGCCCTGCAGGCCCGCTACGAGGTCCAGGCGGTCGACACCGAGCGGCGCGAGCACGCGACCCAGATCTGTCGCGAGGCGGCACGCGAGGGCTACGACGTCGTCGTCGCCTTCGGCGGCGACGGAACGGTCAACGAGGCCGCCAACGGGCTGCTCGGGTCCGACACGCCGCTGAGCTGCCTGCCGGGCGGCGCGACCAACGTCTTCCACCGCACGATCGGCATCCCCGGCGACGTCGTCGACGCCACAGAGCACCTGCTTGCGCTCGCGGACGACTTCCGCCCGCGCAAGGTCGACCTCGGCCTGGTCAACGGCCGCGCGTTCGTGTTCTCGTCCGGCGTCGGCCTCGATGCCAGCGTGGTCGAGCGCGTCGACGCCCATCCGCGGCTGAAGGCGCGGCTCGGCCCCTACTACTACTCGTGGGCGGCGGTCTCGACGTTCAACCGCCGCTACCTCGTCAAGCCGCCGCGGATGCGCGTCACCGTCGCCGGCGAGACCGTCGACGCCGTCACGGTCATCGCCCAGAACTCCGACCCCTTCACCTACTTCGGACCGCGGCCGATCCGGGTCTGCGAGGGCGCCGGGCTCGACACCGGGTCGCTCGGCGTCGCCGTCCTGCGCAAGGCGACGCCGCTCGAGCTGCCGACGCTGATCCCGCGCCTGTTCTCGGGAAGCGCGCGGACCGTCTCGAAGCACCGCCAGATCACGCCCTTCACCGACGTCGCGGAGGCGCTCGTCGAGAGCGCCGACGGCCGTCCGCTGCCGGTCCAGGTTGACGGCGATTACATCGGCGAGCAGCAGTCCATCCGCTTCAGCGCAGCCCCCCGCGCCCTCACGGTCGTCTCCTGAGACGAACTAGGCCGGCGTCACTCTGTAGGCGTCGAATACGCCGTCGATGTTGCGCAGGCGCTGGATGCAGCTCTTTAGCGCGGCGGTGTCGCCGACCTCTACGACGAAGCGGTTCTTGATCATCGGGTGGACCGTCGTGCAGCGCGCCTCGAGGATGTTCACGCCGGCCTCGGCGAAGCAGCGCGACAGGTCCTCGAGTAGGCGGTGGCGGTCGTAGCCGTCAATCTCGATCTCGGCGCGGAACGACGAGCCGGCGGTGTCGCCCTCCCACCAGACCTTGGTGAAGCGCTCGGGGTTGCGCTGCAGGGCGATGGCGTTCGAGCACGCCTCGTGGTGGATCGTGATCCCCTTGCCGAGCGAGATGTAGCCGACGATCGGGTCTCCCGGGACCGGGCGGCAGCACTTCGCCAGGCGCAGCATCACGTCGTCGATGCCGTCTACGACGATGCCATAGGCGGACGCGTTGCCGGTCGAGCGGCTGCGCTCCCTCTTCTTGTCGAGCAGCTGGGCGGCAGCACCATCATGGTCGACGGCGGACTCGCCCTGGCGCAGCTTCTGCATGATCTTCTGTGTCGTGACCTTGGCGGAGATCTTCGCCTGGCCGAGCGCGACGTAGAAGTCGTCGCCCTTGCGGAAGCCCATCTCGCGGATCACGTCGGCGAGCAGCGGCGAACCGGCGATCTT
The DNA here is from genome assembly GCA_036259395.1 of Thermoleophilaceae bacterium. GTDB lineage: Bacteria > Actinomycetota > Thermoleophilia > Solirubrobacterales > Thermoleophilaceae > JAAYBF01. The sequence continues at coordinate 1,129 of DATABV010000065.1, read as the reverse complement.
CTGCGGCGGCAGGCCCTGGCGGCGCAGGTTCTCCTGCAGGATCTCGCGACCGGTGCGCTCTGAGTCCTCGCGGCGCTCGCGCTTGAACCAGGCGCGGATCTTCGACTGCGCACGCGTCGTCTTGGCCAGCGAGAGCCAGTCGCGCGACGGGCCGCGCTCCTTCTTCGAGGTCAGCACCTCGCAGATGTCGCCGGACTGCAGCTCGTAGTGCAGCGGCACGATCTTGCCGTTGACCTTGGCGCCGACGCAGCGGTGCCCGACGTCGGTGTGGACGGAGTAGGCGAAGTCGAGCGGCGTCGCGCCGGACGCGAGCGACTTGACCTCGCCCTTCGGCGTGAAGACGAAGACCTCGTCCTCGAAAAGGTCGGCCTTCAGCGTCTGCGCGAACTCCTGTGGGTCCTGCAGCTCTTGCTGCCAGTCGACGAGCTGCTTGAGCCACTCGACCTTGTCCTCAGGCCGGCGCTTGCCGTCCTTGTAGATCCAGTGCGCCGCGATGCCGTACTCGGCGGTGTCGTGCATCTCCTGGGTGCGGATCTGGATCTCCAGCGGCCGTCCCTCGGGTCCGATCACCGTCGTGTGGAGCGCCTGGTACATGTTGAACTTCGGCATCGCCACGTAGTCCTTGAAGCGGCCGGGCAACGGCTTCCAGAGCGAGTGGATGACGCCGATCGCGCCATAGCAGTCCTTGACCGAGCCGACCAGGACGCGCATCGCCGTGAGGTCGTAGATCTCGTTGAACTCGCGGTCCTTCTTGGTCATCTTCGAGTAGATCGAGTAGAAGTGCTTCGCGCGGCCGGAGATCTGCGCGTCGATGCCGACCGCCTCGAGCTCCTTGCCGAGGTACTCGCCGGCGCGCGCGACGTAGCCCTCGCGCTCGTCGCGCTGCTGGTTGACGAGGCCCTTGATCTCGGTGAACTTGCGCGGGTGCAGGGTCGCGAAGGCGAGGTCCTCGAGCTCCCACTTGATCGCGTGGATGCCGAGCCGGTGCGCCAGCGGGGCGAAGATGTCGAGCGTCTCGCGTGCCTTGTCGTGCTGCTTCTGCTTCGGCATCGCGTCGATCGTGCGCATGTTGTGCAGCCGGTCGGCGAGCTTGATCAGGATGACCCGGATGTCCGAGGCCATCGCGACC
>DATABV010000064.1:0-17704 GCA_036259395.1 Thermoleophilaceae bacterium | reverse complement strand
GGGGGCTCACGCCCCCAGACCCCCGCGGGGATAACCCCTGGGGGCTCACGCCCCAGACCCCCGCCGATCCGTGGCCGGAGGCCGGTGGTCATAGGATCCCGGCGTGGCCGAGTCCTTCTATGTGGCGGACGGGGTGGGCTTCGCCGCGACGGAGCTGACGCGCGGGCCGTGGGACGAGGGCAGCCAGCATGCCGGTCCGCCGTGTGCGCTGCTGGGCCGGGAGATCGACTCGGCGGGTCGGCTCGAGCACGGGCAGCTCGCCCGGATCACCTACGAGATCCTGCGACCGGTGCCGATCGCGCGCCTGACGACCGTCGCGGAGGTCGTGCGTCCGGGTCGCAGCGTCGAGCTGGTCGAGGGCACGCTGCTGCACGACGGCGAAGCAGTGATCCGCGCTCGCGCCTGGCGGATCCGCACCGCCGAGGTCGAGATCGACCGCCCGCCGCCGGAGCCGGCGCGCATCCCCGGGCCGGCGAACGCGGCTACGCAGAGCTTCTTCCCGGTGCCCTGGGACGTCGGCTACCACTCGGCGATGGAGATCCGCTTGGTCGAGGGAGGCTTCGTCGACCCCGGTCCGGCACGGGCCTGGATGCGGATGCGCGTGCCGCTGATCGACGGCGAGGAGCCGCTGCCGCGCGATCGCGTGCTGGTCGCTGCGGACTCCGGCAACGGCGTCAGCGCGCCGCTCGACTACCGCCGCTACATCTTCATAAACACCGACCTGACAGTGAACTTGCGGCGCCTGCCGGAGGGGGAGTGGGTCTGCCTCGACGCGGTGACCTACCCAGAGGCGAGCGGCATCGGCCTGTCCGACAGCGCGCTGCACGACGAGCGCGGCATGATCGGTCGCGCGACTCAGGCGCTGATGGTGGCCGAGCGCGGCTGAGTCGAGCTGTCGGAGCGCTCGAGCCGCGACTGCTCGAGGTCGAGCTCGTGCTCGACGTTGCGCCGCACCTCGTCGGTGATCTCGCCGTCGTCGCGCAGGCGGCGCAGCGCCGCCCGCTGGGCGTCAATGACCTCGTTCATCACGCGCCGGTAGAGCTCGGCGCGCTGCTCATAGTCGAAGCCGTCCTCAGGATCGCGATCGTCGAGGCGCGAGCTGAAGCGCCGGCGGCGGTAGTCGTAGAGGTCGCGGACGCGCGCGAGGGTGTCGCGCGGCACCCACTCCTCCTCGGTCAGCTCCTCGATCCGGTCAAGCGCCGCATACGCGGTCTCGATCCGCGCGGTCAGCTCCTCGTCGGCGTCGGAGCTGTCCTCGTCGAGGTCGAGCGCGCGGATCAGCAGCGGGAACGCGAGGCCCTGGAGGACCAGCGTCGCGATGATCACCGAGAAGGTCAGGAAGAGGACTAGGTCGCGCTCTGGGAACCCGGCGCCGGTGTCGGTCTGCAGCGGGATCGCGAGCGCGGCCGCCAGCGACACGCCGCCGCGCATGCCGCTCCATGCGACGAGCGTGACCTCCTTCCAGGCCGCGCCGTCGTCAGGGCCGGAGATCTCGCTGCGGACGTTGCGGTCGACGGCGCTGAGCGCGTAGACCCAGGCGATCCGCACGAGGATCGCGACCGCCGAGACGAGCACCGCATAGCCGAGCAGCTCGCCGCCGTTGCGCTCGTCGAGTGCGTCGAGGGCGGTCGGCAGCTGCAGCCCGATTAGCAAGAACAGCACAGCGTTGAGCAGGAACTGCAGGATCTCCCAGATCGCGTAGGACTGCAGCCGGGTCGTGTGAGTCGTCAGCTCGGAGGCGCGCCAGCCGAGCAGCACGCCGACCGTCACCGCGGCGATCACGCCGGAGACGCCGAGCTCCTCGGCTGGCAAATAGACCGCGTACGGGGTCAGCAGGGAGATCGTTATCTCGGTCGGCGGGTCGTCGAGCCGCCGGCGCACTGCCGCGATCGCCAGGCCGCCGGCGACGCCGATCGCCGCGCCGCCGACGCCGGTCAGGATGAAGTCGGGGCCGGCGTCGACGAGCGTGAAGCTGCCCGTGACGACCGCAGCGACGGCGAACTTGTAGGTGACCAGCGCGGTCCAGTCGTTGGTCAGGTTCTCGCCCTCGACGATCGTCACGACGCGCCGCGGGACGCCGAGCCGGCGCAGGATCGTCGCCGGCGCGACGGCGTCGGTCGGCGAGACGATCGCCCCGAGCACGAAGGCGACCTGCCACTCGAGGCCGATCGCCCAGTGGGCGACCGCGGCGACCGCGAGCGTCGTGACGATGACCAGGCCGATCGCCAGCAGGCCGATCGGCCGCACGTTGGCGCGCAGCTCTCGCAGGTTCGAGAAGAACGCCGCCGCGTAGAGCAGCGGCGGCAGGAATACCAGCAGGACGATGTCGGGATCGAGCTCGATGTTCGGGATCTCGGGCACGAACCCGATCGCGACGCCGCCGATCACGAGCAGGATCGGGTACGGGATCCGCACGAGCCGCGCCACGACCGCGAGGGCGGAGACCGCGACGAGCAGGCCGAAGACGACCAGCTCGATGTGCTCGGCTGCCGACGCGGCGATCATCGTTCTCGATCCGGGTTCACATAATCCCCGTTATCGAGCATTGAGTTTCAGCCGTCGGGCAAGGCTTGGAGCCTCCGGCCATCCCGGCCAGCCTATCCCGGTCCGACGTGGGCTCGCCCTATCGTGGCCGGGTGATGTCCGACGACGGCGACCGCCGCATCGCGCACCTCGACATGGACGCCTTCTACGTCAACTGCGAGCTGCAGCGACGGCCGGAGCTGCGCGGGAAGCCGGTCGTGGTCGCCGGCAGCGGCCCGCGCGCCGTCGTCACGACGGCGAGCTACGAGGCCCGCCGCTTCGGCGTCTTCTCGGCGACGCCGGCGGCGCGCGCACGGCGGCTGTGTCCGCAGGCGCTGTTCGTGCCGCCCGACTTCGACTACTACCGCTCGCGCTCGCGCGCGGTGATGGAGGTGCTGCACGCACACGTCGAGCGCGTCGAGCAGGTTGGCCTCGACGAGGCCTACCTCGACTTCACCGGGATCGAACGCTGGCGCGCGGCGGCACGGCGGCTGAAGCGGGCCGTGACCGAGGCGACCGGCCTCGCCTGCTCGATCGGGATCGGGCCGAACAAGCTGGTCGCGAAGGTCGCCTCCGACGCCGACAAGCCGAACGGGTTCCTCGCGCTGACGCTCGACGAGGCGCGCGAGCGCTTCGCGGGCGCCTCCCCCGCGCTGATCCCGGGGATCGGGCCGAAGACGGTCGAGCGGCTGTCGGCGCGGGGCATCGACCGGCTCGACCAGCTCGCGGCAACGCCCGACGCGACGCTCGGCGAGTGGTTCGGCGGCCGCCTGGGGCCGCAGCTGGCGCGCCTGGCGCGGTTCGAGGACGAGCGACAGCTCGAGACCGAGCGCGTGCGCAAGTCGGAGTCGCGCGAGACGACGTTCGACCGTGACCTGAGCGGCCTGGCGGAGCTGGAACCGGTGCTCGAGCGGCTCGCGCGCCAGCTCTCTGAGGAGCTCGCCGAGCACGGCCGCAGCGGACGCACGATTGGGATCAAGGTCCGACTCGACGACTTCTCGACGCTGACCCGGGCGCGCACCGTCGAGCGCCCCGCAAACGACTTCGCCACCGTGCACGGCGTCGCGCTCGAGCTGCTGCGGGCGCTCGACCCGGCGCGGCCGGTCCGCCTGCTCGGCGTGCGGGTCGCGGCGATGGAGGAGCGGCGCGATCCGCAAGCGGCCGCCCCGCCCCCCGGACAGCTCGCGCTCACGCTCTAGAGTGTCGGGCGCGATGCAGGGCGATCGACTGAGCGGACTCGACGCGTCCTTCCTCCACCTGGAGGACGACTCCGCGCACATGCACGTGGCGTCGGTGATCGTCTTCGAGGGCAAGGCGCCCGAGTACGTCGAGCTACTCGAGCACGTCGAGCGGCGGCTGCACCTCGTCCCGCGCTTCCGCCAGCGGCTTGCGTTCGTCCCGCTCGGGCAGGGACGGCCGCGCTGGGTCGACGACCCGCATCTCAACCTGCGCTACCACCTGCGCCACAGCGGCCTTCCCGCGCCGGGCAGCGAGCAGCAGCTGCGCGCCCTCGCCGGACGCGTCTTCGCGCAGCCGCTCGATCGCGACAAGCCGCTCTGGGAGCTCTTCCTGGTCGACGGGCTCGAGGGCGACCGCTTCGCGCTGCTGTCAAAGACCCACCACGCGCTCGTCGACGGCATCTCGGGCGTCGACATCGTCACCGTGCTGTTCGACACCCAGCCCGAGCCGGTCGCGCCTGCCGACCCCGGCACCCCGTGGCTGCCGCGTCCGCTGCCGAGCCAGGCGCAGCTGCTCGGCGAGGCGCTCGTCGAGCGGGCGACGATCCCGGCGGAGACCGGCCGCACGCTGCGCGCGGTCTTCCGCGCCCCGCGGCGGATCGCGCGCGAGGCGGTCAACACCGCCGCCGGCCTCGGCGCGATGGCCTGGGCGGGGCTCAGCCCAGCCCCGACCACGCCGTACAACCGGCCGATCGGGCCGCACCGCCGCTTCACCTGGGTGCGCGCGAACCTCGCCGACGTCAAGGCGATCAAGAACGAGCTCGGCGGCACGGTCAACGACGTCGTGCTGACCGCGGTCGCCGGTGCGCTCGGTCGCCACCTGCGCCGCCGCGGCGTCTCGACCGAGGGGCTCGAGCTCAAGGCGATGGTGCCGGTCAGCGTGCGCTCGCAGGAGCAGGTCGGCGAGCTCGGCAACCAGGTCGCCGCGATGATGGCGCCGCTCCCGGTCTGGTGCCAGGACCCGGTCGCGCGTCAGCAGATCGTGCGCCAGGCGATGGACCACCTCAAGGACGGCGGCCAGGCGGTCGGCGCGCAGGCCCTGACCGAGATGAGCGGCTTCGCCCCGCCGACGATCATGGGTCAGGCGGCGCGCCTGATGAGCAGGCAGCGCTTCTTCAACCTCGTGATCACCAACGTCCCTGGCCCGCAGATCCCGCTCTACCTGCTCGGCCGGCGCGCTCTCGACCCGTTCCCGCTCGTGCCGCTCGCCAAGAACCAGGGCGTCGGCATCGCGATCATGAGCTACGACGGCCGGATGGACTTCGGCCTCGTCGGCGACTACGACGTGATGTACGACCTCGACGACCTTGCACGCGATCTCCACGAGTCGCTCGCCGAGCTCGCCGAGGCCGCGGGAAGGACGCTCAGCTCGCCGCCCCCGGACGCGCCCGCCGAGCAGCTGCACGCCTCCGACGCCGTCGCGCGCTCGAAGTAGCCACGCCGTTCCGGCTCAAGGGCCGGGCCGACTTTGGTCAGACCGGATAAGGGTCATCGGCCGTCGTGCTGGTATAGAACTCCTGGAGGCTCCGCTGGCCCGGCGCCACCTCGAATGCGATCCAAGGTAATCGACAGCGCACGCGATCTCGGGCTCGACGTCAATGTCCAGCGCCTGCCCGACACGCGTGCGTCGGTCGCCGACGCGGCCGCCGCGGTCGGCTGTGGCGCGGCGCGGATCGTCAGCTGCGCGGTCTTCGTCGCCGACGGCGATCCCGTCGTCTGCGTCGCCTCCGCGGACCGCGTCGTCGACACCGAGGCGCTCGCCGACGTCCTCGATGTCGCCGAGGTGCGGCCCGCGAGCGGCAGCGAGACGCGCGCCGCGACCGGCTTCCCCGCGTCCGGGGTGCCGCCGCTCGGCCACGGACTGCCGGTCGTCCTCGACGCGGCGCTGCTCGAGCACGCGAGCGTCTGGGCGGCGGGCGGCGACGGCCATACGCTGGTCGAGCTCGAGCCAGAGCGACTGGCGAGCTGCACGGCGGCGACCGTGGCCGCGGTAACCGCCTAGCGCTGAGCCATACTTCGGCCATGTCCCCGCGCCCGGAGCCGCTGCGCTGCGCGCTGGCGCAGATCAACTCGACCGTCGGCGACATCGACGGCAACGCCGACCGGATCGCCGCGGCGACCGTCCAGGCACGCGAGCGCGGTGCGGCGCTGGTCGTCTTCCCGGAGCTCGCACTGACCGGCTACCCGCCCGAGGACCTGCTGCTGCGGCCGCACTTCCTCGACGAGGCGGCGGCCGCGCTCGAGCAGCTGGCGGCGCAGACGATCGACGTCGTCGCGGTCGTCGGCTTCCCCGAGCGCGCCGACGACGTCTACAACGCGGCGGCGGTGCTCGCCGACGGGCGCGTGGCGGGCGTCTACCGCAAGCTGCGCCTGCCGAACTACGGGGTGTTCGACGAGCAGCGCTACTTCCAGGCCGGTGAGACGCCCGCGACCGTCGAGGTCAACGGCGTGACGGTCGGCATCACGGTCTGCGAGGACATCTGGGAGCCGGGCCCCCCGGCGACCGCCGAGGCGCTCGCTGGGGCCCAGGTCGTCGTCAACCTGTCGGCGTCTCCCTACCACCACGGCAAGGGGCTGCAGCGCGAGCGGATGCTCGCCCAGCGGGCGCGCGACAGCCTCGTGTCGGTGCTGTTCTGCAACGCCGTCGGCGGCCAGGACGAGCTCGTCTTCGACGGCCACAGCCTGGCGATCGACCACAGCGGCGCGATCGTCGCGCGGGCGCCCCAGTTCGAGGAGTCGATCACCGTCTGCTCGCTCGACGTCGGGCCGATCGCGGCCGGTCGCCTGCGCGACCCGCGCCACCGCGAGGCCGCCCGCCGCGCGCGCTCGGGACACTCCGTCCCCGTCGTCCGGCTCGGCTCGCTGCGCGCCTCGAGCCGCCCGACGATGCCCGGCTCCGACGTCCTGCCGGCGCCACGCGCCGAGCTGCTCGACCCCGAGGACGAGGTCTACGCGGCGCTCGTGACCGGCGTGCGTGACTACGTCGACAAGAACGGTTTCGGCGGAGCGGTGCTCGGCCTCTCGGGCGGGATCGACTCGGCGCTCGCCGCGCTGGTCGCCGTCGACGCGCTCGGCGCCGAGCGGGTGACGACGGTCGTCATGCCCTCCCCCCACTCCTCCGACGCGACCCAGGCCGACGCGCGCACGATCGCCGTGAACCTCGGCGCGGGGCTCTACGAGCTGCCGATCGGCGCCGCCATGGAGGTCTATGAGGAGCTGCTCGCCGAGGTCTTCGCGGGCCACGAGCCGGACCTGACCGAGGAGAACCTCCAGGCGCGGATCCGCGGCAACCTCCTGATGGCGCTGTCGAACAAGTTCGGTTGGCTCGTCCTGACGACCGGCAACAAGTCGGAGCTGTCGGTCGGCTACTCGACCCTCTACGGCGATATGGCCGGTGGCTTCGCAGTGCTCAAGGACGTCTTCAAGGGCTGGGTCTACCGGCTCGTCCGCTGGCGCAACGCGCAGGCCGGGACGGAGCTGATCCCGAGCAGCGTGATCGAGCGAGCGCCCTCGGCGGAGCTGCGCGCCGACCAGCGCGACGAGGACTCCCTCCCCCCCTACGAGCTGCTCGACGCGATCCTCGCGGGCTACGTCGAGCAGGACCTCGATCCTGCCGGCCTGGTCGCGCGCGGCTATCCGGCCGAGGAGGTGGCGCGCGTGATCGCGCTCGTCGACGCCGCCGAGCACAAGCGCCGCCAAGCCCCGCCCGGCGTCCGGATCTCGACCCGCGCCTTCGGCCGCGACCGCCGCCTCCCCATAACGAATCGGTATGGCCGGTCTAAGAAGGCGCCGGTCGCACCGCGATCGTGACGCGCGAGATGGCGCAGACGCGGTCCTGGTCGTCCGTGAACTCGAAGTCCCAGATCCAGCTCGTGCGACCGCGGTGGCGGCAGGTTCCGACGGCGTGGACGCGGCCGGCCGAGACCGGCCGCAGGAAGCTCGTGTCGTTGTTCTGGCCGACCGCGATCTCGCCGTTGGCGTTGACCGCGTAGAACGTCGCCACCGACGCCAACGTCTCGGCGGCCGCGGCGTAGGCGCCGCCGTGGACGATGCCGAACGGCTGGCGCACGCGGTCGGCCACCTCGAAGCCGCCGGTGATGCTTTGCTCGTCGAACTCGCCGACCTCGATCCCGAGCACGTCGTTGAGCGTCTGGCCGGGCGTCTGCGCCGCCGCGGCTGCCTCGTCAGTCACGGGCGCAGGCTATCGTTCCCGCCCGCATGGCCTCCTACGACCAGCTGTCGGCGCAGCAGCGGGCGATCGTCGACCTGATCCTCAAGCGGGGCCAGAGCTACGACCAACTCGCCGACACGCTCGGGATGCCCGAGCCCCGCGTCCGCGAGCTCGCCGGCGAGGCGCTCACCAGCCTCGCGCCGGTCAGCGCGCGAGCCGTCGACGACGACTGGCGCAGCGAGATCGCCGACTACCTGCTCGGGCAGCAGGACCCCAAGCAGGCGACCGCCACGCGCGGCCACCTGCGCCGCTCCGAGCCCGCGCGTGCCTGGTCACGCTCGGTCCTCGACTCGCTCGAGCACCTCTACCCGAACGGCGAGCTGCCGACGATCCCATCGAGCGACGGCGGTCCCGCCAAGTCCAAGCCGCCCGGCAAGGCGGGCGAGCCGAAGGCCGCCACCCCGCGCAGGGAGCTGAGTCCCGAGGCGGCCGCAGTCGTGCGCCGCCGCCGTCTTGCGGCAGCCGCGGCGACCGCCGTGGCGCTGCTGCTCATCGTGCTGGTCTGGCCAGTCGGCCTGCTGACCGGCGACGACTCCGACGACGGCGGCGACAGCACCTCCGGCATGCAGACCGAGCTCATTGGCCAGGGCGTGTTGCGCGCGGTGCCGGACAGCGGCGCGAACCGCAACCGCCACGCCGGCCTCGCGGTCATCACTCGTCGTGGCGAGCAGTTCGAGCTTGCGGTCGAGGCGCGCCTTCCGCCGACCGAGCAGAACCAGGCCTATGAGGTCTGGCTCTACAACTCGCCGGAGGACGCCGTGTCGCTCGGCGCGCAGGTGACCGACCGCCAAGGCGCCTTCGCGGGACGCGCGAAGCTCCCCGACGACTACCGCGACTACCGCTTCCTCGAGATCTCGCGCGAGACCGTCGACCGCAACGCCGATCACTCCGGGGAGTCGATCCTGCGCACCCGCGTCAGCTCGATCCGTCCGCCCCAGGGCGACGGCGGCGGCGCCGGTCAGGGCGCTCAGCCCTAGCGCGCGAGCGCAGCCGGACGCGCCGGCTCAGGGCAGCAGCTTGCCGGGGTTCATGATCCCGGCCGGATCGACGCGGGCCTTGACGGCGCGCAGCACGTCGACGCCCAGCTCGCCGACCTCGCTCGCCATCCAGGCGCGGTGATCGGTTCCGACCGCATGGTGGTGGGTGATCGTCCCCCCCGTCGCGGCGATGGCGTCGCAGGCTGCGGTCTTGGCGGCGCGCCACTGGGCGATCTCCTCGCCTCGGCGCTGCCCGGCGACGAAGGTGAAGTAGAGCGAGGCGCCGGACGGATAGAGGTGGGAGATGTGGCACATCACGGCTGGCGGTGTGCCGCCCTCCGCGAGCGATGTGCGCAGCGCCCCGCCGACCGCCGCGTAGAGGCGCTGCAGGTTCGACCAGGTCGTGGCGGTCTCGAGCGTCTCGACCATCACGCCGCGGTCCATCAGCTCGTCGCGCAGGTAGGGCGCCGCGAAGCGCCCGCGCAGCCAGGAGCGGCCCGGCCTGGTGCCGAGCGCGACGGCGCCGTGCGCGCGCAGGATCTCGGCGGTCCGCCCGCGGCGACGCGCGATGTCGTCGGCGCGGCCGTCGAAGCCGGTGAAGGCGATGCAGCCGTCCGCGCTGCCGAACGCGCGCAGGTAGAGCTTCCCGGCCTTCTCGGCGAGCCCTCCACTCGAGCCGAGCGCCATCGTCAGGCGGGTCTCGTCCTCGTCGGAGAGGCGAGCCACGTCGGGCGTCGCACCGATCTGGGCGAGATCTCGGAACGCCTCCGCACCTGCCTCGAACGAGGGCAGCGACCATGCCTCGTAGCGCTGCTCGGCGGGCGCCGGCCGCACGCGCAACGTCGCTGCGGAGATCACGCCGAGGACGCCCTCGGAGCCGACGACGAGCTCGCGCAGCGACGGCCCGGCGGCGCTCGCGGGCACGTCGAGGGTCGCGAGTTCGCCCGCCGGCGTGGTGCAGCGGACAGCTTCCACGAGCTCGTCGATCCGGCCGTAGCCGGTCGAGGCCTGGCCGGCCGAGCGGGTGGCAACCCAGCCGCCGACGGTCGAGTACTCGAACGACTGCGGGAAGTGGCCGAGCGTCAAGCCGGAGCCGCCGAGCTGGCGCTCGAGCGCCGGCCCGAAGATGCCCGGCTCGACGGTCGCGGTCAGCGAGCGCGCGTCCACGTCGATGACCGCGTCGAGGCGCGACAGGTCGAGCGTGACCGCGGCGTGGTGCTCGCCGGGCAGCGCCTCCACGCCGCCGACGACGCTCGTGCCACCGCCGAACGGGATCACGGCGACCCGGTGCTCGGCGCATGCCGCGAGCAGCGGGGCGAGCTGAGCCGACTCCGACGGCAGGGCCACCGCGTCGGGCGCCCCGCGGGCGTCGCCGGCACGCAGCCGGACCAGATCGGGGTAGCCGCGTCCGGCGGCGTGCGCGACGCGCGCCTCACGGCCGTCCATGACGGCGCTCGCGCCGACGATGTCCTCCAGCGCCCGACGGGCGCGCTCGCCGAGCCGGGCCGGTGCCAGCTGGACCTCGTCGAGCGCGACGCGCGCCCCACGCTCGTCGCCACTCAGGCCGAGCTCGCCGCGCAGCAGCTCCGCGGCCGCCGGTGGCAGCTCGATCGCGTCCTCGTCGCGCCCCCACCCCCACCAGCGCATCATCCGAAGAGCCGCTCCAGCCCATCGAGCGCACCGTCCAGCTTGCGCCGCGTCGCGCGCTTGACCTGGCCGCCGCCGAGGCGCGACAGCCCGCGCAGCCCGAGCTGCTCGCTGATCCTGACCTCGGTCTGACCGTCGCCGGCGCGCTCGAGCCGGATGTCGGTGACCGAGTCGGTCAGGACGCGCTCGAACGGCGAGGCCGCGACCTCGTGGCGCCAGCTGCGGCGGCGCGGGTGCTCCGAGGCGAGCAGCGTGAAGTCGGCGCGCAGCGTGCGCCCGCCCTTCGGCGAGGCGAGCACGGTCGTCCAGGCCTTGCCGTCGGCCTCCTCAACGCGCTGGACGTTCGGCCACCACTCGGGCAGCCGCCCCGGGTCCGCGACGACGTCCCAGACGTGCTCGGGGATCGCCGCGACGACGCGGCTCCGGCTCACAGTCGGCATCGCTCGGGGTTACTTAGCGATCTTGCGCAGATCGCGGATCAGCAGCAGGTGCTTGAGGTGGGAGGCGATCGCGGCCAGGTTCTCGAGCGTCTCGACGGCCTCCTTGCGCCGCTCGGGGTTGCGCGAGCGCAGCGCCGGGGCGAGGATCTGCTCGAGCAGCGCCGCCTCGCGGTCCGCGGACGTGCGGAAGACGCGCAGATTGCGCCCGCCGACGCCGTAGCGCTTGAGCTCGGTGACGGCGCGCACGATCTCGCGATCGGTCTCGTCGTAGAGCATCTCGCCGTCGCGCCGCTCGCCGCGGATCACGCCGTACTCCTCGAGCTCCTTGACGAGCGTCGGCTCGGCGCCGGTCTCGTCGAGCACCTCGTCGAGCCGGTAGAGCGACTCGGCGGCGCCGGCGACCGTCGCGCGCCGCAGCGACTTCGGATCCGGACCGCTCGGCTTCGACACGTCGTCGCTCTCGGCGCGGCCCGACGCGAGCTCCTGGCGGATCACGCGCAGCGGCAGAAACTCGTCGCGCTGGAGGCGCAGGATCGTCCGCAGGCGCATCACGTCGGCGGCCGTGAAGAGGCGGTAGCCGCCGGCGGTGCGGCGCGGCGTGAGCAGCTTCTGGTCCTCGAGGTAGCGGATCTTCGAGATCGAGATGTCGGGGAACTCGCGCTCGAGCTGCTTGCAGACTGCCCCGATCGTCAGGGCCTTGCCCTGGATCGGCGGCATGTCGGTCGTGTCGATCTCGGCTTGGGTCATTGACGCTCCAGGTAGGTGAGCTTGTACTTGCCGACCTGCAGCTCGTCGCCGTTGGCGAGCTTGTGCGACTCGATCCGCCGGCGGTTCACGTAGGTCCCGTTGAGCGATCCCAGATCGTCGACGTAGAGGCCGTCGCGGCGCCGCACGAGCAGCGCGTGATTGCGCGACACCGTCACGTCGTCGAGGAAGACCTCGGCGTCGGGGCTGCGCCCAATCTGGGTGCGGTCGCCCTTGACCTCGAAGACCTCGCCGGCGCGTCCGCCGCCGGAGCGAATCGCAAGCGTCGCGCCCTCGGCCGCGACCTCGTCGATGTCGACCGGACGCAGCTCGCCGGACTCGTCGAGCTGATAGGCGGCGGTGGTGCTGCCGCTCCCCTTCTCCTCGGTCTCAGGCAGGAAGGCGCCGCACTTCTGGCAGTAGTTCGCCCCGTCGGGGTTGATGAATCCGCACTCGGGGCAGTGCATCGCCGCCTCCCGGCTAGGCGTCGCCGTCGGGGATGGCCTTGCCCGCCAGGATGTCGGTCAGCTGCTGGACGTCGGCGCCGCTGAGCGCGGACTCGCCGGCCTCGTGCTTCTTGCGCAGCCGGTTGACGAGCTCGGCCCGCAGGATGTCGATCTTGCCGTGCAGGATGCGGCGGCGGTACGAGACCTCCTGCTCCTCGGCGGTGTAGTCGTCGATCAGCTCCTTGAGCTCCTGGTCGGACAGCGCGCCGAGATCCGGGAAGGTGTCGTCGTCCATCTGCTCTCGCCAATTCGTTTCGGGGGCCGAAGGGCGAGTATAGAGCCAGCCGTCAAGTGGAGCTTGAGGGTCGGTCGCGCCGTTGCAGGAAGCGGTAACCGTCGGCGAGGTAGATCGCCGTGGCCCAGAGCGTCAGCGCGAGACCGAGGTACAGCGACACGGGCGCGACCCAGCTCTCGACGATCAGCGCCAGAAAGATCGCGAACATCACCGGCCAGACCGCCCAGCGGCCGACCATGTTGATCCTCAGGTCCATCCCGGCGCGCAGGCCGGCCTGGGTCAGGACGAGCATCAGCAGCTCGCGGGCGGCGAGCACGGCCAGCGCCCAGCGCGGCAGCAGCTCGAAGTGCCAGCAGACGACCACGCCGGCGATCACCAGCGCGCGGTCGGTCAGCGGGTCGAGCAGCGCGCCGAGGCGGCTGTACTGGCCGGTGAGGCGGGCGGCGAGGCCGTCGAGTTGATCGCCCCAGGCGATCCCGAAGTACAGCGCCGCCGCAGCCGGCTCGCGGCCGTCGTCGGAGCCGAGCGCGACAGCCAGGAACACCGGCAGCAGCGCCAGCCGGACGTAGGAGATCGCGTTCGGAACGGTCCAGGGGCGCAGCGGCTGGCCCTTCTGGGTCTCGGGCGGCGGCCCGCCGGAGCGGTCGATGCCGAGCAGGCGCCGCGACGGTCTCAGGGTAGGGCGCGCCAAAGCTCCGCCGCCGCGTCGGCCGCCCCGTCGAGCGGCAGCGTGCGCCGCTCCTGGCCGCGGCGCACCTGCGCCTCGACCTCACGAGCCTCGACGCTCTTGCGACCGACGGTCAGGCGCAGCGGTGCGCCGAGCAGCTCGGCGTCGGCGAACTTCTCCCCCGCGCTCGCGTTGCGGTCGTCGTAGAGCACCTCGAGTCCGGTGGCGAGCAGCTGCTCGTAGATGCCGTCGGCGACTGCGCGCGCCTCCTCGCCCTCCTTGCCGAGCGTCACGAGGTGGACGTCGAACGGCGCCAGCGCGCGCGGCCACGCGATCCCCTGCTCGTCGGCGTACTGCTCGACCGCCGCCGCGACGATTCGCGCAGGACCGATGCCGTAGGAGCCCATCCAGACATCCTGCTCCTTGCCGCTCCCGTCGAGGAACCGCGCGCCGAGCGGCGCCGAGTAGCGGGTGCCAAGCTTGAAGATGTTGCCGACCTCGATCGCCGGCTCGATGCGGATCGTGCCGCCGCGCGGGCAGCGGTCGCCGGCGACGACGTCGCGGACGTCAGCCCAATCCGCGTCGAAGTCGCGTCCCGGCTCGACCCCGCGCAGGTGCCGATCGGGCCGGTTCGCTCCGGCGACCAGTCCGCGCAGCCCACGCAGCGCCTCGTCGGCGAGCACCGGCACACGGGCGTCGACCGGCCCGACGAACCCTGGCGGTGCGCCGAAGGCCGAGCGGATCTCGTCCTCGGTCGCCTGGCGCGCCGGTGCCCCGAGGTGGTTCTGCAGCTTGATCTCGTTGAGCCGGTGGTCGCCGCGGACCAGGACGAGCAGCGGCTGCCCGTCGTCGCGGATGACCGGCAGCGCCTTGACCAGCGCTCCGGGGGGCACGCCGAGCAGGCGCGCGACGTCCTCGATCGACGAGGCGCCCGGCGTGTCGACCGGCTCGGGGCCGTCGAGCCCGGCGGGCAGCCCGTCGACGGTCTGAGCCTGTGCGCTCGCGACCTCGACGTTCGCCGCATAGCCGGCATCCGACAGCGCGACCTCGTTCTCGCCCGCGGCGCAGGGCGCCATGTACTCGTGCGCGCCCACGCCGCCCATCATTCCGACGTCTGCCTCGACGCGGTACCACTCGAGCCCCGAGCGCTCGAAGATCCGGTCGTAGGCGCCGACCTGCAGCTCGTAGGAGCGGTCGAGGCCCGCGGCGTCACGGTCGAACGAGTAGGCGTCCTTCATCACGAACTCGCGCGTGCGCAGGACGCCGGCGCGCGGACGCGGCTCGTCGCGCTCCTTGACCTGGAACTGGTAGAGCATCAGCGGCAGGTCGCGGTAGGAGCGGACCTCGCGCGCGACGTGGAAGGTCAGCGCCTCCTCGTGAGTCATCGCCAGGACCATCTCCGCGCCTCTGCGGTCCTCGAGCTTGAACAGCTCGTCGATCTCGTAGCGCCCGGTCCGCCGCCAGGGATCGGCCGGCTGCAGCACCGGCATCAGCATCTCCTGCGCGCCGATCGCGTCCTGCTCCCGGCGGATGATCCCCTCGACGCGGCGGTGGGCGCGCCAGCCGGCCGGCAGGTAGGTCCACATGCCGGCGCCCAGCTGGCGGATCAGCCCGGCGCGCACCATCAGCTTGTGCGAGACCGCCTCCGCGTCGGCGGGCGCCTCCTTCTCGGTCGGCAGCAGGTAGGCGCTTTGGCGCGTCATCGGCGGCGAGTCTAGTCGGCACCGGGCCCGGGGCGCGACGGGCACGACCGCCCGCCGTTCAATCACCTCCCCCCGAATGCCGATAGACGGAAGGCCTCTCTGGGCATTGTCCCGCGGACCGCGATGCACGACCCGTCACGTCTCGACAACCACCACTGGATCCCGATCGTGGTCGGCCTCGCGTGGGTCCTGTTCGCGCTGCACTCGCTCGACCTCTTCGGCGACGCGGCGGACGCCTTCTTCGACAGCTGGCTCTACATGGGACTGCTCGCCGCCGCCGCGGCCGGCTGCCTCGCCCGCGCCCTCTCCGCGCCGGCCGAGCGGCTCGCGTGGGCGCTGATGGGCGCGGCGATCGCCGTCTGGTCGCTCGGAGAGCTCGCCTGGAGCTCCCAGCTGGCGACGCTCGCCGGAGCCGGCACGCCGTCGATCTCCGATTCGCTCTACCTGGCGTTCTATCCGCTCGCCTACGCGACGTTGGTGGTCTTGATCCGCCGCCAGGCGGGGCTCGCCTCCCGCGACCTCTGGCTCGACGGCGTGATCGGCGCCTCGTGCGCGACTGCGTTCGCGATCGCGGTCGCGTTCCCGGCCTTCGACGTCAACGGCGATGACGCGCTCGAGCTCGCCACGACGCTCGCGTATCCGGTGCTCGACATCGTCCTGCTGAGCTTCGTGATCCTCGTCTTCGGGCTCTCCGGGTGGCGACCCGGGCGTCGCTGGACCCTGATCGGCGCCGGCCTGACGGCGATGGCGCTCTCCGACGGCATCTACCTCGTCCAGGTCGCACACGGCAGCTACGCCGAGGGCGGGCCGATCGACGCTGGCTGGCCGGCCGCCGCGCTGCTGGTCGCACTTGCCGCGTGGCAACCGCCCGGAACGCCCGGCGCACCGCGCGAGACCGACCGCCGTCTGGTGCTCGTGCCGGTCTTCTGCGGGCTGGTCGCGCTCGCGCTAGTGACGCTCGCCGTCTTCGAGGCCCTGCCGCAGGAGGCCGCTCCGCCAGCGCTGCTGACTCTGCTGCTGGTGACCGGGCGAATGGGGATGGCGTTCATCGAGGGGCAGCACACGATGGACGCGAGCCGGCGCGAGGCGCTGACGGATGGCCTGACGGGCCTCGGCAACCGGCGCGCCCTGCTCGCCGACCTGGAGCGGGCGGTGATGCGCGCGACAGCCGACGATCCGCGCGTCTGCGTGCTGCTCGACCTGAATGGCTTCAAGGCCTACAACGACGCCTTCGGGCATCCGGCCGGCGACGAGCTGCTGCACAGGCTCGGTCAACGCCTCCAGGAGGTGGTCGACGGGCACGGCTGCGCCTACCGGCTCGGCGGCGACGAGTTCTGCGTCCTCGGCCGCCGCCATGTCGGCGGGGGCCGTCCGCTTGCCGACATCGCGCGCGCAGCGCTGACCGAGACCGGCGAGGCGTTCGCCGTGACCAGCTCGGCCGGCATCGTCGAGCTGCCGATCGACGCCCAGACGCCGGCGGACGTCCTGCAGGTCGCCGACCGTCGCATGTACGCCGACAAGGGCCGGCGCAGCTCGTCGGCCGGCCATCAGTCGCGTGCCGTGCTGCTGCGCATACTGCGCGAGCGCGAGCCGGAGATGCACGATCACCTCGTCGGCGTCGCCGAGCTGGCGTTGGCCGTCGCGCGCGAGCTGGGCATGGCCGGCGAGGAGCTCGACGAGCTCGCGCGCGCCGCCGAGCTGCACGACATCGGCAAGATCGCCGTCCCCGACGAGATCCTGCGCAAGCCCGGCCCGCTCGACCGCGACGAGTGGGCGTTCGTGCGCAGCCACCCGGTGATCGGCGAGCGGATCCTCGGGGCGGCGCCGGCGTTGCGACCGGTCGCGCGGATCGTCCGCTCGAGCCACGAGCGCTGGGACGGCAGCGGCTACCCGGACGGCCTGGCGGGTGAGCAGATCCCGCTCGGAGCGCGCATCGTCGCGGTCTGCGACGCCTACGAGGCGATGGTCTCCGACCGCCCCTATCGCCCCGCCCTGACCCCGGAGCAGGCCGTCGCGGAGCTGCGCGAGCACGCCGGCTCCCAGTTCGACCCGACCGTCGTGCGCGTCTTCACCGCGGCGCTGAGCACGCGGTCCCCCGAGCCGCTCGCGAGCTGATCAGGCGCGCGTGAAGCGGCGGCCAGCCGTAGGGCTGGCGTCCTCGCCGAGGCTGACGGCCTTGCGCTCGGCCTTCGCCGCGGGCGCCATCGGCAGCTCGGTGGCGTTCGACATCGCCTCGGCGCTGGCCGCCTTCGCCTCGAGCGCCGCCAGCCGCTCGGGCGTCAGCTCGCCGGCGTTCTCCTCCTCGATCCGCTCGAGCCACTGCGCCCCCGCTGCGGCCTCGCGGTCGTCGAAGACCGTGCGGCCGACCTTCAGCGACCGGTCGATCTCGGTGAAGAGCTCCTCGACGAGGCGCTCCTGCGCCACCTTGCGCAGCGGCTTGCCGTGGGCGAAGATCAAGCCCTCGTTCTTGGCGCCGGTGATCCCGAAGTCGGCGTGGGCCGCCTCACCGAGGCCGTTCACCGCGCAGCCGAGCACCGCGACCTCGATCGGCTCGACGTAGCTCTCGAGCCGCTGCTCGATCTCCGCGACCACGGTGTCCATGTCGAACTGCAGCCGCCCGCAGGTAGGGCAGGCGATCAGCACCGGGCCGCGCTCGCGCAGCTTGAGCGCCTTGAGGATCTCCCAGCCGACCTTGACCTCCTCCTCGGCGTGGAAGGTCGAGAGCGAGATCCGGATCGTGTCCCCCACCCCGTCGGCGAGCAGCGTGCCGAGGCCGACGGCCGACTTCAGCGA
>DATABV010000063.1:0-3524 GCA_036259395.1 Thermoleophilaceae bacterium | reverse complement strand
GTTCTGGTCGCCCTGGTAGCCGCCGTCCTCGTCGAAGCGGTGCTCACCGATGCCGCGCTCGACGGCCTCGCGCTCCGCGGCGCGGAAGAACCAGCGGTCGAACAGGATGTCGAAGACGCGCCGGTCCTCCTGCGACTTCGCGAGCGTGGCCGCGAGCGCCGCACGGAAGTCCTCCTCGCGCGTCCACGGCACGTGCTCGAGCGCGGCGAAGGCGTCCAGCAGCTCCGACGTGCCCACGTGCATGCCCTCGCCGCGCAGCTCGTCGGCGAACTCGAGCAGCCGCGGGGCGAAGCCGCTAGGCGGACTGGCGCCCGATGAGCCCATCGGTCAGCTTCACTCCGACGCGCTCGGCGACCATGTCGAGGTCAGTGCGGTGCTTCACGATGATCGACATCGTGTGCTGGAGCATCGACTCGTCGATGTCCTCCGCGCCCAGGAGCAGCAGCGCGCGCGCCCAGTCGATCGACTCCGCGATGGACGGCGGCTTTTTCAGGTCGAGCTTGCGGACCATGTGGACCACCTCGACGAGCCGGCGCGCGACGGAGTCAGGCAGGTCGGGCGCGTGCAGCCGCACGATCTCGAGCTCGCGCTCGGCGTCGGGGTAGTCGAGCCACAGGTAGAGACAGCGGCGCTTGAGCGCCTCGGTCAGCTCGCGCGAATTGTTCGAGGTCAGGACAACTATCGGCCGGCTGCGCGCCTCGATCACTCCGAGCTCTGGGATCGAGATCTGGAAGTCGGACAGGAGTTCGAGCAGCATCGCCTCGAACTCCTGGTCGGTCTTGTCTATCTCGTCGATCAGGAGCACGACGGGTTCCTTTGCCGCGATCGCGGTGAGCAGCGGTCGCTCGAGCAGGAACTCCTCGCCGAAGATGTCGTCCTTGACGTCCTGCCAGCCGGCGTCGGAGGCCTCGACCTGGATCCGCAGCAGCTGCTTGCGGTAGTTCCACTCGTAGAGCGCCTTGGCCTCGTCGAGCCCCTCGTAGCACTGCAGGCGCACGAGCTTGCGGCCGGTGGCGCGCGACAGCGCCTTCGCAAGCTCGGTCTTGCCGACGCCCGCCGGCCCCTCGACCAGCACAGGCTTGCCGAGCCGTCCGGCGAGGAACGAGACGAGCGCCGTCGACTCGTCGGCCAGGTAGCCCGCGTCGGCCAGGCCCGCGCGGGTCTCCTCGATCGACTGGAACTCCGCGCTCACCACGAGAAGGCTACCGCCGGCCCCGCTTGGGATACCTTCGGGCGGTGTCCCTCCTCGCCACGCTGCTCGCCCAGGCCCCGTTCCTCGATGCCGGAGGCGGTGGCGATCGGGCGGGCCGTGTGTCGCTGGAGGCCTTTGCAGCCGTGCTCGGGGCGGGCTTTCTGATCGCCACGGTCGGTCATGTCGTGAGGATGCGGGCGCTCGTCGCGTTCGGCATCGCGCTGATCTTCGGGGCGACGGTCTTCGTTCCCGCGCTGCTGGCGCTGACCGACTAACCTCGTGCGCTCGCCGAGAGACCAGCAAGGAGGCTGAATGGCGGACGTAGCGCAGGTGCAGTCGGGTCTCGAGGGCGTAGTCGCCTTCGCGACGGAGATCGCCGAGCCGGACAAGGAGGGGGGCGCCCTCCGCTACCGCGGCGTCGACATCGAGGACCTGGTTGGCGCGGTGCCGTTCGAGAAGGTCTGGGGCCTGCTCGTCGACGGCTCCTTCGACCCCGGCCTGCCGCCCGCGATCCCGCACCCGCTGACCGTCCGCACTGGCGATCCGCGCGCCGACCTCCAGGCCGCGGTCGCGATGCTGGCGCCGGAGTGGGGTCTGAAGCCGGTGATCGACATCACCGACGAGCAGGCTCGTGAGGACTTGGCGCGCGTGTCGGTGATGGCGCTGTCGTTCGTCGCCCAGTCCGCACGTGGCGGCGGCCACCCGCCGGTCCCGCAGGCCGAGATCGACAAGGCCGAGTCGATCCCCGCCCGCTTCCTGACCCGCTGGCGCGGCGAGGCGGATCCGCGCCACGTCGCGGCGATCGACGCCTACTGGATCTCAGCGGCCGAGCACGGCATGAACGCTTCGACCTTCACGGCACGCGTGATCACCTCGACCGGTGCCGACGTCTCGGCCGCTCTGTCGGGCGCGGTCGGCGCGCTCTCAGGGCCGCTGCACGGCGGCGCCCCCTCGCGCGTGCTGTCGATGCTCGACGGCGTCGAGCAGACCGGCGACGCGGAGCGCTGGGTCAAGGATGCACTCGACCGCGGCGAGCGGCTGATGGGCTTCGGCCACCGCGTCTACCGTGCCGAGGATCCGCGCGCACGCGTCCTGCGCCGCACCGCACGCGAGATCGGCGCGCCGCGGCTCGAGATCGCCGAGGCGCTCGAGCAGGCGGCGCTCGCCGAGCTGCAGGCGCGCAAGCCCGACCGCGTGCTGGCGACCAACGTCGAGTTCTGGTCGGCGGTCGTGCTCGACTTCGCTGAGGTCCCGCCTGAGCTGTTCACGCCGCTGTTCTCCTGCGCCCGCGTCGCCGGCTGGGCGGCGCACATCCTCGAGCAGAAGCGCGAGGCCCGGCTGATCCGCCCGACCGCGATCTACACGGGGCCGGAGCCGCGGCCGGTCTCCGCCCTCTGATCCGGTAAGTCGTCGGGCGCTCGCCTGGCGCGCTCGCGAACGCCGGCGCCCGCAAGCAGCAGCGCGCAGAGCAGCGCGAGAGCGGTCTGGCCGGGCGGGCGGTCGAACATCCGCGTTGCGATCAGGACGGCGCACCACGCCCCGGCGCCGGCGATCGCCGTCCCGTCGCCCAGCGGCAGGTGGAACTCGCGCCGCTCGGCGCGCATCCTCAGCAGCAGGAGCACGGCGGCTGCAGCAAGGACCTCGGCGGCCTCGACGAACGAGAACGGCCCCAGCGTGCTGACGATCACCAGGACCGCGGCGACGGCTGCGACGCGCTGCTCGACGTTCAGCCGGCGCCAAGTCTCGGCGACCGCTGCCGCCGCGCGCGCGGGGCGACCGTACTCCGGGGTCACGCCGCCGTCGAGGCGCCCGCTGCCGCCCGGATGCGCCGCTCGAGCAGCGCGGCATCTGCTTGCGACACGGTCCGCAGCTGGCCTTGGAACGCCAAGTGCCAGTGCTCGATCGGCCACTTGCCGACGTGCTCGAGCTCGCTCGCGAGCTCGACCGCCGGTATCCACTGCGGCTCGTCGAGCACGACCAGCGGCTCGGTCTCGAAGCGCCACGGATAGGGGTCGGGGTTGCCGGGCTTGCCGGGCCAGACCTTGGTGCGGTCCTCGAACAGCTCAGACGTCACGCGCACGATGCCCGCGAAGGCCTGGACGACCGTGAGGTAGAAGACGATCTCGTCGCCGGGCTCGAACTGCTCGGCCTGGCGCCGCCGTCGCTCCTTCATCCCGATCAGCTTGAACCCGTGCTCGCGCGTCGCGGCGAAGTTTTCGGGCGAGCCGGTGAGGATCCAGGTCTTGCGCTCGGACACCGACGACACGCTACCGGCCAGGTGTCGCGGGGGTCCGGGGCGTGAGCCCCCGGTTCTTTACCGGCCAGGTGTCGC
>DATABV010000062.1:0-9155 GCA_036259395.1 Thermoleophilaceae bacterium | reverse complement strand
CTCGCCCGCATCCTCGACGTCCCCTTCACCATCGCCGACGCGACCACTCTCACCGAGGCAGGCTACGTCGGCGAGGACGTGGAGAACATCCTGGTGCGGCTGCTCCAGGCCGGCGAGTTCAACGTCGCCGAGTGCGAGCGGGGCATCGTCTACATCGACGAGATCGACAAGATCGCCCGCAAGTCGGAGAACCCGAGCATCACCCGCGACGTCTCGGGCGAGGGCGTGCAGCAGGCCCTGCTCAAGATCCTCGAGGGTACCATCGCGTCGGTCCCGCCCCAGGGCGGCCGGAAGCACCCGCAGCAGGAATACATCCAGATCAACACCAAGGACATCCTGTTCATCTGCGGCGGCGCCTTCGACGGTCTGGAGAAGATCATCGAGGCCAGTACCGGCCGGCAGCAGATCGGCTTCGCCGGCGACGAGCGCAAGCGCTCCCCCGAGCTGAGCAAGAAGAACCCCTACGCCGAGGTGGAGCCCGACGACCTGCTCCGCTTCGGGCTCATCCCCGAGCTGGTGGGCCGTCTTCCCGTCGTGGTCTCGCTCGAGGCGCTCGATGAGGACGCGCTGATGCGGATCCTGGTCGAGCCCAAGAACGCGCTCACCAAGCAGTACAAGAAGCTGTTCGAGCTGGAGGACGTGGGCCTCACCTTCGATCCCGAGTCGCTCCGCGCGGTGGCGCAGAAGGCCCTCAAGCGCGGCACCGGCGCGCGCGGCCTGCGCTCCATCCTCGAGACCATGATGACGGACATCATGTTCGACCTGCCGCACCGGGACGACGTGCGGGAGATCGTCATCACCAAGGAGGCGATCCACGAAGGCGTCGCCCCGATCGTGGTGACCGAGCGCGCCGTCCCGGAACCGCGCGCCGCCGGTCTCATAGCCTGCCAGGGCGGGCGGCAGCATGATCGTCCGCTTCTGCGTCCCGACCCGCACGATCACCTCGAGGCCGACCTTCTTGAGGTCGATGTCGCCGCGGTCGGCGAACGGCAGCGGCAGCCGCAGCGTCGCCTTTCCGTTGCCGTCGCTGGTCAGCTCGCGCGAGAGGTCCTCGTGCAGCAGCTCGGCGACGTCGCAGTCGCCGAAGAGCTCGTCCGCGAGCAAGTCGAGTGTGTCCGCGCCGATCACCTCGCGTGGCAGGTGCGGCGCGGTCAGCACGGGGACGGGCGCAAAGCCGGAGCGCACGAGCTCCATGTGCTCCTGCTGGGATGCGCGCCAGCCCGCGAAGTAGCCGTCGGCGACCTCCGCCGGCAGTACGCGGTTGACCACGACCGCGTCGGTCAGATAGCCGTAGAGGTTGAGGTAGGTGAAGGTCCGCATCGCCTCCTTGACAACCATCCGGTCCGGGTTGATCACCAGTCGCACTGACGTGCGCGATCGGTCGCGCAGGATTGCGTTCATCGCGACCAGGTTGGTCGCCAGCCGCTCGACCTCCTCAAACACAGCCTCGCCCGGCATCGGCACGTCGAGCACCGTGCGCGCGAGCGGCCGCGCGGCGGCCAGCAGGCGGCTCCTGAATGGGAACACCTTCTCGAGCCACCAGGTGCAGATGTCGGGAAACGACAGCAGTCGCAGCGTCTCCCCGGTCGGCGCGCAGTCGACGATCACCACGTCGAACTCGCCGGCCTCGTGGTGGCGCTTGATCTGCAGCAGCGAGAACAGCTCGTCCATCCCGGGTGGAACCGTCAGCTCCTGAGCCGAGATCTCGTCGACGCCGCGGTCGGCCAGCAGCTCGCCGAGCCAGTCCGAGACAGCGTCCCAGTGACGCTCCAGCTCGTCCTGAGCCTGCACCTCCTGGCCGAACAGGCCGGGGGAGACCTCGGTCGGCTCGCCGCCGAGCTCGGTCTCGAGCGAGTCGGCGAGGCTGTGCGCCGGGTCGGTCGACATCACCACCGTGCGCAGCCCTGCCGCCGCGCAGCGCCGCGCGCTCGCCGCCGCGACGCTCGTCTTGCCGACACCGCCCTTGCCGGTGTAGAGAATGGTTCTCGGCGCCACCTACGGCATCGTACGGATGGGAACCGGGGGCGCACGCCCCCGAGACCCCCAAGGCGCCTGGCGGGTCGCCGACGCCTTGGCGTTAGGGCAGCTGCGCCTCGACCGCGCCTGTGACGCTGCTGCGCAGGCCGCGTCCCGTCCGCAGCTCCTTGGCCGCGACGCGGATCCGGTAGGTGCCCACGGCGCGTGGCGTCCACTCGAACGCGCCGTTGCCGCGGCGGAAGGTGTCGAGCTTGTCGAGCTCCACGCGACCGTTGCGCGTCACCGTGACCTGGACCGCGGAGAGCTTCGAGACCCAGAAGCGGATGTTGGTCGGTACGCGTTTGGTGGCGGCTGCTGGCCCGAGCAGCTCGAGCTCGGCGGGGTCGGTCGTGTAGCTGAGGAAGTTGCGCGCCGTGTCGCAGTAGACCTTGCGCCGCAGCCGGCTGCACATGCTGGCCGCGAACTCGCGCACCAGCTCGTGGTACTCGCGCGTCGACTCCGCGCCGCGGTAGGAGTAGGTCGACCAGTCGCCGGTGTCGTTCGCGACCAGCTCCTCGCGGGCCTCGGGCTCGGCGTCCTCCAGTAGCGCCCGCGCGGTCCGATCGCCGGTGATCTCGGCGTAGTCGTAGAGCCCGATCAGTGCCTGCAGGAACGCGTTGATGATGTAGAGGCGTGGCGCGAACGAGTATTGGAGGTAGTGCGTCCCACCGAACGGACCGGTGGTCCGCACGCCGATCGGTGGCGGCTTGCGGAACGCGCCGAAGGCGGCACGCGCCTGCTTCAGGTAGCCCGGCGCGTTCAGCAGCTCGGAGGCACGCGCGAAGGCCTGGATCGCGGTCGCCTGCGCCATGCCGCTGATCCACGGCGGCCGTCCGCCGCCGAACTCGAAGTAGTACTCCCAGGTCTTGAAGCCGCCGCGCCGTGTCGAGGTGCGGACCAGCTCCCTGAGCAGTCGTCGGAGCCCCGCACGGTCGCAGGGCTCGCCGGTGTCCTTGACGCACGCCCCGTGCATCAGGTTCGCCTGCTTGAAGTTGACCAGCGGCTGCAGCTGTAGCCCCTCGCCGGCGTAGTACTCGAAGATCAGCCGGCTGCCGCGGAACATCACGTGGTCGCGGTCGCTGGGGAACGGCTGGCGCGGCCAGTACTGGGTGTTGCGCTGGAGGATCAGCATCAGCGCCGGCAGGCGCCCGGCGGTCAGCTTGCGCCGCAGCGCGATGCCGTCCACGAGCGCGATCGCATTCGCGAGCTCGGCGGCGCGGGCACCGCTCAGACGGCGCTCGACCGCCCGCGCGCGCATCACGATCCGGCGGTACTTCACATATCGCGCCGACGAGATCGCGCCGCGCCTGCGGGCGAGCGCCAGCGCACGGCTCGTCGCCCTTCGCGCGCGACGGGACGTCCGGGCGGCGCGAGCGCGTGGGGGCGCCGTCACGCGCGCGGGCCTTCGCGCCAGCTTCGCGCCGGCGGCGAGCGCGCCGGAGCGGCGAGCCCGGCGCGCTGGCTCGCGCCCGAGGTCGCCCGCGCCGCGGGTCGGGACGAACGCGTCGTGGACTCGCTCGGCCGGCTTCCCGTGGCCGACCAGGATCAGCTCACCGGCTTGCGCGGGCACGGCGAGCGCCAACCCGATGCAGACGGTCGCGCTGGTGCACAGGACGCTGTCTCGGAGGGTCATCTCAGGAGCCAACCGTAGGGCGGCTCGGAAGTTGCGTGATGCAGCGAATCCCCCGCTAGGCTCCGCCATCCCCTTCTGCCTTTGCAGCTTGTGACCATCCGGACAGCACTTCGACAGCCGTGGACCGCCGTCCTGCTGGCCGTCGTGGCGGTGGCAGCTCCGATCTCGCTCGCCGGATGCGCCGGCGGCGGAGACGAGGGCGGTCGAGGAGGCGACGAAGACGCCCGCGCACTGCTCGACCGCGCTTTCGACGAGCCAGTGCCCAGCGCGGACCTCGAGATCGACCTCCAGCTCGACCTCGAGGGCCTCGCCGGCTTCGAGGATCCGCTGAGGGTCGTCGCCAGCGGCCCGTATGTCCGTGGTCGAGACGCGCTGCCGCAGCTCGACCTCGACATCGCGCTCGAGGCCCAGGGCGCCGGTCAGGCGATCCAGTCGGGACTGCTCTCGACCGGCGACCGCGTCTTCCTGAAGTTCGGCGGGGCCTTCTACGAGCAGCCTGCCGCCCAGGTCGCAAGTGCCAACCGCCGGCTCGCCCGAGGCGGCGACGCCAACGGCTCGCTTTCCGACCTCGGCCTCGACACGCGCGAGTGGATCGTCGACGCCCGGCTCGACGGCGAGGAGGAGGTTGGTGGCGTGACGACCGAGCACGTGTCCGGCACGCTCGACGTCGAGGCGGCGCTGCGTGACATCAACGGACTCGTGCGGCGCTCGGCCGGCGCGCTCGGCGAGGCCGCGGACGCGGCGCGGCCCCTGCGGCCGCGGGAGATCGAGCGGCTTGCCAGGTCGGTCGAGAACCCGGCCTTCGACGTCTATGTCGGCGAGGACGACCGCATCGTGCGCAGGGTGTCGCTGCGGGTCGACGTCGAGGTGCCTGAGCAGGACCGCGCTGACGTCGGCGGAGTCACCGGCGCTTCGATTCGCCTGGCCGCCCAGCTCGGCGACGTCGGCGGCGACCAGCGGATCGAGGCGCCGCGCAGCGCACGGCCGCTCTCCGAGCTGATGAGCCAGATCGGAAGCCTCGACTCGATCGTCGGCGACGAGCGCTACGCCGACTGCCTCGACGCCGCCGATCCCGGCGACTCCGCAGCTATCGCGCGCTGCCGCACGCTGCTTCCGTAGCCGGTCCGCGTGTAGCGTGCCCGCCCGATGATCCTCGAGGAGATCGCTCCCTGGGCCGCGCTGGCCGTCGCGCTGCTGGTCTTCCTCTGGCTCGACCTGCACTTCTTCGCCCGCGGCCGCGAGCCGAACTTCAAGGAGGCCGTCTGGTGGTCGGTCGGCTGGCTCGTGCTGAGCCTGGCGGCGGCGCTGGTCGTCTGGGTGCTCGAGGGCGGCGAGGATGCCGTCCTCTACACGACCGTCTACCTGATCGAGCGCTCGCTGTCGCTTGACAACCTCTTCGTCTTCCTACTGCTGTTCTCGTACTTCGGCGTCCCGTACGAGCAGCGCGGCCGGCTGCTGTTCTGGGGAATCGTCGCGGCGCTGGTCCTGCGCGGTCTGTTCATCCTGATCGGGATCGCGCTGATCGAGCAGTTCCACTTCGTGATCTACCTGCTCGGCGTGGCGCTGCTGGCGCTCGCCTACCGGATCTTCCGCGGCGTCGACGACAACGTCGACCCCGACCGCAACCTGCTGGTTCGCCTGGTCCGGCGCTTCTATCCCGTCAGCTCGACCTTCGACGGCAAGCACTGGTTCGTGCGCAAGGACGGCCGCCGCTACGCCACGCCGCTCTTCCTCTGCCTCGCTGCCGTCGTCTTCGCCGACATCGCCTTCGCGATCGACTCGATCCCAGCTGCCTTCGCGATCACGCGCGATCCCTTCCTGATCTGGATGGGCAACGTCTTCGCGCTGCTCGGGCTGCGTGCCCTGTTCGTCCTCGTCGAGGGCCTGATCCGCCGCTTCCGCTACCTCGACCAGACGATCGCAGTCGTGCTCGGCGTCGTCGGCGTCAAGCTGCTCGTCGAGGACTTCGTCCACGTCGGCCCGCTGGCCAGCCTCGCGATCATCGCCGTCCTGTTCGCGATCGGAATCGTCGCCTCGATCGTCGCAGACCGCCGCGACCCCGACTCCGAGGACAAGCAGGCCGAGCGGGCTCACCGCACCGAGCAGACGCGTTCGCCTTAGTCGAGGGCGTGGCTGGCAAGGAAGCAGGCGCCGTGGCGGGGCCCGCCCCGCGCGGCGCCGATGACGCCGCCAGGCGCGTCCTCGACTAGGCGAGGAAGAAGACGATGCCGAGGACCGCGTACAACGCCAGTAGCTGGACGCCCTCGAACCAGTTCGACTCGCCGTCCTGGGTCAGGAAGTTGGCGATCAGCACCGCGAAGACCAGGCCGCCGATCTCGTAGCCGTTGAAGACGAGCGCCATCGGCTCCGGCCCGACGACGAACGAGAGCAGCACCAGCACCGGGGCGACGAACAGCGCGATCTGAGCGCTCGAGCCGACGGCGATGCCGACCGCGAGGTCCATCTTGTCCTTGGCCGCGACCAGCACCGCGACCCAGTGCTCGGCGGCGTTGCCGACGATCGCGACCACGAAGACGCCGACGAAGAACTCCGACAGGCCGATCTCGTCCGATGCCTCGCCGATCGAGCCGACGAGGATCTCCGACATCAGGCCGACCAGCACCGCCGAGACGCCGAGGGCGATCAGCGCCTTGCGGACCGACCAGCCGGCGTGGTGGTCGTCGCCCTCGTCGAACGGGTTGAACAGCCGCCGGTGGGTCTTCAGCGAAAAGAGGAGGCCCAGCGCGTAGGTGCCCATCAGCACGAGCGCGACGCCTAGCGAGAGCGTCTCGAGATCGGAGCCGAAGTCGACGCGCTCGTCGCCGACGCCCGGCAGCCCGCCGCCGTGGATCAACTGGAAGAGCGCCGGCATGATGAGTGCGGTCAGCGCCAGCAGCAGCATCGCCGACTGGGCAGTCGCGGCGGTGCGGTTGAAGGTCTGCTTCTCGCGCTTGAGCCCGCCGACGAGCATCGCCGCGCCGAGCACGAGCAGGATGTTGCCGACGATCGAGCCGACGATCGACGCCTTGACGACCTCCTGCAGCCCCTCCTTGAGGGCGAAGAAGGCGATGATCAGCTCGGGCGCGTTGCCGAACGTGACGTTGAGGAAGCCGCCGATACCGGGGCCGGTCTTGGCGGCGATCTGCTCGGTCGCCTCGCCCATGACCGCGGCGGTCGGGATCACCCCGAGCGCGGCGGCGCCGAAGATCAGGACGGGGGCGGCGTGGGCCAGCTCGAGCGCGACCGCCGCCGGGATGAAGACCGCGAGGTAGTGGACAGGGCGCATCGCGGCGCGACTTTAAGGGCCCGGCCGGCTACTCGTCGTCGACGTGCTCGATGCTCGCGCCGTGCCGCTCGTGGTCCTCCTGGCCGAGCGGATCGCCCTCGTCGTCGCTCTCCGGGTCTTCGAGCACGCGCGGTTGGCGCCCGTCGCCGCCGTGGTAGGTCGCCTGGAAGGTCTCGAGCAGCTCGTCGCGCTGCGGCTCGTCGACCGGCAGGTCGTCGGCGATCAGGATCCAGTCCGCGCCCTCGAACTCCTCGAGCGCGAAGATCTCGTTGTCCATCGACGACGAGTCGTCGACGACGACGAGCACCTCGGTCTGCGGATTGAAGTACGTCCCGGGGCGGACGAGAAGCTCGTCGATCTCGAAGCGCCGCCCGTCTGCCATGGCCTACGTATACCCGACGCGGCGACGGCTACGCGCCGAGATCCTCGAGCCGACGGTCGACCTCCGCCTCGACGTCGAGTGGCGGCTGGCCACGCCGCGCCCGGCGCTCGTTGGTCGCGACCACGAGCTCGCGAACCTCGGCGCGCAGTGCGGGATCGGCGTTGCGCTGCGGGCGGGAGAGCCGTTCGAGCTCGGCGTCGACGTCGATCGCCCCATCCCCACGGGCCTCGCTGCGCGCCGACTTCGCGTCCAGCAGCTGGCGCAGCTCGGCCTCCGCCTCGGCGAGCCAGGCGGCGCTGCCCGGTTGCGGGGTGGGCCGCAGGTCCGGCTCGTCGAGCGACAGCCCGCTGCGGCCGATCGCGCGGTAGACGCGACCGCTCCCTGCGTAGCTCGCACAGGCGGCCAGGGCAGCCACAAGCGCGATCACGATTACGACGAGGCCGAAGGTCTCTGCCATGCGTTCAGGGTGACAGGGCCCAGGGGCGCCAGCCAATGCTTTCCGGCGACCGGTTCTGTACCCTTCGAGGAAGGGTTGACTGACGAATCAATCGGGACGGGCGCCAGCGCTCCGTTCCGCCTGTCCCCGCCGCCCGCGAACTTCCGAGATCCCAAGGAGCGACAGTGGTCGATTTCACGCTTACCGATGAGCAGAAGGACATCCAGTCGATGGCGCACGACTTCGCCGAGAAGGAGATGCGCAAGGTCGCCTGGGAGCTGGACAAGGAGGGCACCTGGCCCGGGGAGATCATCGAGAAGGCGTGGGACGTCGGCCTGATGAACACCCACATCCCGGCCGAGTACGGCGGTCCGGGACTCGACTTCCTGACCGGTTGCGTGATCGAGGAGGAGATCGGCTGGGGCTGCTCCGGCATCGGCACCTCACTGATGTGCAACGGCCTGGCGACCGCGCCGATCGTCCTCGGCGGCTCCGAGGAGACGAAGAAGAAGTATCTCGGCATGCTGACCGAGGCGCCGAAGCTGGCCTCCTTCTGCCTGACCGAGCCGGACGCCGGCTCCGATGTGTCCGGTATGAAGACGACGGCCGTCAAGCAGGGTGACAAGTACGTCATCAACGGCTCGAAGTGCTTCATCACCAACGGGTCGCACGCCGACTACTACACGGTCTACGCGAAGACCGACAAGGAGGCCGGCCACCGCGGGATGTCCGCCTTCGTCGTCGAGCGCAACTGGGACGGCGTCACCGTCGACAAGAAGGAGGACAAGCTCGGACAGCGTGCCTCCAACACGGCGACGATCTCTTTCAACGACGTCGAGGTCCCGGCCGAGAACCTGATCGGCGAGGAGAACAAGGGCTTCAAGCTGGCGATGATGACGCTCGACCGGACGCGCCCCGGCGTCGCGGCGATGGCGGTCGGCATCGCCCGCTCGGCGTTCGAGTTCGCGACCGAGTACTCGAAGGAGCGCGTCCAGTTCGGCGTGCCGATCGCGATGCACCAGGCGATCCAGTTCATGATCGCCGACATGGCGACCAAGGTCGAGGCCGCCCGCCTGCTGACCTGGAAGTCCGCCGCCCTGCTCGACAACGGCGAGCGCAACACGCTCGTCAGCTCGCACGCCAAGCGCTTCGCGGCCGACTCCGCGATGGAGGTCACCACCGATGCCGTCCAGGTCTACGGTGGCTACGGCTTCATCAAGGAGTACCCGGTCGAGAAGCTGATGCGCGACGCGAAGATCATGCAGCTCTACGAGGGCACCTCCCAGATCCAGCGCCTGGTCATCGCCCGCGAGGTGCTGCTGCCGCGTCGCGCCGAGGCGCCCGCGCCCGCTGCGGCTTAGAGACCCCCGACACGCCGAGTCCTGAAGAGGCCGCCCCCCGG
>DATABV010000061.1:0-17969 GCA_036259395.1 Thermoleophilaceae bacterium | reverse complement strand
GGCTGCAAGCCGGCTCCGGGTTGCAGGTCCGGCTGGCCGAGGGACGCATGTCGGCCGACCGGCTGCTCGAGCTCGCTCCGCTCGCCCTCGCGCTCGACCACGAGCCGCATGAAGCCCCGGCCGCGGCGGGTGAGGTCGTCGAGGTCGAGCGCGAGGGCGAGCGGAGCGAGCTCGAGCAGCCGGTCGGCCGACATGCGTCCCTCGGCCAGCCGGACCTGCAACCCGGAGCCGGCTTGCAGCCGTCGCTCGAGATTGCGCCTCGCGACGAGGCGCATGGCCCGCCGGCCGGTGTGGCCCCATACGTACCCCAGGGCAGGCATCGCCGACACGTGGACGAGGCCGGGAAGAGCCGTGCGAGCCGGCTGGAGAGCCCGGCCACCGGCCGCGAACGGCAACTCGCGCGCGACGAGCGGCCAGTGGCGCGCCAGCTCCTCCTGGACGAAGGTGAAGTGACGCATCCGCGCCCAGCGGCTGAAGGGGGACATCTGGCCGACGACGCCCTCGCCCGGCTGCAGCGGCGTGCGACACTCGGCGAGATCGAGATGGGCCGTCGCGCAACCCCGCTCGCGCGCCTCCCGCGCTATCTCCTTGAGCAGACGCGAGATGCCGACGCCGTGCTCGCCGTAGAAGCAAAGCAGCGCGGCCCCTTCGACCGTCAGCGTCTCGCGAAACTCCTCGAGCGCCGCCTCTCGCCCGATCAGCGGCGCCTCGATCGGCCCGCCCGGCGACCGTACACCCAAGCCTCTTTGCAACAAAACCATAGTCGGCCTTGCTTTCGGGGTTTCGGAGTGGAGTGACGCGACTAGATAAGAACAGCTACGTACGTAGCTCGTCAAGCCCCAAGCGCTCACCGGCGATGTGTCATATGGGACTTGACAGAATCCGCTTGAACCTGAATTGTTTGCGTGTGGGGCGCCTTGCTCGGCAAGAGAGACCTGGGAACAGGTGACGCCCGCCACCGCGAGACGAGGCGACGGCGGGTCCGAGCCCGCCTCGGGACTCGACTTCCTCAGCCGCCTGCTCAGCGATCGGGCGCTGTTGCGAGACTGGCTGAACCACTGCCCGACCGAGGTGCGGCAGCCGTTCACTCGGGCGACGCTGCTGGTGGCCGGCCTGCAGACCGACTCCGGCTGGACGGTGTCGCTGGTGCTCGACGCCCTGCGCTGCGACAAGCGCAAGGCGAAGCAGGTCGAGGACCTGCGTCCGCATCATTTGGAGCACTGCGTGGCGTTCCTGGCGTGGCTGCTGTCGCTCACCGTCGCGGCGCCGGAGGACCGCTTCCTCAAGCGCGCGACCATCACCGCCATGAGCAAGCTGTACTGGGACAGCGGCTGCGACCTCGAGGCCTGCCGGGCGGCGGTCGAGCGGCCGCTGACGCCGTCGGATCCGACCACGCCGCTCGATCTGCTCGCGCTCGGCGCCATCGACCGGGCGTTCGCCGCCGCGGCGGCGCCGTCCGGGGCCGCTGCGCCCGGTTCGACGCCCGAACGCGAGCACATCGGAGTTGCTTCGCTCGACGCGCTGCTGCGGTACTCGAACGACGAGGACGACTGCAGCCTCGCCGTCAGCCACGCCCTTGACCTGATCGCGCACATCTCGAGCTGCGGCCTCTGCACCGCCAGCTACGTCGAACGCGCGAAGGCGCTCGGCAAGGAGCCCGCCGCGGCCGTCCTCGCGCCCGGCTGACGGCGGCGGCGCCGGGATCGGGTGGCTGTCGGGCGTTAGGCTTCCGGCGTCACCTTCTGGAGGGAGAATCAGATGCACAGCCCTGTGCAAGCGATCCGCAGCGTGCTCACGCTACTCGCATTGGCCTCGATGACTCTGAGCTTCGTCGCCTGCGGCGACGACGAGTCGCCTGGGGCCGCGGGCACGGCGACGACGGCAACCGCCGGGGAGCGGACGGACACCGACGCGCCCGCAGAGGGCCACGCCGAGCGAGAGGCGCCCCGGACCGGCGGCCGCAGCGCGAGCGACGCAATCGACGCGGGATCGGGCCCCCCGTCCGGCTCCACCGCCAAGGACGACGGCCGCCCCGTGCCGACCGAGGCCCGGCGCGTCGACGCCGTAGTCACCGGGATGTACGACGACATGACCGACGGAGACGCGGCCGGCGTCTGCGCCGCGATGTCGAAGGTCGTGCGCCGGCAGATCGCTCAGAACGTAGTCGGCGGCTCGACGCAGACGCCCGAGGACCGCACCTGCGAGGAGAGCTTCTCTAAGTTTCTCGACGCCGCGAGTGGGAGCGGCCTGCTCGAGCAGACGCTCGACGCCGATGTGGTCGACGTGGACGTCGACGGCCGGCAGGCAACTGCGACCGTGTCGCTCTCCGGCAAGGCCGGGGAGGTGCGGCTCGTCAAAGAGGAGGGCGAGTGGCGCTTCGGCGCGTCGCCCCTCGGCGGGTCGCGATAGCCGATCCGATTTCGCCCCCTGTTGCTTTCGAGCTAGGAACACGGATATACTCGGGCCGCGCTCCAGGTAGGGGCGCGGCCGGCCGACGGGGGAGGGAAGCCCGAGCCGGCTCACTCAAAGAGGAGGAAGGCATGCGTACTGTCAAACGCGCGGCCGCGCTCACGTTCGCCTTGGTCGCGTTTCTGGCCATGGCATCCGGCGCGATGGCTGCCACGGCGCCGGGCTACGAGGAGTTCGACGACTGCCCGGGCACCGACGTCGACCCCACGCTTCAGATCTGCGTGGTCTCGATCGTACCCGACGGTCACCTGAAGATGGGGACCAAGAACACGCCGATCACCGACCCGATCGAGCTGGTCGGATCGCTCGGGCCGAGCGGCCAGATGGTCGTCGGCAAGTTCGACGGCGGTCGTCAGAAGGTTCCCGGAGGGCTCGTCGGCCTGACCGGGCTCGACTGGCTCACCTGGATCTACCCGCTCAGCCTGCTGAACGTCTACGCCGAAGCTGAGCTGGCCGGCACCCCGGGCAACCCGCTCGTGGTCCCGTTCCCGCTGCCGCTGAAGGTCAAGCTGGACAACCCGCTGCTCGCCCCCACGTGCTACATCGGCTCGGACAGCAACCCGATCCAGCTGAACCTGATCGGCTCGCCCGAGCCGACGCTGACGCCCGACCCGAACCTGCCGGGCGTGATCCGGCTGACCGACGGCGTCCTGACCGACCACACGTTCTCGGTGCCGGCGGCCAGCGGCTGCGACCTGCTGGGCCTCGGCCTGATCGACGTGCTCGTCAACGCGCAGGCCGGACTGCCTTCGCCGTCCGGCAACAACGAAGCGGTCCAGGAAGTCCATGGGGCGCTCGCGGCACTGCCCGCGATCTACCCCCCTGACGGGACCGAGCAGTAGCGCTCGACCGCGTCAAGGCAGCAGCATCGCGACACCTGGCGGAGGCCCCTAGGGGCCTCCGCCAGCTCGTGTACGGTGGCGTCCATGACTAAGCTGCTGCGACGCCCCGCCGCCACCGTCGCGCTGGGACTCGCCATCGGCCTCGCCGGCTGTTCGGGAGGCGACGACGACGAGGGCGGCGACGGCTCGCGCGACGTCCCCGCGGACTCGGTCGCCGTGGTCGGCGACCGGCAGATCTCGCGCGACGCGTTCGACGACCGGCTCGCGGCGGTTCGCCGCAGCCAGAGCGGATCGGCCGGGCTGAGCGGGCAGCAGCTGCGTCAGCAGGCTATGACCACCCTGCTCCAGGAGGCCTGGCTCGAGCGCGAGGCCGAGGAGCTGGGAGCGACCGTGAGCGACGCGGAGGTCCGCCGGCGCGTCGGGCAGGCGCGCGCCCAGTTCCCGAGGCGGCGCGCCTACCGGCGTTTCCTCGGCGGCCAGACGGAGCGGGACCTGATGTTCCAGATCCGGGTGCAGCTGCTCGGCGAGGCGATCGAGGCGAAGCTGCGCGAGCAGGGCAAGAGCCGCCGCGACGTCTTCCGGCGGCTGCAGACCCGCTGGAGCGGCGAGACCGCGTGCCGAGACGAGCTGAAGGTTCCCGGCTGCGAGGGCTAGCTCAGGAGCCCCCGCCGGGTGCGGAGAGGCTGCTGTCGACCTTCCACTCGCCGCCCCGCTTGACGAAGTCGATCGGGTAGGGCCTGAAGCTGTCCTCGGAGCGCGTGCGCAGCGTCGCCCGGTTGCCGTCGACCTTCATCGCCACGACCTTGGGCCGCTCGCCGCGCGGCGGGCGGCCGCGGAAGAGGGTGCGCAGGCGGTTGGCGCAGTCGCCGTCGCCGACGACCTCGCGGCGGTGCTTGGCGGTCATCTGCGCGCAGGCCGCCTCGTAGTCCATCGAGTAGATGCTGTCGGTGAACTTCGCGTAGGCGGCGCGCGGGCCGCTGCCGCTCTCCGCGGCGCGCTTGGCACCCGTGTCGGCGGCCTTTGCCGCCCCCGCGCCGGCGTCGCCGTCGTCCGCGTCGTCGTCCGAGCCGCAGGCGACGGCGCCGAGCGCAAGCACGGCGCTCGCGGCGATCGCGCTCAGACCGGCGCCTCCACCATGGAACTTCGAGAACCCCATCGAACCAACTCCCTCCCAGTCAGTCAGTTGCGCTTCTTGTTGGACCTCTTCTTCGAGCCCTTCCTCTTCGTCTTCTTCTTGCCCTTGCAGGGGGTCTTGATCCGGACGTTGCGGTCATGGGCCTTGCCGTTGTGGCCGTCCATGTCCGCCTCCGCGATCTGCTTGCCCCTGCAGATGTTGATCCGCGCGCGACGCGTCCTGGTCACCGCGAGGATGCCGTTGCGGCCGCCCTTGATGTTCAGGTTGAACCTCGAGACGGGGGCGTCGGGCACGTTGGCAAAGGTGTTGACCAGCTTGCCGCTCTTGGTCGTCGAGCTCTCGCCGCGCAGGTTGATCGCGATCTCCCCACGCAGCGCGACGATGATCATCGGCAGCGTGCGGATCTCGTTGCCCGTGTCGGCATCGCGTCGGACGTTCTTGACGAAGTAGACGTTGCCCCTCAGCGGGCGCTTCAGCAGCGGCGACACGGCGCGCGCACGACCGACGATCGACCCCTTCGGGCAGTGGCGCTCGAGGTCGGGCTTCGTGCCGTCCTCGAACTCGCACAGCGCCTGGGCGTTGTCCGGGTCCAGCGCGAGCGACTTCGGCAGCCGTACGACGGCGCGCTCGATGCCCGCCTCGGAGACGCCCCTCTGCCTCACCTGCGCCCTGACGCCCGGGTGCTTGCCGGTGCGAGTCTGCTTCCTGCCCGTCAGGCGCATCGTCAGGCGCGGCTTGAAGCGCAGCTTCGAGCAGCCGGAGGCGCGGAACGCCTCTGTCGAGCTCGACACCGCGCCGTGGGTGGCCCTGAAGTCCGCCACGATCTGCTTTGGCGAGCAGTCGGACGGGTTGAGCATGAATCCTGGCCGATCGACGACCGCGGTCACCTGGCGCACCCGGAGCGGGATGCCGTGATGGATGTGCGGGAACGGATCGGAGATGGCAGTCACCTGAGCGGTCCTGCGGTCGACGTGCAGCGCCTGACGGACGACGATCGGCGACAGCGCCATCGCGCCGCGGAAGGGGCCGGCCTCGACCGGGACCCTCACCATCAGGCCGTAGGGAGCGCCCTTGTAGGGCTCGGTGAGGTAGATGTCGCCCTTGCGCTCGAGGTGGAACGGGGTGCCAGAGCCGGCCGCGGCGTCGACCCAGCCGATCCGCGAGCTGGCCGGGCAGTTGCCCTGCGAAGCCTGTGCGCCGTCGCAGAGCGGCACGTCGCGGACGCTCGCGAGCAGGCCGGTCGGCAGCTTCGCCGTCAGGCCGCGCAGCCACTGCTGGCCGTCGGTGCGCGAGAAGGTGAACGAGAACGCGCCTCGGCCGCGCGCGGCCTGGGTCGACATCCCGGCGTCGAGCGCCGGCGAGAAGCCGAAGCCGCAGTTGCGGCTGAGGGCGAACCCGCCGCTGTCGTCGACGTTGGCGCCACTGGACCATGGCGTGAACGTCGAGGCCCAGCCGTGGCCACCGCAGCGCTGCGGCAGGCCGAGCAGGCCACGGTCGCCGCCCTTGATGC
The DNA here is from genome assembly GCA_036259395.1 of Thermoleophilaceae bacterium. Classification (GTDB taxonomy): domain Bacteria; phylum Actinomycetota; class Thermoleophilia; order Solirubrobacterales; family Thermoleophilaceae; genus JAAYBF01. The sequence goes on along the minus strand of DATABV010000061.1, from coordinate 12,013 downwards.
TCAGGTCGAGCCGGTCGAACGGCAGCTCGGGGTTGTTGAGGAACCGCGTCGTGAGCTGGCCGTCGTTGGGATCCGCGGTGCTGGAGCCGTAGATCTTGGCGATCAGCCCGCGCTCGTGGTTGCGCACCACGAGGAAGAGCCGGAACATCTCGCCGGACTGCGGATTGGTGGACTTCGGCTCGCCGAGCACAACGTCGCCGGTGAGCTTCTCGGCGAGCAGCGGCGTCTGCACCTGCACGGTTCCGATCTTCGACCCGTCGGGGCACTCCGCCCCGTCGGCGCCGCCGTCCTTGTTGAACGGGTCGCCGTTGTTGAACAGCGGTGGGTTGCCGAGCTGGCGCAGGCCGACCTGCGCGTCGCTGCAGGCCTGGAGGCCCGCGGCGGCCGAGGGGTTGACCGACATGCCCTTGGGCAGGGTCACGACGGTGTCCTTGAGGTGCGCTGTCGCGCGACCGGCCGGCGACTCCCAGTAGTCGGTGGCGGCCTCCACGTAGTTGTCGACAGCCGCCTGCGAGGCGCCCTGGGCGGGCGGCGCGAGCGGGGCGCCGGCGCCGTTGCGCGCGTCGTTGTTCTGCGGGATCGAGAGACCGACGTTCAAGCCGGAGGCGTCGTCGGCCTGCGAGCTCGTGGGCTGGAAGTCGATGTCGGGCGCGAACCCGAGCGATGCGCAGCCGGTCACAGGCGGTGAGATCGACTGGTAGCGCTTCCAGTTCCCGTCGGACAGGTCGGGGTCGCCCTCCGCGGTGAAGCGGCCGGGGTGCTGGAAGGAATCCGTCGTCAGCGTGACGGTCGGCGCCGGGTTGCAGTCCGTCTCGTTGGTGAGGAACGGCTTGATCGGGCCCCAACGCGGCTGGTAGTGAGCTTGGCAATCCTCGCCGCTCGAGAGGACCGTGAGGCCGCCTGGCGGGATGTAGTGGTTGGCGGAGGGAGTGCCCGGCTGCTGGGTGCAGGGGTTGTTCTCGCGGTGTCCGAGCTTCGTGCGCCAGAGGTCGTTCTCCGCCTCCCACGGAACGCCCCAGAGCGTGAACGACTGGGCGATCGCGATCAGCGCCGACGGGATCTGGCCAGCGTAGGCGGTGACGCCGAAGTCCCCGTTGGTGCGCGCCTTGCCGGTGAGCCGCACGGTGACGGCGTTCTCGCCGCTTGCGTATGCGAACCCGATCTCGGCGACGCGGCCGGGGCGCGGCTCGAGGTTGTAGACGGGGTAGGTCGTGTCATAGCCGTGCGCGCCGAGGTTCGCGCCGCCGAAGCTGACGGCCTGGATGTGCAGCCGCAGGATGCCGATCTGCGTCTCTGGCGGGCACTGCAACGGCTTGACCGCGAACTGCTCGGCGGTGCACTGCGGCACGGCCTGCGGGTTGCCGACGAAGCCCGGCGGCAGGTCGACCTGGATGTTGTCCACCGATCCGTCGACCGCGCCGATGTTCGTGCCCCTGCCCTCGGTGTTGCGGTTCCAGGCGAACAGCGTCGTGCCGTCGGGATGGGCGCCGGCCTGCGTGACGGCCGGCAGCCGCCAGCTCGGCGCAAAGCTGCACGGGTTCGAGGCGTCGCAGCCGGGCTCGTTCTGCCCGAAGTCGCCGCTGCCCCAGTCGCCGCCCCACGGGAAGCTCTGCCAGATGCCGGGCTGGTCGTTGTAGAGCGTCATCGCGCCCCAGTCGATGCAGTGGTCGGGCGTCGGCGGCGCCGGGACGAAGACCTGCGACTTCACCATCGGCGAGTCGTTGGTCGGAGCGCTCTCCGGGATGCCGTTCTGGTTGAAGTCGAGCCACCGGCGACCGCTACCGGGCGGGTACTCCGTCGTGAACTCGGGCGGGAAGGGGGAGCCGTCCATCCAGTCCCCCTGGCGGGCTAGCATGTCGCCATTGGGGGCCAGGATCTCGGCGGGCCGGTTGCCGACGCCACCGGGGATCGGCGCAGGCCCGGGAGCGGGTGCCGCAGAAAGGTCGCAGGCGCCGGCCCAGAAGGCATGCCTGCCCGGGATCGCAGGCGCGTCCTCGAGCGGGCCGGGGCCGTCGTTGATAGCCGCGACGCCGTAGTCGTCGCCGTAGTCGCCGCGTGCCTGCGGCGCTCCAGTGGCCGCCACCACCACTGCCAGCAGCAGGGTGGCCATCAACATCCTCAGGGGAGTAACCACTGGATTCACCGTCGCCCTCTCTTCTTCAATACGACCCTCACGGTTTTCGCGCGGGCGCCCGCCATATCGGCGGTGATCGCCATGCGCAGCCTGCCGGCCCTTCGTAGCTGGCGCCGTCCGCGCGGCGCGAGCCTCAGCTTGATCCTCACGCTGCCGGCCTCGGCGAGGCGCTTGCGCGTCGTGCCGAGCGATCGCCGCTTGCCCTTCACGCGGCCCTTGGCCTTGACGGAGATGACGCCCGGGGCGGAGCTGCGGACCCTGAGCGCCAGCACGCCGCGGCGAGCCGCCCTCCTCAGCGCCCTGCGCGAGGGCCGGCGAACGTTGAGCGTCTTCCGGGCCGGGGTGGCGTTGCCGCCACCGCCGTCGTCGGTCGTCCGCGGCGGCACCGGGGCGGGGGCGGGGCCGGGGCCGTGGCACGCATCAGCGAGCACGCCGCAGACCTGGGGTGGCGGCGGCTGCGGGATGCCGCCGCCGACGCGTGCGGTGTAGACGTCCGCGACGACGTCGATGTCCTGCCAGGTGAGGTTGTCGCGCGTGACGAAGTACACGTTGCGCCCGGTGCGGTCGTTGCCCATGTAGAGCGCGCCGTCGCTGCCGCTCTTCCCGGTCGAGACCAGCGACAGGTCACCGTTGCGCCACTGGTAGACGTCGTAGGCGCTGTCGGTGTCCTCCGGGACGAGCCGGCTGCGCGACTGCAGGAAGGCGACCCGGTCGCCACCGACCAGCGGGTCGGTCGCGACGCCGAGCGGCGCGGTCGACGTGCCCGATCCGATGCCGGGCTGGACGCCCACGCCACTGTCGCCGAAGCAGGCGACGGCGCTGTTGCCGGGCGCGCACGGATATGTCTCGCCGACACCGCCCTGCGGAGCCGTGATGCGGACCAGGTCGTCGGCCGCGGCGTCATAGCCGTAGACGTCGCCTGTAACGGGGGAGGTCGGGTCGTCGGCGGTCAGCCGGCCGGTGGTGAAGAAGGTGACGAACGCGCCGTCGGACGTGCCGCTCAGGCAGTTCGCGTCGGCAGCAGCCGCCTCGATCACGAAGGTCGACGGCGCCTGAGCGGGCGCCGCGAGCGGCGAGCGGCGGTCCTGGCCGGTGCTCGCGCACGTCTCGATCGTCCTGTCGGTCGAGCGCGGGATCCGGGCGACGAACCGCCAGCGGTCGTCGGCGTCGCGGCTGGTGTCGTAGACGTAGAGGTTGGTCTGGCCGGGCGTCGTCTGGCTGCCTCCCGGCGTCGTCACCGTGCCGTTGGACGGCGCGCCCACGCCGGCCAGCGGCGCGGCGCAGGTGAAGTACACGCGGCCGCCGTCCTCGGAGGCGAAGCGCAGCGCGCCGACATCGCCGTCCCCGCCGAGCGGGCTGTTGCAGTCGCCGTCGCCGCCGGGTCCGGCCGAGATGCGCGTCAGGTCCCCGTCGCCCGGGTCCGCGCCGGGCGCGTCCGGCAGGTCGTACAGGTAGAGGTCCCACGAGTTGGGCGACGCGTTGCCGGTGGTGCAGGGCGCGCCACAGCCCCCGTTCGGATCGTCTGCGGTGAGCGGCGAGTTGGTCCGGAAGAAGACCTTGTCCCCGTCGCGGCTCGCGCCCTCGAAGCGCACAGTGCCGGTGAGCGTCGAGTCCTGGGTGCCGAAGAGGCCGTCCTCGGCCTTCGAGATCCAGCGCGTGGTGACGTTGCTCCCGTCTGCGCTCTGCTGACGCACGTAGAGCTGCGTGGGACAGGTGCCGCCCACGGTCGAGCAGAACGAGGTGAGCCCGTTCGGGACGCTGGGGGCCGCCGGATCGGGGCTCATGAAGAAGACGCGCGAGCCGTCGGCGTTGACGACGTCGTCGACTCGTACCGGGTCGTTCGCGCCCGGGCCGCCGCGAAGCGTCGCCCCGTAATTGGAGATCAGGTCGTCGCCGGGGTCGTCCGTGCAGGCCTCGGCGGTGAGGTTGCCGGTCAGGTCGACGGCCGGGACCTCGGTCCGGGTCGCGCCGGCGCCGGTGCAGACATTGGCCAGCGTCCGCTGGACAGCGGGGTCGAAGGCGTCGCGGAGCGTGTTCGAGGTGTCCGCGAGGTAGATCGAGCGGCCCTCGACGAGGTCGCCGGACGGCGCCATCGGGCGCGGAGTGGTCGGGTCGCTCGGACCCCCGAGCCCTACCACCTTGCCGGCGTTGAGCTCAGTCACGGCCGCCGCCAGCGAGCCGTCGTCGGAGAAGCCGACTCCCCAGATCAGATTCGAGGTCGAACCCAGCATCTGGTCGTTGTCGGGATTGTCCTCGTCGAGGGGATCGGCGGGTCCGAACACCTCCCAGCGCGTCGGTGCGCCCCAGTCGCTGAACAGTCCGGCAGGGGTGCCCCAGCCAGGCTCGTTCGCGATCTCGCGGAACATCGCCGGGGTGCCCTGCGGGCTGTGCCAGAAGAAGCGCGACAGGGCGGGCGTCGTCGAGACGAGATTCAGCTTGCCCGCTAGCGTCGCGCGGTAGTTCGGGTGCGTCAGCGGCGAGTGGCTCTGCCAGCCGACCCCGTCGCCGATGCGCTGGGCGAACGCCCAGTCGTTTGCCCAGGCGTGGGCTCCGTCCATCAGCGTGGAGCCGAACGCGCCGTTGGCGGCAAAGCGCTCGCCCTCGTAAGCCGCGAGGCCTGCGCTGCCCATGCTGCCCGGGCCCTGGTACCACTCGCCGACGCCCGTACCGCCGACCTTGTCGGGCGGCGAGACGAGCTCGTAGCCACGCGCGTCCACGTCTGCCCGCGCCCCCGGCGACAGGGTGGTGAACGTCCGCGTCTCGCTCGAAGTGGCGCCCTCGGTCTGGGAGGTCGCCACGAGGCGGAACTGGTACGTCGTGCCGGGCTGGAGGCCGGCCAGCTGCTGGAACACGAACACGGCGGTCGGGCCGGCGCCGGCCGACCCATCGGGGACCGGCGTCACGTTGCTGAAGCTCCCCTGGCCCCACTCGAACCGGTACGTCGTCGGCGTGCTGTGCGGCACGATCTGACCGGTGAGCCGCGCGGAGGTCGAGGTGATCGTGTCGGCTCCCACCGTGCCGATCTCCGGCCTGACCGCATCGGTGCGGAACGTCAGCTCGGGCGACACGACCTCCGGGTTGCCGAGCGGCTTGCGGGTGACGACACGCACCTGGTAGGTGGTGTTCGGCAGAAGGTTGGAGACCTCGGCTGTGACCGTCTCGGGCGTCGTGCCCGCGGGCAGCGAGCCGCTGTTGGCCGTCGTCCAGGTGGCGCCGTTGCGCGAGTACTCGATCCGCCAGACGGTCGGCGCGAAGCTGTTGTCGACGCTGTTCGGGTTCACCGTGGCGCTGAGCAGCGCCGTCGTCGAGGTGATGTCGGTCGCCGGATTGACGTTGGCGATCGCGGCCGTGATGCCGTCTTGGTCGAGGACGTACACCCGATGGCCGCCGTTGGTCGAGGAGATGTAGAGCCGCTCGCTGTCGCCCCCTCCCGCTGATGGCCGGAAGGCCAGCCCGAGGACGTTCGAGAACGTGAAGCCCGCGCACCCGGCATGGCTGTCGAGCTGCGTGCCCGATGAGCTCAGCTCGACGACGCGCACCTCGGTCGGGATGGACGGGGAGCCGTCGGGGCAGGTGAACGTGCCAGCCCCATAGGTCTTCGTGACGAAGACGCGGCCGCTGACGGGATCGACGGCGACATCGAGCGGCTCGAGCGGGAACTCGCCGCTGGTTCCGACGATCGCGTCGGCGAACAGCGATGGCGCGAGGCCGGGCGGAAGGGCCTGGGGGGTGAACTTCTGGACGCGGCGGGCCGCCACGCTGCTCTCGACGGTGTAGATGGCGCCGGTCGCGTCGGCCGCCACGCGCCGGGGGAAGCTGGCGTCGAACTGGCCGACGGCGGTGCCCGGGGCACCGGCCTTGCAGTTGGCGGCGATGGTGCAGACCTCGAAGGCACTACCTCCGGGCGGGTTCTCGACGTCGCCACCGAAGGCGCGGACGAAGGCGCCGGACGCCGTGAACTCCTGCACACGGTTGTTCCCGGGGTCGGCGACGACGACGTTCCCGGCGTTCGGGGCGCCGGCCGGGACGACCGCGAGGTAGCCGCCGTTGGCCGCGGAGATCGTCCCGAAGGCCCCGCCGGTGCTCTGCGAGAGGCCCGCCTTGCACTGATTGTGGAAGTTCGCCGAGGCAGCCGTCGTGTCACAGATCTCGAAGCCGGTGCCGTTGGAGTTGGGCGCCGTGCCGGCGATGACGTCCTGGCCCCAGGCGCGGATGAACTGACCGGTCGACGTGAACTGCTGGACGCGTCGGTGGCTCGCGCTGCCGTCGCTCACGTAGACGTCGCCGGTCCCCTGGTTGACCGCGACGCCGAGAGGGTTGTTGAAGGCGCCGCCGATGCCGCCGGTCGTCGTGCCCGCCTTGCAGGTGTCGCCGTTGGCGGCGACGCAGATCTCGAAGCCGGTCGCGCCCTCGTTCGCGGTGGCGGTCGTCGCAGTTCCGGTGAGGCCGGCGCTCGAAGCGGTGATCTGCGCGACGTTCACGTTGGCCAGCGTGCCTCCGAACTGGATCACGTAGGGGCTCGCACCGCCGACGCCGCCAGGGCCCCCGGAGACCGTCACGTCTCCCGGTGCGAGGTTCGAGAGATCCTCGAGTGCGGTCTGCACGGCTGAGGCCGGCGCGTCGAAGGCGATCGGCACGGTCGTCTGCCCGCTGTAGGTGAGCGTGTAGGTCCCGGCCGTGGCGTTGACCGTCGCCAGCTGCTGCTCGTCGGCGTTGCCCGGGCCGGCGCTGACGACGTCGCGGCCCCAGGCACGAACGAACTGTCCCGAGGCGTTGAACTGCTGCACGCGGTGGTTCAAGCGGTCCGCGACGTAGGCATTGCCGCTGGCGTTGTGCACGCCCACGCCGTTGGGCGTGTTGAACAGCCCCCCGGTGTTGCCGGTGTTGCCGAAGAACGAACCCACATAGAGGGTCGCGAGCGCCGATGCGGCAAGGCCCAGCACGGCCGCGACGACGATCGTCGCTCCCAGGCCCACCGTCGACCGGCGGCCACGACCTCGGTCGTTTGCAGTCCTCTTCCGCACTCGAGCTCCTCCCTAGACGGCTCCACCCTCGCGCCACGGATCCTCCCGTAGGCGTGGCGATGATGAGAACACAGTCGTATCCGAACTGTCAAGAGGGACCCGTCGCTTCTCTTGACATCTCTGAAACGCCGATGTACCTTGCCGGCCGTCGGGAGAGAGACACATGCTTCTCTCGATTGAGATGGCTTCAAGGAGGGTAGGGAGCCACGAAAGCGGAAAGGAGGGACCGCACGACCGACAACGCCTGCCGCTTGCAGCGGCAGCCGCCCGACAGGCGGCAAGCACGCGCCGCGCCTACCGCGTGAGCGCTTCGTAGGGTGCGTCGAGACCCGGCCGGAGGGGTCGAGGTCGGCGCCGAACCCGGCGGCAGGTCCGCCGGACCAACAAGGAGATTCAAACAATGCGTATCGCACGCAAGCTAGCGCTGCTGTGCGCCATGGCGTTCGCCGCCATGGCCCTCGCAGCCTCAGCCGCATCGGCGCAGGTGCCGGTCGAAGTCGAGCACGAAGGCGGAGCGCACTGCGACATCAGCGCCAATCCGTGTGATGTCGTCGCCCACGGGGAATCCCATCTCTCCGTGTTCGGATTCATCGTCAGCAACTGCGAGGATGAATTCACGGCCTCTATCGGCGAAGATGGCACCGGGCACATCACCAACGCCTCGCTCGTCGACCACTCGGATGGCGGCGACTGCACGCGTGTTCCGTGCAACGGCGTGGGCGAGGGATCGGGTGAAGTCGAATGGGACATCACCAACACCCGAGAAACAGGCACTGACGTCGGCATCATGGACGTGAACTTCTGTCTCGATGCCGCCGGGAACCCCAACGGGACCGGCACGCACTGCAACGCGCCGATCACCGTTCGGGAGACCACGGGAACGCACCACTACACGTTCTCGACCGGGTTCATCTGCCCCAACGGTGTTCGAGTCGAAGGTAATTGGGAAGCCGAAGGCACGCCCATCGAAATCGAACACGATGTGGCGCAGTAATCGGTCTTAGATGATCGATGGTAGTACAGAGAGGCCCCGCTCAGCGGGGCCTCTCTGCTTTTGCAAGCAAGCTCACGGGAGTCCAAGTGTCCGTAGCCGTCAAGATCCCGCCGCTCTGCGCAGCTGCCCTCGCCTCGATCACCCTCGCGTCGAGCGCGTGGGCTCAAGAGCCGGTCGCACTCGAGCACGAAGGCGGAGCGCACTGCGACATCAGCACCAATCCCTGCCAGCTGACCGCGCACGGCGAATGGCACATCTCGAGTTTCGGTTTCATCATCTTCATTTGCGAGGATGAATTCACCGCTCAACTCGGCGAAGACGGCAAGGGCCACACGACAAGCGCCACGATCTTCGACCACTCCGACGGTGGCGACTGCCCGCGTGTCCCGTGCAACGGCGTCGGCGAGAGCAGCGCCGAAGTCGAATGGGACATCGTCAACGCACGCGAAACCGCCCCGGGTGAGACGACCTTCGACCGCAACCTCTGCATCGACGCCCAAGGAAGCCCCAACGCCACAGGGACGCACTGCAGCACGCCGATGTCCCTGAGGGAGACCCAGGGAACCCACCACTACTCGCTCTCGATGGCCTACACCTGCCCGAACGGCATCCGCCTCGAAGGCGACTGGGCAGTCGAAGGCACGCCGATCGAAGTCGCACACGATGCGCCGTAGGCAGCAAGCATCTCGAGGGCTGCTCTTGGGCCTGGTCGCATGCCTCCTAGCCGTGGCTGCGCCTTCGGCTGCCCACGAGCCGGTCGAACTGTCGCATGAAGACGGGCCACACTGCGACATCGCCGCGAACCCATGCATTGTCGAGGCCCACGGTGAATCGCATCTCTCGGTCATGGGATTCCTGGTCAGCAGCTGCGAGAGCCACTTCGTCGCCGAGCTGGGAGAAGACGGCACGGGACATGTCACCGACGTCGATCTGATCGATCACCCGAACAGTGGTGTCTGCACGCGCATCCCGTGCAACGGAGTCGGAGAGAGTCCCAGCGAAGTCGAATGGGACATCGCCAACACTCGCGAAACGGCAGTCAACCAGGTCACGATGGACCGTACCTTCTGCATCGACGCCTCGAACAATCCGAATGGAACCGGCATGCACTGCACGGCGCCGATCACCATCACCGAGACAGGCACGCACCAGTACGCCTTCTCGATGGGCTTCACGTGTCCCAACGGCGGGCGGTTCGAAAGCGAGTGGGCCGCCGAAGGCACGTCCGTCGAATTCGAGCACGCGGTCCCTCCCGGTCAGGAGCCCGTCGAAGTCGATCGCGGCGACTGTCAGCTCGAGACCGACCCGTGCGTCCTGGATGTGCACGGCGAATCGCACCTCTCGATATTCGGATTCATCGTGAGCAACTGCGAGGAGGAATTCACTACGCACATCGGCGCCGACGGCAGCGGACACGTCGTAAACGCCGTGCTCCTCGATCACTCCGACGGCGGCGACTGTACTCGTGCGCCCTGCAACGGCATCGGCGAGAGCGCGGACGAAGTCGAATGGGACATGACCGCTATCGAGGAAACCTGGCCCAACACCGGCCTGGCGAACTTGAACTTCTGCCTCGACGCGCAGGGCAATCCCAGCGGCACGGGCACTCACTGCAACGCGCCGGTCAGCCTCACGGAGGGCCCGGAGTTACACCACTACGCGCTATCGGCCGCCTACACGTGCCCCAGCGGCGTCCGTCTGGAAGGCACCTGGGAGGGCGAAGGAGCACCGCTTGAAGTAACGCACCAATAGACCGTTGGAGGTCACCGCTATGTCGCGCAAGTACAAAGTCATGCTGCTATTGGCGTTCGCGATCGTCGCCTTCGCCTTGCCTACGTCCTACGCATCTAGCCAAGAGCCGGTGGAAGTCACTGCGGAAGGCAGCGACCACTGCTCCCTGATTATCAATTATTGCCCCTTGGAGCTGCACGGCGAATCGCACATGAGCATCTTCGGGTTCATCATCAGCAACTGCGAGGACGAATTTCTATTAGAGTTAGATGAAAACGGAACTGGCTTTGTGGCACTGGCTTTTATGGACGACCACAGTGACGGAGGCGACTGCACGCGAGTCCGATGCAATGGCGTCTCAGAGCCACAGAGTGAAATCGAATGGCGAATCACCAACGTTAGAGAATCGCAGCTGGAGAGGGTTCTCATGGATGTAGATTTCTGCTTGGATGCTGAAGGCAATCCAGACGGACCTGGCACACACTGCAATGCGCCGCTCCTGGTGTCTGAGACCACAGGCACTCACCAGTACCGGTTCTTCACCTCATACACGTGCCCGAATGGGGTGCGGATCGAAGGCAGCTGGCTCCCCGAAGGCTCGCCGGTGGAATACGAACACGACGTCCCGTGATAGACCGCATCTTCGGGGCCCGGCTCAGCGGGGCCCCAGCGGGCCGCTGGTGTCGTGGTGCCTGAAGGCGAGGCCCCAGCCGCCGCCGAAGCCGTACCAGGGCTGGCGACGGACGGGGCCGAGCCGCTTCCACGTCTCCCATTGCGGGCACCTGGCGCAGGCGGCCGTCTCGTCGAGCAACCGGGCGCGACGGCCGGCGACGCGTGCGCTGAGCTCGTAACGGCCGGCGTGCGGGTAAGGGCGGTGGCTGCCGAGGGCGGCAAACACGACCGGATGACTGCGCTGCCGTAGAACGTCGCGCCACGGGAGCGTGCGGTGGCGATCGCCAACGTGAAAGCGAACCGCGCGCGGCAGCCAGCGGTGTCTGCGGCTGCCCGGGCGCGCAAGTACGTCTATGCGCTCCCAGTCTCCCTCGTGCTGGCCGATGGGCTCACCGCGGACCCGCGGCAGCCTGCTGGACCCGTAGAGCAGCCAGTAGGCCAGGCGGATGCCAGGACGACCCTCGACGACGGCCCGGCGGCGCTCGTAGTAGGCGGACGCGCCTACGAGAAGGCGCTGCTCCCCGCGCCGCGCGAAGCGCGGATCGCCGTCGTAGGAGTCGCTCAGGAGGTCGAGGTAGAAGCCGCTGTCGCGCGGTAGGCCCGCCGCCCGCCGGCCCCGGTGAAACGGCCGAGTGAGATCGATCGCCGAGTAGACCGGCGGGCGGCGGCGCTCGCACTTGCGGTCGAAGGCCCGATGGCGGTACGGACGAGCGGCGCGGCCGAGCCTCGAGGGCCGAACGCGCGCGGCGCCGGGTGTCTTGCGGCTCGCGATTCGGCCAGTCGCGACGTTGATCAGGCCGATGCAGTGGCCGTCCTTCCACTTCACGGTCGCCCGCTGGAGGAACCGGCTCGCGGAGATCGGGAAGGAGCGCTCGTCCGAATGGAGCTGGACGAGCGGCGCGAACGCCCTGGCCGGACGGGCGGTCGCGAACGCCTCGGGCCTGACGGTGACGAGAAAGGCGATGTTCGAGGCCACGCGGTCCTCCTCACCGTCACGGTCGCGGGTCGCGAGCAGCAGCCGCGCGCGGTACAGGGCGCCCGGGCGCAGCCCGCGCGCCAGCGTCGAGACGCGCACCTCGCGGGGGCCGGAGACGTAGCGCGGCTTGCCCACATCGCGCCAGCGGCCACCGTCGGAGACCTGGAACCGGTAGCGGGCAGCACCGCGGGGCTGAACCTTCCCCTCCAGCGATGCAGTCGTCTCGCCGACGCGCACGACGCCTTCGAGCGCGGCCGTCCGGGGCCCGCCGGAGGCGAGGACCATCAACCCCTGGCACGCTCGCAGCCCACGCGGCGAACGGCAGCGCTCGAAGCCCGAGCCGGGGTCGTACGAGCTCAGCGATCGGCTCTTCGCGACGTAGACGCTGCCATCCGCCGCGACGCCAATCCCGTTCACGCTCTCAACGTACGGCAGGTCGTCGACCGTCGACAGCGCCTCGGCTGGCTTGCCGCGCACCGCCA
>DATABV010000060.1:0-4555 GCA_036259395.1 Thermoleophilaceae bacterium | reverse complement strand
GATCACCGAGCCGGCGCCCATGAACAGCAGCGCCTTGAAGAAGGCGTGGGTCATCAGGTGGAACAGCCCGGCGCCGTAGGCGAAGACCGAGACGCCGAGGATCATGTAGCCGATCTGCGACATCGTCGAGTAGGCGATCGCCCGCTTGAGGTCGCTCGCGACGAGCGCGATCGTCGCCGCCACGAACAGCGTCAGCGTCCCGATCACCGCGCTGATGTCGGCCGCGGCCGGCGCCTGCTCGAAGAGCGGGTGCATGCGCGCGATCAGGTAGACGCCGGCGGTGACCATCGTCGCCGCGTGGATCAGCGCCGAGACCGGCGTCGGGCCCTCCATCGCGTCGGGCAGCCAGGTGTGCAGCGGCAGCTGGGCCGACTTCGCGAACGCGCCGACGAGCAGCAGCAGGCAGGCGGCGACGAGCTGGCCGTCGTTCTGGCCGAAGGCCTGCTCGACCTGGCCGAAGACCCCGGCGTAGTCGAGCGCACCGGTCGCGTCGAAGAGCAGGAAGGCGCCGATCACCAGGCCGACGTCGCCGATCACGTTGATCACGAACGCCTTGATGCCGGCGGCCGTCGCGGTCGTGCGGCGGTACCAGAACGAGATCAGCAGGTAGGACGCGGCGCCGACGAACGCCCAGCCGACGATCAGCAGCACGAAGTTCGCCGCCAGGACGAGCAGCAGCATCGAGAAGACAAAGAAGTTGAGGTAGGCGAAGAACCGCTTGTAGCTGCGGTCCGACTCCATGTAGGCGACCGAGTAGACGTGGATCAGGAACGACACGCCGGTGACGACCAGGCACATGAAGACCGACAGCGGGTCGACGAGGATCGCCATGTCGACGCCGAAGCCGGCCGTCGCGGCGTAGGTCCAGGCGGAGTCGACCAGCGAGCGCGACTCCTCCGGCTCGTCGAGCAGGGCGAGCAGCATCGCGATCGACGCGGCGAACGCGCCGCCGATCGCCGCGCTGCCGAGCCAGCCTGCGACGCGGTCGCCCAGCATGCGCCAGCCGAGCCCGATCGCCAGCGTCCCCGCGAGCGGGAGCGCCAGCACCAGCCAACCCCACGACGTGGCGCTCACCCGCGCAGCTCCGCCATGTCGTCGACGTCTATGGCGAGGCGCCGGCGGTACATCGCGACGATGATCCCGAGGCCGATCACGACCTCACAGGCCGCGACGACCATCACGATCAGCGCGAAGACCTGGCCCTCGTGGTTGCCGACCATTCGCGAGAACGCGATCAGCGCGAGGTTGCCGGCGTTGAGCATCAGCTCGAGGCAGAGCAGGATCACCAGCGGGCTGCGGCGCGTCATCACGCCGGCCGCGCCGATGCAGAAGATGAACGCCGACAGGACGACGAACCAGCCGATGTCCATCTAGCCGATCGCCTCCTTCTGGGTGCCTGCGGCGGGCGGCTGGTGACGGACGACGTCGGCGACCGAGATCGCGTCGGCCGGCTCCTGCAGGCCGCGCCGCTTGCGCGCGAGCACGACAGCGCCGACGGCGGCGATCAGCAGCAGGAAGGAGGCGGCCTCGAACGCGAGCAGGTACTTGTTCAGCAGGGCGTCGCCGATCGCGCCCGGCGAGCCGAAGCCGGCGCCGACCTCGGCACCGCGGCTGTCGAGCGCGGAGAGGCCGGAGCCCACGACGGCGATCGTCAGCTCGATCAGCAGCGCCGCGGCGAACAGCGGTCCGACGAGCGCCGCGACACCGGCCGGGCGCGGGAGCAGCTCGTCGTCGGTGCCGCCGACGTAGGCGACGACGAAGACGTAGAGGACCATCACCGCGCCCGCGTAGACGACGACCTGCGCGGCGGCGAGGAAGGCGGCGGTCAGCAGCAGGAACAGGATCGCCAGCGAGATCAGGTGCGCGACCAGCGCCAGCACGCTGTAGAAGGGGTTGCGCAGCAGCACGACGCCGAGCGCGCCGCCGATCGCGCCCGCGCCCGCCACGAAGAAGAGGAGCTGCTCGAAGAACACGTTGGTGCCGCCCCCTACTCGCCCTCGCGGCGCAGCGGCGTCCGCTCGATCGGCTCGGCCAGCAGCATCTCCTTGGTGAAAATCAGGTCGGAGCGCTCGTAGTCGGCCATCTCGTAGTCGTGGCCCATCGTGATCGCGTCGAAGGGACAGGCGATCTCGCAGTAGCCGCAGAAGATGCAGCGGCTCATGCTGATCTCGTAGACCGCCGCGTAGCGCTCGCCGGCCGACACCTGGTGCTCGGGGGTGTTCTCGTCGGCGACGACGCGGATGCACTGCGCCGGGCAGGCCGCCACGCAGAGCGAGCAGCCGACGCACTTCTCGAGCCCCGTGTCCTCGAAGCGCTGCAGCCGGTGGCGGCCGCGGAAGCGCGGGTAGACCGGCGTCTTCTCCTCCGGGTACTCGATCGTGACCGGCTTCTCGGCCAGCCGCCCGAGCGTCGTGCGCAGGCCGCGCAGCGTCGCCCCGAAGGTGCGGTAGGCGCCGCCGAGCCCGCCGGGCTCAGGCCCGCGCTGGACCTCGATGACGTCGTCTGTCAGCTCGTAGCTCATGTTTGGTCAGACCACCAGGACGATCGCGGTGACGAGGGCGTTCAGCGTGGCCAGCGGCAGCAGCACCTTCCAGCCGAACGACATCAGCTGGTCGTAGCGCAGCCGCGGAAGCGTCGCACGAACCCAGATGAAGAGGACTACGAAGGCGAACATCTTCAGCAGCACCCAGAGCGGGGCGAGCGCGATCGGCCCCGGCCCGTGCCAGCCGCCGAAGAAGCAGGCGGTCGCAACGCCCGCGATGATGATCACCTCGATGTACTCGGCCATGAAGAACGAGCCGAAGCGCATCCCGCCGTACTCGGTGTTGTAGCCCGCGACGATCTCCGCGTCGGCCTCCGGCAGGTCGAACGGGGCGCGCGCCGTCTCCGCGAAGCCAGCCACGATGAAGACGAGGAAGCCGACGAACTGCGGGACGATGAACCAGATCCCCTTGCCGTCGGCGCCCTGCGCCTCGACGATGTCGACGAACGACAGCGAGCCGGCCATCATCGCGACGCCGAGCAGCGACAGGCCGATCGCGACCTCGTAGGAGATCAGCTGCGCCGCCGAGCGCATCGAGCCGAGGAACGAGTACTTCGAGCCCGACGCCCAGCCGCCGAGCACGAGCGCGTAGAAGGCGAGCGAGCCGAAGGCGAAGAAGTAGAGCAGTCCGATCGGGACGTCGATGCCGTAGAGGCCGAGGTCGCCGCCCCAGGCGCCCTGCGGGCCGAACGGGATGATCGCGAGCGTCGCGACCGCTGTGGCGATCGAGATCACCGGCGCGATCGCCATCATCCACGGGACCGCAGTCGCCGGCGTGAAGCTCTCCTTCGACAGCAGCTTGAGCACGTCGGCGAGCGGCTGACCGAGCCCGCGGAAGCCGACGCGGTTCGGCCCGTAGCGCGACTGGAAGCGGCCGAGCAGCTTGCGCTCGAGCAGCAGGATC
The DNA here is from genome assembly GCA_036259395.1 of Thermoleophilaceae bacterium. Taxonomy (GTDB): domain Bacteria; phylum Actinomycetota; class Thermoleophilia; order Solirubrobacterales; family Thermoleophilaceae; genus JAAYBF01. The sequence goes on along the minus strand of DATABV010000060.1, from coordinate 1,109 downwards.
AGCGGGACGACCTGCAGGATGAACGCGAAGATCACGATCGCCTTGACGATCTGGACCAGCGTCGACTCGACGGTCATGCGGGATCGGCCTCGTCGGTCGCGGCTCCGACCTGATGGATCAGCGGCGGCGCCGAGCGGACCTCGACCGTGCGCGGGACGCCGTTGGTGAGCGCCTCGGCGCCGCTCTCGCCCAGTCCTTGGAGCAGGAAGACGCTGCCAGGGCGGACCGTGTCGCGCAGGGCGGCGGTCGCGCGCACGGAGCGGTCGCCGCTGGTGACCTCCACGTCGTCGCCAGCGGCGATGCCGAGCCGCTCGGCGTCGGCGGGCGACAGCTCGACGCGCTGGCGCGGCGCGAGGAAGCGCAGCGACGGCGAGTGTTGGACGGCCGGCGAGGCGAACAGCGCCGGCACGGCGCCGAGGCGCAAACCGGCCGGCAGCTCGGGCGGCGCGGCGAGCGGCCCGGTGCGCAGCTCGGCGGCTGGTGCGGCGGACGCCGCGTCGCGGTCCTGCCAGCGGATACCGCGCCCGCCGATCTCGTCGAGCGTGATGCCGGCGTAGAAGGGGACGGCGGCGGCGACGGCCGCGGTGACGCTCGGCAGCGAGAGCGCGGGTGCGGCGCCGTTCGTAGCGACGACGGAGCCGCCGGCCGCTGGGCCGGCGCCGTTCGTCGGGGGCGTCAGCGGCGCGCCCGCGCGCTCACAGAGCTGGGCGAGCACCGCCCATACGGGCCGCGCCTCGTCGGCGTGCGGGACCGCCTGCCGGACGCGCTGCAGGCGACCATCGGGATGGGTGAGCGTCCCCTCCTTCTCGGCGTTCGACTCGCCCGGGAAGACGACGGTGGCGTGCTCGGCGAGCTGCGGCGTGACGAAGTCGGCGAACGCGACGACGGCGTCGGCGCGGTCGAGCGCGCGCTCCCAGGTCGGGCGGTCGGACAGCTCGGTGAACGGGTCGCGCGCGAGCAGCAGCAGCGTCGACAGCTCGCCGTCGGCGAGCGCGCGGCCGATCGCGGCAGCGCCGAGGCCAGCTGTCGGTGCGTCGGCCAGGCCGGGCGCCAGCGTCGGCGAGACGCCGACCTCGCGCAGGCCGCGGCCGTTCGCACGGCTCGGAATC
>DATABV010000059.1:0-4804 GCA_036259395.1 Thermoleophilaceae bacterium | reverse complement strand
ATGGGTCGCCCCGGTCCCCACCCGGGCGCTTCTCGCCCTGCTGATCGCCCTGATCGCCGTGCTCGCGGCCGTCCCGCCCGCCGGCGCCGCCGGCGCCGACGGCGGGCCGGCCGGCGAGTCGTTCCTCGCCTTCCTGCGCGAGGCGGCCGACCGCAACGGCGCGCTGCTGGTCTTCGACGAGGTGATCAGCGGCTTCCGCGTCGGCCGCGGCGGCGCCCAGGAGCGCGAGCGGGTGACGCCCGACCTGACGGTGCTCGGCAAGGTGATCGGCGGCGGCTTGCCCGCGGCCGCGTACGCCGGTCGCCGCGACCTGATGGAGCGCGTCGCGCCGGCCGGCGACGTCTACCAGGCCGGAACGCTGTCGGGCAACCCGCTCGCCACCGCGGCCGGACTCGCGACGCTCGCGCTGCTCGACGACGACGCCTACGCCCGCCTCGACGCGGTCGCCGCCACACTCGCCGACGGGCTGCGCGCAGCGGGCGCCGAGGTCGGCGTCCCGGTCCACGTCAGCCGCACCACCGGGCTGCTGACGCTCTTCTTCCACGACGGACCGGTGAGCGACTACGCCGGCGCCAAGGCCGCCGACGCCGACCGCTTCGCCGCGTTCTGCCGTGCGATGCTCGCGGGCGGCGTCTACCTGCCGGCATCGCAGTTCGAGACCTGGTTCCCGTCGATCGTCCACAGCGACGAGCAGGTCGAGCGCACGCTCGCCGCAGCCGCCGACGCGCTGCGCGAGGTCGCGCCGTGAGCGCCCTGCGCGCTGTCGTGGCGGCGGTCGATCCCGCGCTCGCCGCAAATGCCGTCGCCGACCCCGGTCCCGACCGCTTCGCCGGCGTGGTTACCGATCCCGACCGCCTGTTCACGATCGAGGCCGTCCACGAGGGCTACCTGCTCCACTACGGCGAGCCGCGCGCGTTCGACGGGATGGACGCCGACCTGCGCCTGCTCGCCGGCGACGCGCTCTACGCGCTCGGACTGAGCCGCGTGGCAGACAAGGGCGATCTCGAGGCGGTCGCGGAGCTGTCCGACCTGATCACCGCGGCCGCCCGCGCGCATGCCGAGGACGACCCCGCCAGAGCGGTCGCACTCTGGGCTGACAGCGCCCAACGGCTCGCCTAATTAGAATTGGTGGTCGCGCGCCCGACGGGCGCCTACCTCCCCAGCAGTGGCTCAGCTTCCTGACAAGCACAAGCGCAAGTCGCGCTACACCGTCGACCGCAACATTCCCGGTGCGTTCGAGGGTGAGACCGTTACGCGGCGCACCTTCATGACCGCCGGTGCGCTGACCTACGGCGGCATCGCCTCGGCGATGTTCGGCCTGCCGGCGCTCGGCTTCGCGCTCGGCCCGATGTTCGAGCGCAGCGCCCCCGAGACCTGGCAGGACGTCGGCAGCGAGGAGGACTTCAACCCCGAGACCTACGTCCCGGTCGTGATGAACCTCGTGCCGTCGATCGGCGAGGCCGGCAAGACCACCGTCTACATCCGCCGCTTCGACCCCGGTCGCGACGCCGAGCGCAACGCCGACCTGCCCTATGTCGCGATCTCGACCCGCTGCGCCCACCTCGGCTGCCCGGTCCGCTACATCCAGGCCTCGCAGCGCTTCGTCTGCCCGTGCCACGGCGGCGTCTACGACTTCGAGGGCAAGGTCGACGGCGGCCCGCCGGTGCGACCGCTCGACCGCTTCTACACGCGCGTGCGCAACGGCCGCGTCGAGGTCGGCGACCGCTTCTCGGTCAACTCCGAGCTCGAGCGCTTCCCGCACCCGCGCGACCCGTCGAACCACCTGGACGGGCTCTGGCAGTACCTCTACCCGGCGAGGCCGAGCACGTGAGCCTCGTGCCGAAGTTCATGCGTCCCGCGCCGTCGCGTCCGGCCGAGCGCCCGGGGCCCGCGCCGACCCCGCTCGAGCGCGCCAAGAGCCAGGGCGCCGAGGCCGGCGCCGGCGTCGTGGGCTACCTCGACGAGCGGACCGGCGCCAGCCCGTTCCTGCGCGGCTTCCTCTTCCGCAAGGTGCCGAAGGGCACGAACTGGTTCTACACGCTGGGCTCGGCGACGATGTTCGCCTTCGTCTCGCAGGCCGTGACCGGCGTCTTCCTCGCGATGTACTACGAGCCGGACCCGACGCGCGCCTACACGTCGGCGGCCCACATCACCAACGAGGTCTTCCTCGGCGAGCTGGTCCGCGGCATGCACCGCTGGGGCGCGACCGTGATGATCGTCCTGCTGTTCCTGCACATGGGGCGCACGTTCGTCTTCGGCGCCTACAAGTACCCGCGCGAGCTGAACTGGGTGATCGGCGTCGTGCTGACCGTCCTGACGCTGATGATGGGCCTGACCGGCTACCTGCTGCCGTTCGACCAGCGGTCGTTCTGGGCGACGGTCGTCGGCGTCAACATCAACGCCTCCGGCCCGATCATGGGCCCGTACCTGGCCGACTTCATGCGCGGCGGGGCCGAGTTCGGGGCGACCACGCTGACCCGCTTCTACGCGCTGCACATGCTGCTGATCCCGGGCCTGATCGCCGCGCTGATCGGCGCGCACCTCTACCTCGTGGCGAAGCTCGGCACGAGCGCGCCGCCGTGGCTGAAGGCCGAGAAGAAGTCACTCAAGCGCGAGGAGATCTGAGGTGAACGCGCGCGAGAAGGAGCAGTACCTGCGCGAGTACTCGATCCTCAAGAGCCAGGGCAAGCCGTTCTTCCCCTACGCGGTCGCCAAGGACGGCGCGATGGCGATGGTCACGCTCGCGGTGATCATCTTGATGGCCGTCCTCTTCGGCGCCGAGCTAGGCCCGAAGGCGGACCCGACCACGACCACCTACTCGCCGCGCCCCGAGTGGTACTTCTTCTTCCTCTTCGAGCTGCTGCGCGTCGTCAAGCCGCCGGAGCTCGTGTTCGCGGCGACGATCGGCATCCCGACGATCGCGCTGATGCTGCTCCTGCTGCTGCCGTTCTACGACCGCAACCCGGAGCGCCATCCGCTCAAGCGGCCGATCGCGATGATCGGCGCTGTCGCGACCGTCGCGGCGATGGGCTACCTGACCGTCCTCGGCGCGCTCGCCGGCCCGCCGAGCGAGATCGACATCGAGGTCTCGTCGCAGTACCAGCGCGGCGCCGATGTGGCCGCGGCCTCGGGCTGCCTCGGCTGCCACCGGATCGGCCACAACGGCAACACGCTCGGGCCGGATTTGACCGAGATCGGCGACCGCCTCGGCCGCGACGCGATCGCCCGCACGCTGATCAACCCGACCGCGCCGATGCCGTCGTACCAGAGCCTGCGCGAGAGCGAGCCGAAGCAGTTCGAGGAGCTCGTCACCTTCATCTCCTCGCTGCGCGAGCACAACGAGGCCGCCGAGCCCGAGGGCGCCGGCGAGTCGTCTTCGTCGAAGAACTGAGGGGCGCCGCTCGATGGGCGCTGGTGCGCAACGAGCCGGCGACACTTTGCCGGAGCACCAGGTCGCGGCGATGTTCGATCGCGTCTCACGCTTTTACGACCTGATCAACTCCGTCATGTCGGCCGGCCTGCACCACGCCTGGCGCGTGCGCGCCGCCGACATCGCCAAGGTGGGTCCGGGGGACCGAGTGCTCGACGTTGCCGCGGGCACCGGTGACCTGACCATCGAGCTGAACAAGCGTGTCGTGCCCAACGGCGAGGTCGTGGGCGTTGACATCTCGGAGGGTATGCTCACGCTCGCGCGGGAGAAGGCGCCCGGCATTCGCTTCGAGCACGGCAGCGCGCTCGACCTGCGGTACGCGGATGGAGAGTTCGACGCGGCAACGACCGGCTTCGCCGCCCGCAACTTTTCCGACCTGCGCCGCGGCCTGGCCGAGATGCGTCGCGTCGTCCGTCCCGGCGGCCGCGTCGTCGTGCTCGATTTCACGACGCCGACGCGGCCGCCGCTGTCCTGGTTCTTCCAGCTCTGGTTCGACCGGATCGTGCCGCTGCTCGGACGCTTCTCCGACGACCCGGAGGCCTACATGTACCTCCCGAACTCGGTCAAGCGCTTCCCGCCCTCGCGCGAGCTGGCCGCCGAGCTGGCGGCCGTCGGCCTGACCGACGTTCGTTGGATGGCCACCGCCGGGGGAATCGTCACCGTTCACTCTGGAGTCGTCCCGCCGGCGCGATGAACACCGCTGAGCAGCTCGCCCCGGTCCTCGCGGCCGGGGGACCGGGGCTGGCGCGCGGGCTGCGGCTCGCCGAGGCGCGCCTGGGCGAGGTCGCCGGCGCCCACGGCGAGGCCCTCGCGGGGCATGTCGGCGGCACTCTCGCCGCGGGCGGCAAGCGGCTGCGGCCGCTGCTGGTGTTCCTCTGCGCCGGCCATGACGAGCCGGACGAGCGTGTCGTGGCGGGCGCCGCCGCGGTCGAGCTGCTGCACATGGCGACACTGGTCCACGACGACGTGCTGGACAGGGCGACGCTGCGGCGCGGCTATCCGACCGTCTTCGCGGGCGCCGGCCGTGGCGCCGCGACCGCCACCGGCGACCTTCTGTTCTCGCGTGCCTTCGCGGAGCTGGCGGCGACCGGCAGCGCGGCCGCCGTGCAGGCGCTCTCCGCCGCTTCGACCGCCCTCGCGCGCGGCGAGCTGATGCAGCGCGACGACGCCTGGTCCGCCGCCGTGACGCCCGACCGCTACCGCGTGCGCTGCGGCCTGAAGACCGGCAGCCTGTTCGCCGCGTCGTGCCGGCTCGGCGCGGAGCTCGGCGCGCGCGGGCCGGAGAGCGCCGACGCGCTCGCGGGCTTCGGCGACCGCCTCGGCGTCGCGTTCCAGATCCTCGACGACGTGCTCGACGTCTCGGGGCCGGTCGAG
>DATABV010000058.1:0-9830 GCA_036259395.1 Thermoleophilaceae bacterium | reverse complement strand
AACCTGGCCACGCGGCCGATTCTATGGACGGTCTGCGGCCGCTCGGCGAGCCTCGAGCGATTCGGCCCTCACCATGGGACCGTGGCGCTTTTTGCACGTATGTCATGCATGAGGCGCCACCCTCCGGCGGGGCCTGGTGGCGGGCGCACCTCTGCTGGCGTCAGGCGGCCAGCTTGCGGCAGAGGGAGGCGAGCGACCGCTTCTCGTCCTCGTCGAGCGTCGAGAACGTCGAGCGCACGCGCTCCGTGTGACCGGGGAAGAGCCGCTCCACCACCTCGGCGCCCGCGACGGTGAGGTCGAGAAGGACGGCGCGGCGGTCGCCGGCCGACCGGCGGCGGGCGATGAAGCCGCGTGCCTCGAGCGTGGCGGTGACCTCGGTCGCGTTCGCCTTCGACCAGCCGAGCCGGCGGCGCAGCGTGCGCAGCTCGAGCGAGCCGCCGGCGGTGGTGAGCACGACGAGGGCGGAGAAGCCGGCCGCCGAGACGCCCTCGCGCTCCAGCTCCGCGGCCAGCACGCGCCGTACTGATGTCTCGGCGCGCATCAGCGCCTGAAGGGCGCGGTGCGCCAGCGGGTCGACGACCTCCAAGCTCATCCGCCGCGATGCTAGGCCCGGCGGCGGACGATTCCCGCAAAGTGCGGGATGCTGTCCCTCGCCCCGTGCCGCTCGATGATGGCTTGTGTCGTCCCCGCGATGCGAACCGCTCATCGGCCCATTCGCTGTCCGACCGTCTCGCCCGATGATGGATTGGGACGTCTAGGCGATGCGACTCCGACATTTCGCGATTCGCCCCGCAGCGCGCTGTCGCCGCTGCGCGGTTGTGCCGTCCAGGCGATGCGAATCCGACATTTCGCGATTCGCCCCGCAGCTCGCTGTCGCCGCTGCGCGGTTGGGCTGTCCAGGCGATGCGAATCGCGCATCGGGCGGGCCCATGCATCGGCGTAGGGGGGCGGCTGGGGCCGGGTCTGTCCCTAGATCCGTATGGGAACCACCAGCCAACGCCCGCCTCGCGACGACGCACGGCAGCTCTGGGATCTCGCGCGGCGCCAGCACGGCGTCGTGACCCGCGCGCAACTGCTCGATCTCGGGCTGCACAGGGGTGCGGTGGCGCACCGGCTGCGCAGCGGTCGGCTGCATCCGGTTCAGCGTGGCGTCTATGCGGTCGGCCGGCCCGACCTGTCGCAGCGGGGACGCTGGATGGCGGCGGTGAGCAGCTGTGGCGAGACCGCGGTCCTCTCGCACCGCAGCGCCGCCGCCCTGCACGGGATCGCCGACCCGCCGGCGGGTCCGATCGAGGTGACCGTTGCGCCCACCACGGTTCGTTCGCGGCCCGGACTGATCACCTACCGACGCCTCGTCGACCCGGACGAGCGGACCCAGGCCGACGGCGTACCGGTCACGACAGTGGAGCGGACGCTGCTCGACATCGCGCCGATGCTGAGTTCGAAGAATCTTGAGGCCGCGATCAACACGGCGGACAAGCATGACCTCGTGGATCCGGAGAGGTTGCGGTCGGCGCTCGAGCGCTATGCGGGCCGCCGTGGTGTTCGAGCGTTACGGCAGCTGCTCGATCGTCACACGTTCGTGCTCACTGCCTCACAGCTGGAACGCGAGTTCCTTCCGATCGCGCGAAGCGCAGGCCTCGGACAGCCGAAGACAGGCGCGTGGCTGAACGGGTTCGAGGTCGACTTCTTCTGGCCAGACCTCGGTCTCGTGGTCGAGACAGACGGACTGCGCTATCACCGAACGCCCGCCGCACAGGCGCGCGACCGGCTGCGCGATCAAGCGCACGCCGCGGCGGGTCTCTCGACGTTGCGCTTCACCCACGCGCAAGTGCGCTACGAGCCGGACCATGTCCGCGAGACGCTTGCCGCCGTGGCGCTGAGACTCGGCTCGACACCCCGCGTTCGCGCTCGATGAGAGGTTGTGCCGTCTGGGCGATGCCAATCCATCACCTAAGCAATCGTCGTCGCGCCGCCGGGGGGCGACTGAGGGACTGTGTCGTCCAGGCGATGCAAATCCCTCATCGGGGAGATTGCCCCGCGCCGGTGGCCGACGGATGAGGGATGGGGTAGCCCAGGCGATGCAAATCCCTCATCTGAGGGGTCGGCGTCAGCGCTGAGCGGCGAGGCGGACGGGCTTGGCCGGGGCCTTGCCGGCGTCCGCGTCCGCGTCGGCCTCGTCCTGGACGACCTTGTGCTCGATCTTGCCGGTGTCGACGTACTGCTTGAGGTTGTCGGCGGCCTCGGTCGGGGTCGAGCCGAGCGAGGGGATCGAGTGGTCGCCGGTGACGGGCATCGCCTCGCGGTACTCGAAGACGGGCGCCGCGGAGCCGACCTGGCGGACGGTGTAGACGAGCCGGCCGAGCACCTCGAGCGTCGCCTCGCCGCCGCAGAAGACGAATGCGGTCGGCTCGACGGCGCGCATCGCGCGGGCGACCCGCTCGGGCGGGAGGTCGAAGCTGAGCAGGATCGAGCGGAAGCCGGCGCGCCGGATCGCCAGCTCGAGGGCCTGGACGTGCAGCGACTCGAGGTCGAGGCCGTTCGAGGCGTCGAAGAGGATCACTCCCTGCGACCGGGTCGGCGGCGGAACGACGCGGCGCGCGGCGTGCAACCAGCCGGTCGCCCAGCGGCAGGCGAGCTCCTGCTCGGCCTCGCGGCCGTCGCGGCCCTCGGCCAGCTCGACCGCGGGCAGCAGGACCTCCTCGACGGAACGGTCGACCGAGCGCACGGCGAGGCTCTCCTCCATCACGCGATCGGCGGCGGACTCGTCGAAGTGGTCGAAGGCGTCGAGCAGGCGGCTCGGCGAGGAGGGGCCCTCGCCGCGCTGGCGCGCGACCTCGATCGCCGAGGAGATGTTGTGCGTCTCCATCAGCGCGCGGCGCAGCGCCTCGAGCTCGGTCAGGTCGTACTGGCGGTGCCCGCCCGCGGTGCGGCGCGGCTGCGGGTAGTTGAAGCGGCGCTCCCAGCTGCGCAGCGTGTTCGGGCTGACCCCGAGGATCTCCGCCGCCGCGTTGGTTCTGATGCCGCTCATCTAGCCGTTCCTTTCTCTGCCGCGCAGCCCATCGGAAGGGTTGCCGCTCCGTACCAATCGGTCGCGAGAGCCGTGACCTTGAACGGGGTTCCGTTGCGAACCGCGCAGCCTCTGCGCTCTTTTGTGCCCTCTCGACAGCATTTGCGCAACTGATGCAGCGTTAGTTGCAGCGCTGGACGGACGTTGTAGCCGCCATACAGGGGGCGGGAACGGGGAGCTAGCGGCGGCCGAAGTGCGTCTGCTCGACGGCGATCAGCGCCGCGCGCGGGGGGCCGCAGGTCGAGATCCGGGCGGCCATCGTGCCGATCTCGTCAGCCTTCGGGCCCGCCAGCCGGGCGGGCACGGTCACCGCCTCGTGGACGCGCAGCGCGGCGCGGCTGACCGTCTTCGCCAGCCGGCGGTCGCCGATCGTGCTGGTCAGGAGGTCCATCAGGTTCGCGCCGAGCAGCTTCTCCTCGGGCGCGAAGATCGGCTCGGCAGCCTCGCTGACGGCCGCGACCTCGAGCGCGTGGCTGGTGATCAGGAAGGCGCTCCCGGCCCCGGGCAGCGAGTCCGGGTTGCAGCGCAGCAGGATCCCCATCCCGCAGACCCCGCAGACGCGCTGCTCGAGCACCGGCGGCTCGCTGCCCGCGGGCGGGTCGACGGCCGGCTCGCCGCAGCGGCTGCAGAAGCGCTTCTTCGCCGGCGGCTCGCTCGGCTCGGTCGCGGTCCTCTCGAAGTCGGTGTGGATCAGGGGCAAGCGAGTCCCTCCTCGGGACCAGTCGAGGTCGGACCGTCGCGCCGGGTTTCCCTCCGCGAGCGACGGCCTGGTGACGATGGCACCACGGGTTGGTCGATTGCGCCTCCCCCGTGACGGGATTGCACCGCTTCGCGCGACGATGCCGCGCGAACCGCACCGGTCGCGGACGCTCCAATAGCCTGCGACGCCGTCCCCCGTGTAGACCGAAGGAGCGCAATGGCAGTCGAGCAGCAGCTGTGGGGCTCGGAGACGAGCAAGGCGATCGACAACTTCCCGGTCTCGGGGGAGCGGGTGCCCACGGCGGTCGTGCGGATGCTCGGCCAGATCAAGGCTGCGGCGGCGCGAGTCAACGGCGAGCTCGGGCTGCTCGACGGCGCGATCGCGGAGCGGATCGCCGCGGCCGGCGACGAGATCGCCCGCGGCGAGCACGACGACCAGTTCCCGATCGACGTCTTCCAGACCGGCTCGGGCACCTCGTCGAACATGAACTCGAACGAGGTGATCGCCAACCTCGCCGGCGACGGAGCGCACGCCAACGACCACGTGAACATGGGCCAGTCGTCCAACGACGTCTTCCCGTCGGCGGTCCACCTGGCGGCGGTGTCGGAGACCCACGCCAAGCTGCTGCCCGCGCTCGAGAAGCTGGCGGGCGCGCTCGAAGTCAAGGCCGATGCCTGGCGCGACGTCGTCAAGGCCCGCCGCACGCACATGATGGACGCGGTCCCGGTGACGCTCGGCCAGGAGTTCGCCGGCTACGCGAAGCAGGTCTCGCTCGGCCGCGACCGTGTCGGCGACGCGCTGCCGCGCGCTTCCCAGATCCCGCTCGGGGGCACCGCGACCGGCACCGGCCTCAACACCCACCCCGAGTTCGCCGCGCGCGTGCGCGGCAAGCTGCGCGAGGCGACCGGGATCGACGTCGAGGGGCCGGCCGACCCGTTCGAGGCGCAGGCCAACCGCGACGCGCTGGTCGAGCTGTCCGGCGCGCTGAAGGTCGTCGCCGTCTCGCTGACCAAGATCGCCAACGACCTCGTGATCATGGGCTCCGGCCCGCGCACCGGCTTCGGCGAGCTCGCCCTGCCCGAGCTGCAGAAGGGCTCCTCGATCATGCCCGGCAAGGTCAACCCGGTGATCCCCGAGGTCGTGCTCCAGGTCGCCGCCCAGGTGATCGGCAACGACGTGGCGATCACCGTCGCCGGCTCGCAGGGCAACTTCGAGCTCAACGTGCGCGTCCCGATGATCGCCCGCAACCTGCTCGAGTCGATCACGATCCTCACCGCCGCGTGCACGCTGCTCGCCGACAAGGTGATCGACGGCCTCGAGGCCAACGAGGAGGCGCTGACCCGCAACGCCGAGTCGACCCCCGCGATCGCCACAGCGTTGAACCCCCACATCGGCTACGACAAGGCGACCGAGATCGTCAAGGAGGCGGTCGCCTCGCGCCGGACGATCCGCGAGGTGGCGCTCGAGAAGGGCGTCGACGAGGCCACCCTCGACGAGGCGCTCGACCTGCGCAAGATGGCGCGGGGGAGCGGCGGCTGAAGCCACGGCGCGTCGGCTGTCACTTCCTCACCTTGTCGTGCGCGGAAGGGTTGTAGCGGCAGTACCAGTTGATCCCCGTGCATGACTCCGAGCAGACCGCGATCGGCTCCGCTCGCGGAGTGCCCAGGAGGTCATCGTTCGGAATCGGGGCTTGGTCGCCCTTTGTCCCGAAGCGCGTCCCCGCGTACCGCCCGTCGATGAGGAACTTGTATCTCGCTCCTTGTAGCGAGACGTCGACCACGTAAGCGCGCCGCCGCTCGACCGGTCCCTCCGTGTGGCGCTCGGCGAGGATCGTGTCGCCGACGTGGATCGGCGGGCTGAACCCGTACCAGAGCGCCTTGATCCCCTGCTCGTTGAACTTCACAACGGCGGTGCTGATCGCGACCAGCGCGACGACGCCCCAGATCGCCGCCTCGCCTTGGTCGTCCGTGGTGGCGGCCATGTAGCCACAAATCCCAGTCGCCATGCCGCTTACCAGCAGCGTCGCGACACCGCGGTGAAAGTACCAGTGCCCGGTCGGTGACTCCCAGCGCTCGCCGCCAGGCGCCTCGCACGGCGCCGGGCAGACGATCCCCGACACCTTGGGAAGGATCCAGTACCAGTCCACGAGGCTCGAGACGAAGACGCCCAGCGCTCCGACGGTCGAGCAGAGCAGCACCGCGTCGACGAATCGCCCTTGGCCGTCCAGCGGCGCGAGGTCGAGTGCACCCGCGGCCGCGATCAGGGCAAGCGACCCGATTCCGGCGAGTACCCAGCGAATGCGGACCATTCGATCGAACTTCGACCGGTAGGGCGCCTCCCGCGCTAGGCGGCGCCGTTGGGCGACATAGGTGACGTCGAGCGCCGACGCGATCGCCAACAGGCCGGCGGCCGCCCAGGCCGCTCCACTGTGCTCGCCCGACAGCGCGAGCAGCACCAGGACGGCGCCCACGACCGCCGCGTAAGCCGCCATCGAGTACCTCGGCTCCATCCCTCGCCCCCTCACGATTCATGCCCGAACCGGGCATCGATAGGAACGTAACCGTACTAATAACGTAAGGGTGAGGCTACGCCACGTCGAAGGCGACGTACTTGGTCTCGAGGTACTCCTCGATGCCCTCGTAGCCGCCCTCGCGACCGAAGCCGGACTGCTTGACGCCGCCGAACGGGGCGGCCGGGTTGGAGACCATCCCCTGGTTGAGGCCGACCATCCCCGTCTCGAGCGCCTCGCAGACGCGCAGTGCGCGCTTGAAGTCGCGCGTGTAGACGTAGGCGACGAGGCCGAACTCGGTGTCGTTGGCGGCGGCGAGCGCGTCGTCCTCTGAGTCGAAGCCGATCACGGGCGCGACCGGCCCGAAGATCTCCTCGGAGAGGACACGCGCGTCGGGCGTGACGCCCTTGAGGACGGTCGGCGCGTAGAAGTGCCCGGCGCCGTCGAGCCGTCCGAGATCCCCGGCTCCGTTGGCGCTGCCGCCGCGTGCGTCCTCGCCGCCGACGAGCGCGTCGGCGCCCTTGTCGACCGCGTCGGCGACGAGCTCCGTCACCTTGTCACGCGTGTCCTCGTCGACCAGCGGGCCGATGTCAACGCCCTCCTCGGTCCCACGCCCAACCTTCAGCCCGCCCATCCGCTCGGCCAGCCGGTCGGCGAACTCGTCGGCGACCGCGGCGGCGACGTGGAAGCGGTTGGCGGCGGTGCAGGCCTCGCCGATGTTGCGCAGCTTGGCGACCATCGCCCCCTCGACGGCGGCGTCGAGGTCGGCGTCCTCGAAGACCAGGAACGGGGCGTTGCCACCGAGCTCCATCGACAGCTTCAGCACGTTCGGCGCCGACTGCTCGATCAGCTTGCGGCCGACCTCGGTCGAGCCGGTGAACGAAAGCTTGCGCAGTCGCGGGTCCTCGATCAGCGGACCGGTCGTCTTGCTCGCCGACGAGGCGGTCACAACGTTCAGCACCCCCGCCGGCAGCCCCGCGTTCTCGAGGATCTGCGCGAGCGCGAGCATCGACAGCGGCGTCAGCTTCGCCGGCTTGACGACCATCGTGCAGCCGGCCGCGACCGCCGGGCCGATCTTGCGGGTTCCCATCGCCGTCGGGAAGTTCCACGGGGTGATCAGCAGACAGGGCCCGACCGGCTGCTTCATCGTCAGCAGCCGCCCCGCGCCGTTCGGCGCCGTCGCGTAGCGCCCGTCGATCCGCACCGCCTCCTCGGCGTTCCAGCGCAGGAACTCCGACGCGTAGGCGATCTCCGCCTTCGACTCGGCGACCGTCTTGCCCATCTCGAGCGTCATCAGCAGCGCCAGCTCGTCCACGCGCGCCGTCATCTCCTCGTAGGCCCGCCGCAGGATCTCCCCACGCTCGCGCGGCGGATGCGCGGCCCACTCCGCCTGCGCCGCGCACGCCGCATCGAGCGCCGCCCGCGCGTCCTCGGGCGTCGCGTCCGCCACCTCGCAGAGCGACTCGCCCGTTGCCGGGTCCTCGACCGCAAGCGTCGCGCCGCCGCTCGCCTCCCGCCACTCGCCCCCGACGTACAGGCCCTTCGGGACCGCCTCGACTACGGACTGCTCCTGGGTCGCGATCGCCATCGAGGACTCCTTCACTCAGCTCGTCAAGGGCACTACCCAGACTAGACGCCGCTCACGCGACGCTTCCGCGCGGGACCACCCACCGGACGTCTTGCGTCGTCGACTTCTAGGTCGAGACGATCTCCGCGCCCAGCTCCTCGGAGATCGCGACGTCGAGCGAGTAGTCGATCGGCAGGACGATCAGCGAGGGGAGGTCGAGCGTGAGGGCGTGGCGGAGGCGGGCGCCGAAGTCGTCGGCGGAGTCGCAGCGCCAGGCGGGCAGGCCGAAGGACTCGGCGAGCTTGACGAAGTCGGGGTTGGTGAAGTCGACGCCGAAGTGGGAGCCGAACTTCTTGTCCTGCTTCCAGACGATCGAGCCGTACTGGCGGTTCTCCCAAACGACGTTGACGAACGGGGTCTTCAGCCGGGTCGCCGTCTCGAGCTCCTGCATGTTCATCAGGAAGCCGCCGTCGCCGTTGACGGTTACGACATTGCGCTCGGGGTGCACCAACTTCGCCGCGACCGCCGCCGGCACGGCGAAGCCCATGCCCGCCAGCCCGTTGGCGATCAGCACCGTGTTCGGCTCGTGGGCCGGGAACATCCGCCCGATCCAGAGCTTGTGTAGGCCGACGTCCGAGATCAGGATGTCCTCGCGCCCGGGCGCCTGACGGATCTCCCACAGCGCGCGCGGCGGCTGGACCGGGAAGGCGTCGTCGTCGCGCGCCGCCTCGAAGCGCCCGAGCACCACGTCGCGCAACTGGGTCGACCCGCCCTGGTGGGGCACGTGGCGGCACTCCTCGCCGAGCCGCGCGAGGATCGCGTAGAGGTCGCCGACCAGCTCGACCTCGGGGATGAAGTTGGCGTCGGTCTCCGCCGGGACCGAGTCGATGCAGACGATCCGCTTGTCGCGCTTCGGGTTCCAGTGCTCGGGCGAGTGCTCGACGAGGTCGTAGCCGATCGCCAGCACGACGTCGGCGTCGTCGAACCCCGCCATCCGGTAGTCGCCCGCCTGCAGCCCGACCGATCCGAGCGACTTCGGGTTGTCGTAGGGGAGCAGCCCCTTGCCCATGAACGTCTCGGCCACCGGGATCCCGGTCGCGCGCACGAACTCGCGCAGCGCCGCCGCCGCGCCACCGCGGATCACGCCGTTGCCCGCGAGCGCGACCGGGCGGACCGCGCCGCGGATCAGGTCGGCGGCGCGCAGCAGCTCGCGCGCCTGCGGCTCGGGCGACGCCGCCTTGTGACGCGGCAGCGGCGCGCCGTCGACCGGCGCCGCCATCACGTCCTCGGGCAGCTCGATGTGCGTCGCGCCGGGCTTCTCCGACTCGGCCACCTTGAACGCCTTGCGGACGACCTCGGGGATGATCGCCGGGTCGGACAGGCGCGCGTTCCACTTGGTGATCGGCCGCATCACGCGCAGCAGGTCGATGTACTGGTGCGACTCCTTGTGCATCCGCTCGAGGTCGCCCTGGCCGGTCAGCGCGACCAGCGGCGCGCGGTCGAGGTAGGCGTCGGCGACCGCGGTGACGAGGTTCAGCGCCCCCGGCCCGAGCGTGCCGAGACAGACCCCGGCGTGGCCGGTCAACCGGCCGTAGACGTCGGCCATGTAGGCCCCGCCCTGCTCGTGGCGGACCGGCACGAAGTCGATCGACGACCTCGACAGCGACTCGTTGAGGTCGAGCGTCTCCTCGCCCGGGATGCCGAACACGTGCTTGACGCCCTCGGCCTCGAGGCACTCAACGAAGAGGTCCGATGCGCGTCGCTCCGACACCGTGAGTCGAGACTAGCCGGGTGGCGCTCCGAGGACCGGCTCAGGGCCGCGTGGCGTGAGGACCGCGCGCAGGCTGGTCGCCGCGGCGACGACGATCGAGCCGGCGCGGCCGGCGAGGTCGACCGGGCCGCCGTCGGCGAGCAGGCGGTCGCGCGCGGCGGTGGCGGCGCGGAGCTCGAGCGGGGGGTCGGTGGGTCGGGGTGCCGTGCGGCG
>DATABV010000057.1:0-2602 GCA_036259395.1 Thermoleophilaceae bacterium | reverse complement strand
TACCGGCCCGAGGCGGGGCCGGGTGCGGTGGTGGCGGCCCTCGCGCTGGTCGTCGTCTTCGCGTTCGGTCTCTCGTGGGCGTTCACGACGCTCGGCCTGGTGATGCGCGCGCCCAACGCGGTGATGAACACCGGCTTCATGGTTCTCTTCCCGATCACCTTCATCAGCAACGCGTTCGTGGAGGAGGAGACGCTGCCGAGCGCGCTGCAGACGGTCGTCGACGTCAATCCGATCAGCCACCTGATCACGGCGGCGCGCGGGCTGATGGACGGCAACCCCGACGGCGGCGAGATCCTGCTCGTGCTGGCCGTCGCGGCCGCGCTGACGCTCCTGTTCGCGCCGATCACCTCGCGCCTGTACCGCCGGGCTGCCTGACGACCAGTGAACCTTCACACGATCGTGTCAAGGTTCGCGCCGGTTCGATAGCCTGGCCGGCCATGGCCGATCGCGACTACCTCCAAGCCGTCCGCGAGCGCGTCGTCGTCTTCGACGGCGGCATGGGCGCGACGCTCGAGCAGTTCGACCTCACCCAGGAGGACTACGGCGGGCTGGAGGGCAAGTGCCACGAGGCGCTCGTGCTCAACCGTCCCGACGTGATCGAGGGCGTCCACCGCTCGATGGCCGAGGCGGGAGCTGAGGTCGTCGAGACCGACACCTTCCAGGCCAGCCGGCTCAAGCTCGGCGAGTGGGGTCTCGCCGACCACACCGTCGAGATCAACCAGCGCGCCGCCGAGATCGCGCGCAAGGCGGTCGGCGAGGACCGCTTCGTCGCCGGCTCGATCGGACCAACCGGCTTCCTGCCCGCCTCCGACGACCCGACGCTAGGGGACATCCGCTTCCGCGACCTCGTCGAGGTCTTCCAGGAGCAGGCCGAGGGCCTGATCCAGGGTGGGGCCGACCTACTGATCATCGAGACCGCGCAGGACATCCTCGAGGTCAAGGCGGCGATCTTCGGCGCCCGCGAGGCCTTCAAGACGACCGGCCGTCGCCTGCCGATCCAGTGCTCGGTCTCGCTGCTGCCCAACGGCGGCAAGATGCTGCTCGGGACCGACGTACAGGCGGTGCTGACGACGCTGACCGCGCTCGACGTCCAGGTGATCGGGCTCAACTGCTCGACCGGTCCCGAGGACATGCGCGACGCGATCCGCTTCCTCGGCGAGAACAGCCCGCTGCCGGTGCACTGCATCCCCAACGCCGGCCTGCCGCTCCAGGGCCCAGACGGCGAGACGATCTTCCCCGAGGAGCCGGAGTCGCTGTCCGCCACGCTGCAGGAGTTCGTCGAGCGCTATGGCGTCGGCATCGTCGGCGGCTGCTGCGGCACGACGCCCGATCACATCCGCGCGATCGTCGAGAAGGTGGGGGGCACGCCCGTCGGCCCGCGCCCCGCGCCCGGCCCGCCGTTCGTCTCGAGCATGATGACCGCGACGCCGCTCGTCCAGGAGCCGCGCCCGACGCTCGTCGGCGAGCGCGTCAACTCGCAGGGCTCGCGCAAGGCGAAGGAGCTGCTGCTCGCCGACGACTACGACGGCCTCGTCCAGATCGCCGAGGACCAGGTCGAGGGCGGCGCCCACGTGCTCGACCTCTGCGTCGCCCTGACCGAGCGCACCGAGGACGAGGCCGAGCAGATGCGCAAGGTCGCCGAGCGCGTATCGCTGACCCAGCCCGCGCCGATCCAGGTCGACTCGACCGAGCCGGACGTGATCGAGGAGGCGCTCGAGCAGATCCCCGGCCGCGCGATCGTCAACTCGGTAAACCTCGAGGCCGGCCGCGACAAGCTCGACCGCGTAGTCCCGCTCGCGATCGCCCACGGCGCCGCCGTGATCGCGCTGACGATCGACGAGGTCGGGATGGCCAAGACGCGCGAGCGCAAGCTCGAGATCGCCAAGCGGATCAAGCAGCTCGCCTGCGACGAGCACGGCCTCGACCCCGAGCTGCTGATCTTCGACCTGCTCACCTTCACGCTCACGACCGGCGACGAGGAGTGGCGGCCGTCGGCCGTCGAGACGATCGAGGGGATCCGGCTGCTCAAGCAGGAGCTGCCCGAGGTCAAGACCTCGCTCGGCGTCTCGAACGTCTCCTTCGGCGTCTCCCCGCACGCCCGCGCGGCGCTCAACTCGGTCTTCCTGCACCACTGCGTCGAGGCCGGGCTCGACCTCGCGATGGTCAACCCCAACCACATCACGCCCTACAGCGAGATCCCCGACGAGGAGCGCGAGCTCGTCGACGACCTCGTGCTCAACCGCCGCGAGGACGCGCTCGAGCGCTTCATCGGTCACTACGAGTCGAAGGGCGCGGAGGCCGAGGCCGAGGTCGCCGACCCGACCGCCGGCATGGAGCCCGAGCAGGCGCTGCACTGGCACATCCTCCGCCGCAAGCGCGACGGCGTCGAGGACCAGATCGACAAGTCGGTCGAGAAGATCGGCGCCGTCCCGACGCTCAACCAGGTGCTCCTGCCGGCGATGAAGGAGGTCGGAGACAAGTTCGGCGCCGGCGAGCTGATCCTGCCCTTCGTACTGCAGTCGGCGGAGGTGATGAAGCGCGCCGTCGCCCAGCTCGAGAACTACCTCGAGCGGATGGAGGGCCACACCAAGGGCAAGGTCGT
>DATABV010000056.1:0-5586 GCA_036259395.1 Thermoleophilaceae bacterium | reverse complement strand
ATCGGCCCGGCCGGGCCGATCGCCCCAGCGCCGCACTGTTCGGGAGTCAACGCCGAGAAGCTCGGCGATCTGGATCTGCTTGACCCCTGGTAGGCCCTCCTGAAGCGCTTCCAGCTGGCGGCGACGGTCGGCATCGACGCCGCCGACGGACTCGTCGATCGCGTCGCGGATCACCTGGCGGATGCGCTCGATCCCGAGCAGCATTTGCTCAAAGCGGTCGAAGTCCTCGTGCTCGGCTTGTACGGCGCGGTCGACGTCGACGATCGCTGAGAACAGCGCGGCCGATTGCTCGACGTCGAAGTCGAGTGCCTCGAGCTCGGGCTTGAGGTTGCGTAACCGATTAGCCACGTCGGCTAGCCGCACCTTGATCGATCCGTCGATGTCGGGCCGCGCGACGACCGCGCCGAAGGCGTCGCCGAACGAGGCGAGTAGCTCCTCGAACGAGGCCTTCAGGGCTTCTAGCTCCGAGTCGAGGGCCCAGAGGCGGTCCTGGCTGGCGGTGGTAGTCATGTCCTCTTCCTGTCCGATCGATAGGACACGTTGAGGACAGCCTAGCAGCGCCTCGACTCAGCTGCGCTTGACGATCTTCGCGCCCAGCCGCGCGAACGAGCGTGCGCCGCGGCGCAGCGCCGCCGCCTTGTCGGAGTCGCGGCCGTAGAGGAGCGTCGCGGCCTCATGCATCGAGCGGCCGAGCGAGCGGTCGTAGGGGTGCCACCAGAAGTTGCGCGTCAGGCCGGGCTCCCAGGAGAGCTGCTTGACGTTGACGCACTCGTAGAAGCCGAACTTCGAGTGCGAGCGGCCGACGCCGGAGTCCTTGACGCCGCCCCAGGCGCAGGAGCAGGTCCCGTGCGAGTACATGTGGTCGTTGACCCAGACCATGCCGGACTGGATCCTCCGGGCGATACGGTCGCCGCGCGCGCGGTCGGTAGTCCAGACCGAGGCGCCGAGGCCGAACTCGGAGTCGTTGGCCAGCGCGATCGCCTCGTCCTCGGAGTCGACCGGGACCACCGGGACCACCGGGCCGAAGATCTCCTCGCGCATGATCCGCATGTCGTGGGTGACGTCGGTCAGGACGGCGGGCGCGTACCAGTTGCCGGTCCCGCCCTCGGGCGGCGGCGTCGGCCCGCCGCAGCGCAGCGTGGCGCCCGCCGCGACGGCGTCGTCGACCAGCTCGACCACGAGGTCGTGCTGCTCGCGCGACACCATCGGCCCAATCTCGGTGCGCCAGTCCATCGGGTCGCCGACGTGCAGCGCCTGCGCCCCGCGCACCAGCTCGTCGGTGAAGCGCTCGGCGACGTCGCGCATCACGTAGACGCGCTCGATCCCGCTGCACGTCTGCCCCGCGTTCGCGAACCCGCCCCAGAGCGCGCCCGACACGGCGTTCGCCATGTTGGCGTCCGACAGCACGATCATCGGGTCCTTGCCGCCGAGCTCGAGCACCGAGCCCTTCATCCGCTCGGCGCACTTGACGCCCACGGCGCGCCCCACCTCCACCGACCCCGTGAAGAAGATCTTCGCCGCGCTCGACTCGACCAGCGCGTTGCCGACCGCGCCGCCGCCGTGGACCGTCCGCACCAGCCCCTCCGGTAGCCCGGCCCGCTCGAAGACCTCCTGGATCTTCTGGCCGATCAGCGGCGTCAGCGACGCCGGCTTCAGGACCACGCCGTTGCCGCACATCAGCGCGATCGCGACCTCGCCCATCGGGATCGACCACGGGTAGTTCCAGGGCGCGATGACGCCGACGACGCCGAGCGGCTCGTAGGCGAACCGCGCCTGCTTCTGCTTGACCCAAATCGGCAGCTTGACCTTCTCGTCGGCGAGGATCTCCGGGCCCGCGTCGGCGACCCAGTTGAGCGCGTCGATCGTCGGCAGCAGCTCCATCACGTACGACTCGTTGCGCGGCTTGCCCTGCTCGCGCGTGAGCAGCTCGCTCAGCACGTCGAGCGAGTCGATGATCACCTGCGCCGCGCGGCGCATGTAGCGCGCGCGGTCCTCGACCGGCAACGCGGCCCAGAACGGCTGCACCTCGGCCACGTCGTCGACGACGGACTGCACCTGCTCCGGCGTGACGGTCGGGACGGCGCCGAGGCGGCGACCGTCGATTGGCGAGAACGTCTCGAGCTGGCCCTGCGCGGGCGGTGACTTGGCCTCCATGGCGCTCATTGTGACGCCCCCGACCGGCCTCGGGAGCTCGAGGTCGACCTTCCCGACGCCATATGTCGGGAAAGTCGACCTCACAATGCTCAGGTATCGGGATCGCGGCGGCGAGCGCGGCGGATGCCATCAAGCCGCTCGGCGAGCTCGCGCTCGTGGCCGAAGGCCGACAGCTCGAGGAAGCGGCGGCCGACGGCGTTGTCGGGCATCAGCTCCTGAGGCGAGGTGCCGGTCGGGTGGGCGTGCGGGTAGTCGTAGCCCTCGCCGCGCCCCAGCTTCTTCGCGCCCGGGTAGTGGGCGTCGCGCAGGTAGTCGGGCGGGACCGGCGTCCCGTTCTCGCGCACCCACGCGCGCGCGTGGCCGAGCGCCGCGCCGGCGGCGTTGGACTTCGGCGCCAGCGCCAGGTAGACCGTCGCCTGGGCGAGCGCGAAGTGGCACTCGGGCAGGCCGACGCGGTCGACCGCCTGGGCGGCCGCGGTGGCGATCAGCAGCGCCTGCGGGTCGGCGTTGCCGACGTCCTCGCTCGCGAGGATGACCATGCGGCGGGCGATGAAGCGGACGTCCTCGCCGCCCTCGAGCATCGCCGCCATGTAGAGCAGCGACGCGTCGGGGTCCGAGCCGCGCGTCGCCTTGATCCAGGCCGAGATCAGGTCGTAGTGGCGGTCGCCGTCCTTGTCGTAGAGGACGGCGCGGCGCTGCAGCGCGTCCTCGGCGCGGGCGAGCGTGACGTGACCGCGGTCATTGTCGCCCGCGGAGTCAGATGTCGCATTCGCGTGTCCTGGCGATGCAGATCCGACATCTGGCGTGGTCGCGCCGGCCTCGGCGGCCGCCGTCTCGGCTGCGAGCTCGAGCGCGGCGAGCGCGGTTCGCGCGTCGCCGCCAGCCCGCGCCGCGAGGAACTCCAATGCGTCCTCGTCTACCTCCGGCGGCTGGGCGATCCCGCGCTCCGGGTCGTTCAGCGCCCGCCGCAGCAGCGCCAGCACATCGCTCTCCTCGAGCGCGCGCAGCTCGTACACGCGACAGCGCGACAGCAGCGCCGAGTTGACCTCGAAGTACGGGTTCTCGGTCGTCGCCCCGACCAGCCACACCAGCCCCTCCTCGACCGCCGGCAGCAGCACGTCCTGCTGGGCCTTGTTGAAGCGGTGGATCTCGTCGAGGAAGAGGATCGTCCCCTCGCCGTTGCCGCCGCGCCGCCGCTCCGCGGCGCGGTCGAGCACCTCACGCACCTCCTTGCGCCCCGCGTTGACCGCGGAGATCTCCTCGAACGCCGCGTTCGCCGTCACCGCGATCAGCCGCGCCAACGTCGTCTTCCCGGTCCCGGGAGGCCCGTAGAGAATCATCGAGTGCGGGTGGCCGTCCTCGAGGGCCTTCCGCAGCGCCGACCCCTGCTCGAGCAGGTGCTCCTGGCCGACGAACTCGCCCAGCTCGACCGGCCGCATCCGAGCCGCAAGCGGCTGCGCCCCCGGCGGCACCGCAGTCCGCCCCCGCGTCGCCGCGCCCTCGTCCTCTGCGAACAGCCGGTCCACAGCCCGATTGTCGCAGCACGGGCGGAACATCCATACGCCGCTGTCACTATGAGCCATACATCTGTCACGATCCCATCCATACGATGCCTCGAGTGAAACGCACGACGATCAACCTCGACGTCGACCTCGCCGCCGAGGCTTCCGACTTGCTCGGCACCTCGCGGATGACCGACACGGTCCATGCGGCGATGCGCGACGTGATCAGACGCCGGAAGCTGGAGAGCCTGTCGCGCCGGCGCTTTCCCGATCTGACGCTGGAGTCGATCGAGGAGGACCGTCGCCCGCGCTCTTTCGAGCATCTACGCGACTGAGCGGTGGAGCTCGCCGACACCTCCGCATGGTGGGTCGCAGACCGGGACGCCGTGGGACCCTTGCGTGAGGACTTCGCGCAGCGGCTCGTCACCGGCTCGATCGCGACCTGCGACATGGTCCGCTTCGAGCTCCTGCATAGCGCGCGCAAGGGCCGGGAGATGGCTGAGACCGCGGACGAGCTTGCCGCGGTGCCCGACTGCCCGATCGGCGGGGAGCAGTGGCAGCGCGCGCTTTGGGTGTATCAGCGTCTGGCCGACCAGGGTGGCGCTCATCACCGATCGGTCGGATACCCCGACCTCCTGATCGCCGCTGCCGCGGAGGCGGCGGGCGCGACAGTGCTCCACTACGACGAGGACTACGAGCGCATCGCCGAGATCACGGGCCAGCCCACGCGCTGGATAGCTCCGCGGGGGTCGCTCTAGCGGAGGAGCGCCGGGTCCATGCGCGGGTGGCAGTCCTTCAGCGCTACGCGCCGCGGTAGCCGCGCCCGAGCTCCCGCTCCGCGGCCTCCGGCCCGAGGATCGGCAGGACCGCGGTGTACATCAGGTCGGGCAGGACAGCCGGAAGGTTGGCGGTGCGGCCGGCGGCGATCTCGCGGTGGACGATCTCGCTCATCCCCCCGACCATGTTCAGCGCGAGCGCCGGCGGGCGGGCGCGGTCGTCCTCGAGGCGGCCGGTGTCGAAGAGGATCGTGAAGCCGCGCATCGCCTCGTTGCGCGCGGCGACCGCGCGCGGACCGGCGGCGAGCACCTCGATGAAGCAGAGCCGGGCGGCGGCGGGGTCGCGCGCGAGCGCGTGGAGGAGTGCGCTGAGTGCGGCGCGGACGCGGTCGGCCCAGGCGTCCTGGGTCTCGAACGCCTCCAGGGTGAGCGTCAGCAGGCGCGCGAGGTCGCGCTCGTAGGCCTGGATGAAGCACTGCTCCTTGTCGTCGAACAGCCGGTAGAAGGCCTTGCGCGTGACGCCGGCGCGCGCGATCACGTCGGCGATCGAGGACTCGTGGTAGCCACGCTCGCCGGCTAGCGCCTTCATCGCGTCGAGGATCCGGTTGCGCTGCGAGGTGGCGACCTCGTCGGGCGAGAGCCCGTGGCGCCCGCGCGGTAGCTGGTCGGGCCGGCGCGGGGGCAGCTTGCGGCGGGGACGGGCGGGTGTCGCGTCCTCGGCCGCCGGCGCCGCGCCGGCCTCGTCGTCGCCGGTGTGGCGCTCGTCAGCGGCCATCGCGCATCACAAACCGCACGATACCCCGACCGGGACCGCTAGGCGAGCGGCTCGAGCCGGGCGATCGCGACGACCGTCTCGACCGATGGCAGCCGGGCGGGCGCGCGCCGGTCGACGGCGTCGTAGGCGAGCTCGTGGAAGCCGCCGACGAGCGCGATTGCCGACACCTCGGCGATGCGGGCGTTGGGCCGCAGCTCGCGCAGCGGCTGGGCGAACAGGTCGGCCAGCCGGCGGTTGGTCTCCGAGCGCCGCTCGCGCGCGGCCGGCCCGGCGCTGAGCGCCTCGACGAGGCACGCGCGGGCGCGGTCGGGTTCGGCGGCGCAGAAGTCGAGCAGCGCGGCGACGCCGGCGCGGACGCGGGCGGCGGGGGCGGCGTCGG
>DATABV010000055.1:0-3230 GCA_036259395.1 Thermoleophilaceae bacterium | reverse complement strand
CCGCGAATCAGGTCGTCGACGTAGCAGAAGCTGCGCGTCTGGCTGCCGTCGCCGAAGACCGTCAGCGGTTGGTCGCGCAGCGCCTGGTCAAGGAACGTCGGGACGGCGCGGCCGTCGTTGACCCGCATCCGCGGGCCGTAGGTGTTGAAGATCCGCACGATGCAGGTGTCGACGCCCTGCTGGCGCAGGTAGGCCATCGTCATCGCCTCGGCATAGCGCTTGGCCTCGTCGTAGACGCCGCGCGGACCGATCGGGTTGACGTTGCCCCAGTAGCTCTCCGGCTGCGGGTGGACCAGCGGGTCGCCGTAGACCTCCGAGGTCGAGGCGAGCAGGAAGCGCGCGCGCTTCGCCTTCGCGAGGCCGAGCGAGTTGTGCGTCCCGTAGGCGCCCACCTTCAATGTGTGCAGCGGCAGCCGCGCATAGTCGATCGGGCTCGCCGGCGAAGCCATGTGGAAGACGAAGTCGATCGGCTCGTCGATCTCGTAGTGCTCGGTGATGTCGAGCATCTTGAACTCGAAGTCGTCCCTGCATATATGCTTGATGTTGCGTAGGCTGCCGGTCTCGAGGTTGTCGACGCAGATGACCCGGTGTCCGCGCTCGAGCAGGTGATCGCAGAGGTTCGACCCGAGAAAGCCGGCGCCGCCGGTGACAAGAGAGGTTGGCATGGCCATGAGGCTACATCCAGCGCAGGGGAATCCGAGTGGTGAAGCCCTTCACGGGGACACCTTCGCCATGGTACGGTCGGCTCGAGGAGGAGGGCCAGGTGAGTCCACGCGAGGCCACTGAGGACGACAGGACAGCTACCCGCGTCGCCCGGGGAGACGTGCTTGCCTGGGCGGCGATGGACCTCGCCGACGTGCCCGATCTCGACCCCGAGGCGTTCGACGTCCATCGGATGATCGACGCAGCGGCGCAGCAGTTCGCGGCCCCGGCCGAGGAGAAGGGCATCGCGCTCGAGGTCAAGCGGGCCGCCTCCGTTCCGCGCCTCGCACTCGGGGAAGTGGAGTGGCTGCGCGAGGTGCTCTGCGGACTGATGGACAACGCCGTCCGCTTCACCGACAGCGGCGAGGTCGTCGCATCCATCACCGCCGATCGCACCGGCGGTCGGCGGGTCATGTTCCACGCCGAGGTCTCCGACACCGGCTGCGGGATGTCCGCCGACGTGCTGGCGCGGCTGTTCGGCCCACGCCACGGCGGTCGCTTCACGCCGCTCGGCGGCCTGGATGGGGCAGGGACGTTGGGCGTCGCCCAGCGGCTGGTCGAGCTGATGGACGGCCGGCTCGGCTGCAGCAGCGCGCTCGGCCTCGGTACGACGACCTGGTTCACCGTCCCGCTCGACCTGCCCTGACTCCCTCCCGCTCTAGCGGTTGTGGAACTCGGCGTGGCCGGGACCGCGCTCGAGGAAGCTCTTGACGGCGCCCTTGAGATCCTCGCTGGCGAACAGCGCGCCGGCGTCACGGCGAATCGCCTCGTCGGCCGCCTCGACGCCGCCGGCGACGTAGCGCCTCACGACGTGCTTGGTCATAGCGTGCGCACGTGTCGGGCCGGCCGCGAGCTTCAGCGCCAGCTCCCTCGACCGCTGCTCGAACTCACCATCCTCGAAGATCCGGCTGACGACGTCCCAGCGCTCTAGCTGCTCGACTCCGAACAGCTCCCCGGTCATCACGAGCTCGCGGGCGCGGCCGCTGCCAGCCCGCTCGGCAAGGCGTTGGGTTCCGCCCATCGAGGGCGTCAGCCCGACGACCGTCTCGACCAGGCCGAACTTCGCTGACCGCGCGGCGACGATCAAGTCGCACGCCAGCGCGATCTCGAACGCGGCCGTCAGCGTCAGGCCGTGCGCGGCGAAGACGACTGGCGCGGGGAGCTGCTCGATCGGCTCGACGATCTTGCCGAGCAGCTCGCTCCAGAGCTCGCCCGCGGCCTCCGGCGTCAGACCGTCGAAGAGCTCGACGTTCACACCGCCCGACACGACCTTGCCCTCGGCTCGGACGAGCAGCGCGCGCGGCGGCTCGGCGGCGACGGCGGCGATCGCATCGATCAGGCCGTCGATCAGCGGCCGGTCGAAGAGGTTCAGCGGCGGGCTGGCGAGGACCAGCTCGGCGAGGCCATTGTCGCTGTCGCGCTCGAGGCGGACGGGGCTCGTCGACATGCCGCGCAGCGTATCGGCGTCGGGCGGCTTTACCCCGTCCGGCGCCGTGCGTAGCGTCGCGCGGGATGGCGATCTCCGCGGAGAACATCCACTTCCCCTCGCGCACCGGCTCGCCCGCGCGGGCGCTCGGGTTTCGCCTGCTGATCGCACTCGTCCTGGTCGGGCTCGTAACGGCGATCGCCTTCGCCGACCGTGGCGGCTACCGCGACGCGGACGGCTCGGTGTCGCTGCTCGACTGCATCTACTACGCGACCGTCTCGATCACGACTACCGGCTACGGCGACATCGTCCCGGTGTCCGACACCGCCCGCCTGCTGACGACGTTCCTCGTAACGCCACTGCGGGTGCTCTTCCTGATCCTGCTGGTCGGCACGACGCTCGAGTTCCTGGCGTCCGCCACGCGCGCCAATCTGCGACGACGGATCTGGAGGAGGAAGTTGCACGACCACGTAGTCATCTGCGGTTTTGGGACCAAGGGGCGCAGCGCGTTGCGCTCGTTGATCGGCACGGGCACCAGCCTCGACCAGATCGTCGTGATCGACGAGCGCCTGGAGGCGATCGAGCTGGCGACGCGAGAGGGCGTGACCGGCGTGCTCGGCAGCGCGGCGCGGCGCGACGTGTTGACCGAGGCGGCCGCGCCGGACGCCGCTGCCCTGATCGTCGCGACTGACCGCGACGACACCTCCGTGTTGGTGACCCTGACGGCACGCGAGCTGGCGCCGAACGCGACGATCACCGCCGCGGCGCGCGAGGAGGACAACGTCCCGCTGCTGCGCCACTCCGGCGCCGATACGGTCGTGACGTCGGCGAGCGCCGCCGGGCGGCTGCTCGGCCTCGGGACCACCTCGCCAGAGGTGGTCGAGACTCTGGAGGACCTGCTGTCGTCCGGGAGCGGGATCGACCTCGTCGCGGAGACCGTCGGTGCCGAGGAGGCCGGGCCGATCGGCGAGGCCGACCGCCGCTGCGGCGGACCGGTGCTGATGGCCTACCGCGAGGGCCGGTCGCTGCGCCGCGGCGACAGCGAGCTCACCGAGGTCAAGCCGGGCGATACGGTCGTCCACGTGCACTGCCGCGGCGCCCG
>DATABV010000054.1:0-2368 GCA_036259395.1 Thermoleophilaceae bacterium | reverse complement strand
GACGCGCTCGCCGCGAGGGCGACGATCGCGATCGTCGCGAGCGCCTTGCCGCGCTCCTGGATTGGGAACACGGCGGCGGTGATCGCGAAGCCGAGCGGGGCGAGGATGCCCGCCCCCGCGCCCTGGACGACGCGCGAGAAGATCAGGACGTCGGCCGAGGGCGAGATCGCGCACAGGAACGAGCCGAGCGTGAAGATGCCGAGGCCCAGGATGAAGAACCGGCGGCGGCCGAACTGGTCGGCGAGCTTGCCGGCGGCGATCAGCAGTGCGGCGAAGGACAGGTTGTAGGCGTTGACGACCCACGTGATCGAGTTGACGTCGGTGTCGAGCTCCTGCTGCAGCTCCGGGACCGCCACGTTGACGATCGAGACATCGAGCAGGCTCATCGCCCAGCCGATCATCATCACGGCGAAGATCTTGTGCCGCTTCGCGTAGAGCTGCTCCACCGGAGGGTTCTCGCGCCGCTTCGCCACGGCGCGGGAGACTAGCCGAGGGGGACGACCAGAGGACGAGCCTCCTCTGCGACCGCCTCGACCGACTCCTCGAGCTCGGGCTCCTCGCCGTCGCCGGCGCAGAGGATCTCGAAGCGGCCGGTGCCGATCTTCTCGTCCGGCCGGACCGGGATCCCGCGGATCTGGTCCCAGCCGAGCCGCTCGACCTCGAACGGGTTCATCAGGATCGCCAGCGTCGGGTACTCGCAGCTGCGCTCGTGCTGGTCGATCGCCTTGGAGATCGCCTCGAGGTTCTTGGCCTCCGGAGAGCTCATCAGTCTTTCGAGTATGCCCAATCCCAGCCTCGACGGATTCGACGCGCCGGTCCGCGTGCGTCAGGTGCGCTGGGCCGCGCCCGACGGCGGCTTCGCGGTGCTGTCGGTCGAGGGGCCGGACGGCGACGAGGTCACGGTCGCCGGGCCGCTCGCGCACCTCTCCGAGGGCGACCGCGCGCGCGTCGTCGGTCGCTGGGCCGAGCACGACCGCTACGGACTCCAGGTCCAGGCCGAGGCGGCCTACGAGCTCGATCCCGACGACGCCGCCGGCGCGCTCAAGTACCTGACGACGATCAGCCGGATCGGCAAGCGCCGCGCCAAGCAGCTCGTCGACCGCTACGGCGCGACGGTGCTCGAGCAGATTGACGCCGACCCGGATGCGGCGTTCCGCTCGCTGCCACGGATGAGCGAGCGGGCGGCGGCCGCGGCGGCCGAGTCCTGGCGCGAGCGGCGCGCGCTGCGCGACCTCTACGTGATGCTTGCCCCGCACGGCGCAGGCTGGCTCGCGGCGACGCTCCACGAGCGCCACGGGGCAAGCGCCGTAGGCATCCTGCGCAGCGACCCGTACCGCCTGACCGAGGAGCACGGCGTCGGCTTCGAGACCGCCGACGCGATCGCCCGTGCCCACGGCCTCGCCGAGGACTCCCCGGCCCGCTACCGGGCCGCGCTCGTGCATGTCCTGCAGACCGCCGAGCGGCGCGCCGGCCACACCTTCCTGCCGGTCGCCGAGCTGTACCGTGGCGCGACGGAGCTGGTCGGGCAGCTGCCGGACGCCCTGCTCGACGACCTCGGCGCCGTGCATGCGTTGGTGGTCGAGAACGGTCGTGTCGCGCTTCCTGCGACGTGGGAGTCCGAGGCGGCGCTCGCCGACGACCTCGGCGGACTGGCTGCCGCGCCGGCCGTCCCCGGCCCCGACTGGCTCGCCGAGGCCGTCGAGCAGTTGACCGACGAGCAGCGCAGGGCCGTCGAGGCGGCGTTCGAGCGGCGGCTGTCGGTGGTCACCGGCGGTCCGGGAACCGGCAAGACGACGCTCGTCAGCACGATCGCCCGGCTCGCGGAGCGGGCAGATCTCGCGCTCGCGCTCTGCGCGCCGACCGGCCGCGCGGCGCGGCGGCTCGAGGAGGCGACCGGACAGCCGGCGACGACGATCCACCGGCTGCTCGAGTGGATCCCTCACGAGGGGCCGCTGCGCGGGCCGAGCTACCCGATCGAGTGCGACCTGCTCGTCGTCGACGAGTCGAGCATGCTCAGCCTCGACGTCGCGCGGACGCTCTTCGACGCGGTCTCCGCGGACACCGCGGTCGTGATGGTCGGCGACGCCGACCAGCTCCCCCCGATCGGCGCCGGCAAGCCGTTCGCCGACCTGATCGAATCGGGCAGCGTGCCGGTCGCGCGGCTGACGCACGTCTTCCGCCAGTCGGCCCAGTCGATGATCGTCAGCGCCGCGCACGCGGTTCGCCATGGCGAGGTCCCGCCGGTCCAGCCAGGCGAGGGCCAGGAGCGCGACTTCTTCCTGCTCGCGCGCGACGGCGAGGAGGCGGCGGCGGACGCCGTCGTCGAGCTGGCGACCGGGCGGCTCGCCCGCCACTACGGCGTCGACCC
>DATABV010000053.1:0-10016 GCA_036259395.1 Thermoleophilaceae bacterium | reverse complement strand
TCGGCGGAGATCTGGGGGGTCTGGAACTCGATCATGGGCGATGTCCTTCGCGTTGGTGCGCACACGACCGCCGGCGGGCGTCGCGCGCGGCTTGGACTTCTACTTCGAGTAAAGCTCGACGATGAGCTGCTCTTGGACCGGCACGGCGATCTCGTCGCGCTCGGGCCGGCGCAGCACCTTGGCCATGAGGCCGTCGTGGTCGGCCTGCAGCCAGGCGGGAACCACGGAGACCAGCTCGGTCGCGTCCCGGATCGTCTGGTCGCCCTTTGAGCCGGGGGCCAGCGTGATCACGTCGTCGGGACGCACCTGGTACGAGGGGATGTCGACGCGGCGGCCGTTCACGAGCCATTGCCCGTGACGGACGAACTGGCGCGCCTGGCGCCGCGAGGCGGCGAAGCCGAGCCGGACGAGGACGTTGTCGAGCCGGCACTCGAGGATCCGCAGCAGGTTCTCGCCGGTCACGCCCTCTTGGCGCGACGCACGGTCGTAGTACCCGCGGAACTGCTTCTCGAGCACGCCGTAGTAGCGGCGGGCCTTCTGCTTCTCGCGCAGCTGGACGCGGTACTCGGACTGGCGCGGACGGCCGCGGCCGTGGTCGCCGGGCGGGTAGTTGCGCCGCTCGATGCCGCACTTGTCGGTGAGGCAGCGCTCGCCCTTGAGGAAGAGCTTGGTGCCCTCGCGGCGGCACTGCTTGCACTGTGCGCCTGTGTCTCGCGCCATGTCCTAGACCCTCCGCCGCTTGCGCGGCCGGCAGCCGTTGTGCGCCTGGGGGGTGACGTCGCGGATGCCCGTGACCTCGAGCCCGGCCGCCTGCAGCGAGCGGATCGCGGTGTCGCGCCCGGAGCCGGGGCCCTTGACGAAGACCTCGACCTTCTCGAGCCCTTGCTCGATGCCCTTCTTGGCGGCCGCGTCGGCGGTGACCTGGGCGGCGAACGGGGTCGACTTGCGCGAGCCCTTGAAGCCGGCTCCGCCGGCGGACTCCCACGCGATCACGTTGCCCTCACGGTCGGTCAGCGACACGATCGTGTTGTTGAAGCTGGTCTTGATATGGGCCTGGCCGAACGGGACGTTCTTCTTCGCCTTGCGGCGGCCGCGAGGTCTACCTGGGCGCTGTTGTGCCACTACTTCGTCACCTTCTTCTTACCGGCCACCTGCATGCGCTTCGGGCCCTTGCGGGTGCGACCGTTGGTCTTCGTGCGCTGGCCCCGGACCGGCAGGCTGCGGCGGTGGCGCAGGCCGCGGTAGGCGCCGATCTCCATCAGCCGCTTGATGTTCTGGGACAGCTCGCGCCGCAGATCGCCCTCGACGGTGAGGTCCTGGTCGATCGCGTCGCGCAGCTTGATGACCTCGTCGTCGGTGAGGTCCTTGACGTAGGTGTCGGGATCGACTCCGGCCTTCTTCAGGATGACGTTCGACTGCGAGCGCCCGATCCCGTAGATGTAGGTGAGACCGATCTCAACCCGCTTGTTGAGCGGGATGTTGATGCCTGCGATGCGCGCCATCGTCCGGGTCAGCCCTGCCGCTGCTTGTGACGCGGGTTCTGACAGATCACGAGCACGGCGCCGTTGCGGCGGATGACCTTGCACTTCTCACACATGGGTTTGACCGAAGCTCGGACCTTCATCGCTACCTTCCGTATGGAGAGAACGAGCGCAGGGCCCAGGAGACGGCCCAGCGCCAACGGGGCACGATAGCACGCCGGCCCAGGAGCGCCCGCTCGGCCTAATGACCGCTCGCCGCCTTCGCTCGGACGGGGCTGGCGGTGCCTTCGTCAATGTGCCAGGGAGTCAGTATGCGCGGCCCGTCGGCCGTCACGGCGACCGTGTGCTCGAAGTGGGCTGCCAGCGAGCCGTCCTGGGAGTAGACCGACCAGTTGTCAGGGGCCAGACGGACGTCCGCGCTGCCGACGTTGACCATCGGCTCGATCGCTAGCACCATCCCCTCCTCGAGCAGCGGTCCTGTGCCGGGTGTGCCGAAGTTGGGGATCTGCGGGTCCTCGTGCATCTCGCGCCCGACCCCGTGCCCGACCAGCGAGCGGATCACCGAGTAGCCGTCGGATTCGACGCGGCGCTGGATCGCGGCCGAGACGTCGCCGAGGCGGTTCCCCGGCACGCACTGCTCGATCCCGTCGAACAGCGAGGCTCGGGTCGCCTCGAGCAGTCCGGCGGCGACGTCGCTGACCGGCCCGATCGGCAGCGTGACGGCCGCGTCTGAGATCCAGCCGTCGAGCTCGACTCCGATGTCGATCGCGAGCACGTCGCCGCGGCTCAGCTCGTAGGCGCCGGGGATGCCGTGGACGACCATCGAGTTCGGCGACGCGCAGATCGAGCCTGGGAAGCCGCGGTAGCCCTTGAAGGCGGGGGTCGCGCCCTGCGAGCGGATGAACCGCTCGGCGGCCTCGTCGAGCTCGGCCGTCGTGACGCCGGCGCGCGCTTTCGCGCGCAGCAGCCGGTGGCAGCGCGCGAGGACCCGCCCGGAGGCCGCGATCCGCTCGATCTCCTCGGGCGTCTTGCGGATGATCGCCATCGCTAGAGCTGTTCCTCGAGGCGCAGCGTCGCGAGCGTCGCGCGGATGTGCGCATGGACCTCGTCGGGGGAGCGGCTGCCGTCGAAGCGGCGCAGCAGGCCCTTGGCCTCGTAGAGGTCGACGAGCGGCTCGGTCTGCTCGTGGAAGACGTCGAGCCGGTGCTTGATCGTCTCCTCGCGGTCGTCGTCGCGCTGGATCAGCGGCGAGCCGTCCTGGTCGCAGAATCCGGCGTTCTTGGGCGGGTCAAACTCCACGTGGTACGGATGTCCGTTGCGCTCGCAGACGCGCCGCCCGGACAGGCGGCGCACGAGCTCGTCGTCGGCCACTTCGATCGAGAGGACCGCGGTCAGCCGGCGGCCGAGCGGGTCGAGGGAGCGCTCGAGCGCCTCGGCCTGCGGCAGCGTGCGCGGGAAGCCGTCGAGCAGGAACCCGTCGAGCGCCTCGGGGCTGTCGATCCGCTCGACGACGACTCCGCAGATCACCTCATCGGGGACGAGGTCGCCGCGGTCCATGTACTGCTTCGCCTGACGGCCGAGCTCGGTTCCCTCCTTGACCGCGCCGCGCAGGATGTCGCCGGTCGCGTAGTAGGGCAGGTCGAAGTCCTCGACGAGCCGCTCGGCCTGGGTTCCCTTGCCGGCGCCGGGAGGACCGAGGAGGATGAGATTGAGCTCGCTCACAGACGAGGGAGGCTACTTCAAGAATCCCTCGTAGTTGCGCATCATCATCTGCGCCTCTAGTTGCTTCATCGTGTCGAGCGCGACGCCGACGACGATCAGGATCGAGGTCCCTCCGAAGAAGAAGTTCGCGCTCGTCTGGTTGATCAAGATCGTCGGCAGGGCCGCGACCGCCGCGAGGTAGAGCGCGCCCGGGAACGTCAGCCGAGCCAGGATGCGGTCCAGATACTCGGCCGTCGGCCGCCCGGGTCTGACCCCGGGAATGAAGCCGCCGTACTTCTTCAGGTTGTCCGCCTGCTCGACCGGGTTGAACGTGACGGCTGTGTAGAAGTAGGTGAACAGCACGATCAGGATCGACTCGCCGACGATGTACGCCCAGCCGTTCGGACTGAAGAACGCCGACATGTCCTGCGCCCAGGGCGATTGGATCAGCTGGCCGACAGTCGGCGGGAACGCCATCAGCGACGCGGCGAAGATCACGGGGATGACGCCGGCCATATTGACCCGCAGCGGCAGGTAGGTCGAGCTCGCCGACGCGATCCGGCGCCCGACCACCTGCTTGGCGTACTGCACCGGGATGCGCCGCTGGCCCTCCTGCATGAAGACGATGCCGGCGATGATCGCCAGCGCCAGGAACGGCATCATCACCTTGAAGACCTGGTCGGGGTTCGTCCACCACGCCGAGACGCCGTTGGGCAGCCCCGCGACGATGCTGGCGAAGATCATCAGCGAGATGCCGTTGCCAATCCCGCGCTGGGTGATCAGCTCGCCGAACCACATCAGCAGCACGCAGCCGGCGGTCAGCGTGATGATGATCGTGAAGACCGTGCCGAAGGTGAAGCCGTCGACGACGTCGGTCGTGCCGGTCGAGAAGCTGCGGAAGAGGAAGACGTAGCCGACTGACTGGCCGAAGGCGAGAGCCACCGTCAGGTAGCGCGTGTACTGCGTGATCTTCTGCTGGCCGACCTCGCCCTCCTTGCGCAGCTTCTCGAGCGACGGCAGCACGACCGTCATCAGCTGCAGGATGATCGAGGCGGTGATGTAGGGCATGATCCCGAGCGCGAAAATTGCGAAGCGCTGCAGGCTGCCGCCGGAGAAGAGGTTGAGGAAGCCGAGGATGTTCGAGCCCGCGAACTGCTCCGACAGCGCCTCGACCGCGTCGACGTTGATGCCGGGCGCCGGGATGTAGGCGCCGAGCCGGTAGAGCGCGAGCATCGCGGCGGTGAACGCCAGCTTCTTCCGGAGCTCGGGGATCCGGAAAGCGTTGAGGAACGTCTTGAGCATGCTCTACGACTCGAGGACGTTGACGCTGCCGCCTGCCGACTCGATCTTCTCGCGCGCGCTGGCGGAGAAGCCGTGGGCATGGACGGTGAGCGCCTTCTCGAGCTCTCCCTCCCCTAGGACCTTGATCGGAACATTGCGGCGGGTCGCGAGACCGGCCGCGCGGAGGGAGTCTGGCGTCACGTCGGCGCCGGCGTCGAAGCGGGCGTCGAGGTCGCGCAGGTTCACGGGCTGCGTGTGCGTACGGAACTTCTCGAACGGCATCGACTTCTTCATGTGCGGGCCGCGCAGCTTGCGCATTCGCCGCTGGATCGGGTTCTGCCCGCCCTCGAAGGCGACCCGGGTCTTCGAGCCCGCCCGAGCGCCTGCGCCCTTCTGCCCACGACCGGAGGTCTTGCCAACGCCCGAGCCCTCCCCGCGCCCGACGCGCTTGCGGCGATGGGTCGAGCCCTTCGCCGGCTTGAGGTTGTGCAGGCCGATGAAGCGCTCGTCGTCAGCCATCGTCGCCAACCTTCACGAGATGGTCGACGCTCGCGACGAGGCCGCGCACGACGGCGTCGTCGGGCCGCTGCACCTGCTTGCCGATCCGGCCGAGGCCGAGCGTCCGCAGCGAGTCGAGCTGCTTCTTCGACGCGCCGTTGGACGACTTGACCTGGGTGATCTCGAGCGTGGCGGCCATCGCTAGGACTCCTGCTCCGCTCCCGCGGCGGCGGCCACCGGCTCGGACTGCTCGGCGGGCTGGTCTGCCGCGTCGGAAGCGTCGGCCTCGGCCGCGGCTGCCGGCTCCTCGTCACCGGGCTTCTCGTCAAGGCCGAGGACCTCGGCGATCGAAAGGCCGCGCAGCGCGGCGACGTCCTGCGGCCGGCGCAGCGACTCGAGCGCCGCCATCGTCGCCTTGACGAGGTTGATCGGGTTCTGGCTGCCAAGCGACTTCGACAGCACGTCGTGGATTCCCGCGAGCTCGAGCACGGCGCGCACGCCGCCGCCGGCGATCACGCCGGTACCGGGCGAGGCCGGCTTGAGCAGAACGCGCGAGGCGGAGTGGACGCCGATCGTCTTGTGCGTGATCGTCGATCCGTGCATCGGCACCTCGACGAGGTTGCGGCGGGCGCGCTCGACGCCCTTCTGGATCGCGACCGGAACCTCGTTCGCCTTGCCGTAGCCGACGCCGACCTTCGACTTCTCGTCGCCCACGACGACGAGCGCAGTGAACGAGAAGCGCCGGCCGCCCTTGACGACCTTCGCGACGCGGTTGATCTCGACGACCCGCTCTTGGAGATCGCTGTCGCGACCGCCGCGGCCGCCCTGTCTGTTGTCGTTACGTGCCATGTGAAAGTTCCTGTCGCAGGGTAGCTAGAAGACGAGTCCCGCCTCGCGCGCCCCCTCGGCGACCGCCTTGACGTGTCCGTGGTAGCGGTAGCCGCCGCGATCGAAGACGCAGGTCTCGATCCCGGCCTGCTTGGCCCGCTCGCCAAGCAGCTCGCCGGCACGCTTGGCCGCCTCGATGCGCGGCAGATCGCGCAGCTCGGCCTCGGTCCAGTTGACGGCCGCGAGCGTGTGACCGCGCTCGTCGTCGACGAGCTGGCACATGACGCCGCGGTTGGAGCGGAAGACCGACAGGCGCGGTCGCTCGGCGGTGCCACGCACCTTGGCGCGCACCCGGCGGCGCCGGCGCAGTCGCTTGCTGCCCTTGGTGACGGTGCTCATGCGCGCTTGCCGACCTTCCTCGCGACGTACTCGCCCTCGTAGCGGATGCCCTTGCCCTTGTAGGGCTCCGGCGGGCGCTGCTTGCGGATCCGCGCGGCGGTCTCGCCGACGACCTGCTTCGAGATGCCGCGGACGATCACCTGCGTCGGCTGCGGAACCTCGAACTCGACGTTCTCGGGAGCCTCGATCGCCACCGGATGCGAGTAGCCGAGCGCCAGCTCGAGGTTCTTGCCCTTGAGCTGGGCGCGATAGCCGACGCCCTGGATCTCGAGCCGCTTCTCGAAGCCCTCGGTCACGCCGGCGACCATGTTGTAGATCAGCGTCCGGGTCAGGCCGTGCAGCGCGCGATGCTCGCCGCGGTCGGAGGGACGGCGGACCACCACCGTCCCGTCCTCCTGGACGATCTCGATGTCGCGGGCGACCCGCTCGGACAGCTCGCCCTTCGGGCCCTTGACGCTGACCTGCTCAGGGGCGATCTCGACGGACACGCCGTCGGGCACTGGGATCGGCTGTTTTCCGATGCGACTCATCGACTACCAGACCTTCGCCACCAGTTCCCCGCCGACGCCCGCCTTGCGCGCCTGGTGCCCCGTCATGACCCCACGCGAGGTGGAGACGATCGTCGTACCCATCCCGCCCTGGACCTTCGGCACCTCGTTCGCGCCGACGTACTGGCGGCGCCCGGGCTTGGAGACGCGCTCCATGCCGGAGATGACCGGATCGCGGCTCTCGGTGTACTTAAGCGTGACGCGCAGCTGCTGACCGACCCGACCCGGCTCGACCGAGTAGCCCTCGACGTAGCCCTGCTCGCTGAGAATGCGTGCGAGCTCTGTCTTGAAGCGCGAATGCGGCATCACGACAGAGTCGTGGTCGGCCTGGAGGCCGTTGCGCACACGCGTCAGGAAGTCTGCGATTGGGTCGTTGAGGCTCAAGGCGATCGTCTCTCGTTCTGCTCGTCCGCTACCAGCTCGACTTGGTCAGGCCGGGGATGTCGCCCTCGTGGGCATGCGCGCGCACGCAGATCCGGCAGAGGCCGAACTTGCGCAGGTAGGCGCGCGGCCGGCCGCACTTGCGGCAGCGGTTGTAGTCACGGGTCTTGTACTTGGATGGGCGCTGCTGGCTCACCCGCTTGGAAGTCTTGGCCATCTCAGTCTCCGTCCTCGTCGGTCTTGCGCTGCTCGCCCGGGCGGCCGTCGGCCCGGAACGGCATTCCGAGCTCGTGCAGCAGCGCGAAGGCCTCCTCGTCGGTGTTCGCGGTCGTCGTGATCGTGACGTCGAGACCGCGCACCTGGTCGATCCCGTCGTAGTCGATCTCGGGAAAGATGATCTGCTCGCGGACGCCCATCGTCCAGTTCCCGCGCCCGTCGAACGAGCGCGCGTTGAGCCCGCGGAAGTCGCGGATCCGCGGGATCGCGATCGTGATCAGGCGATCGAGGAACTCGTACATCCGCGCGTCCCGCAGCGTCACCGAGAGCCCGACCGGCATCTCCTCGCGCAGCTTGAAGGCGGCGATCGACTTGCGCGCGCGGCGGATGTTCGGCCGCTGTCCGGCGATCGCGGCGAGCTGCCCCTGGGCCGACTCGAGCGCGCGGCTGTCCTGCTTCGCGTCGCCGACGCCCATGTTGAGCGTGACCTTCTCGACCTTCGGCACCTGCATCGGGTTGGCGTAGCCGAAGCGCTCGACCAGGACCGGCACGATCTCCTGCTGGTAGCGCTCCTTGAGGCGCGGCGTGACCTTCGCGGTAGCGACCGGCATCAGTCGATCACCGTCCCTGAGCGCTTCGCCACGCGCTTGCGCCGCCCGTCCTCGCGCTGGATTCCGACTCGCGTCGGATCGCCGCTGCTCGGATCGAGCAGTTGGACGTTGGAGACGTGGATCGGGCCCTCGACCTCGATCACGCCGCCCTCGACCTGCGAGGCGCGCTGGGTGTCCTGCAGCTGCTGAGGACGCAGGTGGCGCTTCTGGATGTTCAAGCCCTGGACGTAGACGCGCTGACGCTCCGGATCGGTGCGCAGCACGGTGCCGGTCTTGCCGCGATCCTTGCCGGAGATCACCTTGACGGTGTCGTCCTTGCGGATCTTCATGCGCGACGCCATCAGAGGACCTCCGGCGCCAGCGAGACGATCTTCATGAAGTTGCGGTCGCGCAGCTCGCGAGCGACCGGGCCGAAGATGCGCGTCCCACGCGGGTTGTTGGCCTGGTCGATCAGCACCGCGGCGTTCTCGTCGAAGGAAATGTAGGTGCCGTCCTCGCGCCCGAACTGCTTGCGCGTGCGGACGACGACCGCCTTGACGACCTCGCCCTTCTTGACCGAGCCGTGCGGAATCGCCTGCTTGACGGTCGCGGTAATCACGTCGCCGACGCCGGCGTAGCGCCGCTTGCTGCCACCCGCGACGCGGATGCAGAGGATCTCGCGGGCGCCGGTGTTGTCGGCCACCCTGAGGCGGGTCTCCTGCTGGATCACCGCGCACGCTCCACGACCTCGACCAGGCGCCAGCGCTTGGTGCGGCTCAGCGGACGGCTCTCGACGACACGCACGGTGTCCCCCGCGCCGGCCTCGTTGCGCTCGTCGTGCGCGTGCAGCGTCGAGGTCGAGCGGACGATCTTGCCGTAGGTGCGGTGCGGGCGCGCGACGTCGATGCGGACGGTGATCGTCTTGTCGGCCTTGTCGGAGACCACGACTCCCTGGCGGATGCGCGGGCTGCCGGTGGTCGCCTTCTCAGCCGGCGGCGTTCCCTGGCCGGAGCTGGCCGCGCGACGGCGCTCGCGGCTCTTGACGCGCCAGGTGCGGCGGGCGACGGCCTTCTTGCGCCGGCGCTCGAGCCGCTCGGCCGTGCGCTCCTCGACCGACCGCTGCGGGCGTGCCTCGCCGCGGTTCAGCGAGCGCGCGCGCTTGCGGCGCTGCTTGGGATCGAGCGCTACCTCGGGCTCGGCGTCCTCCACAGGAGCCGCGGCTGCGGTCCCCTCGGCGGCCGCGGGAGCCTCGGCGGTCTCGTCGACGTTGTCGTCGTTCGCGTTGTTGTCGTCAGTCATTGCGCTGCTGCTTCCTGATCTCTGCCTCGATGTCCAGACCGCGCTCGCGCGCAACGGTCAGCGCGCGCGCCAGGTCCTTCTTGGCGTTCTTCATACCCGCGGTGTTCTCGAGCTGTCCGGTCGCGTGCTGGAAACGCAGGTTGAACGTCTCCTTGCGCGCGTTGTCGACGAACTCGACGAGCTGCGGGTCGTCCAGATTGTGCACCTCGACGGCCTTCACTGCTGTCCGGCCCCCTCGCGCATCACGAACTTCGTCTTGACGGGCAGCTTGTGACCGGCGAG
Organism: Thermoleophilaceae bacterium; assembly: GCA_036259395.1. Lineage (GTDB taxonomy): Bacteria > Actinomycetota > Thermoleophilia > Solirubrobacterales > Thermoleophilaceae > JAAYBF01. Next base: position 512 of record DATABV010000053.1, on the reverse strand, counting down.
CCGCATCGCCTCGCGGGCGAGGTCCTCGGGGACGCCCGAGAGCTCGAACATCACGCGACCCGGCTTGACCACGGCGACCCAGCCCTCGGGCGAGCCCTTGCCGGAGCCCATGCGGGTCTCGGCCGGCTTCTTGGTGACCGGCTTGTCGGGGAAGATGTTGATCCAGACCTTGCCGCCGCGCTTGATCTTGCGCGTCATCGCGATACGGGCGGCCTCGATTTGGCGGTTGGTGATCCAGCCGCGCTCGGTCGTCTTGAGGCCGTACTCGCCGAACTCGACGGCCGTCCCGCCACGCGAGTAGCCGGCCCTGCGACCACGGTGCTGCTTGCGGTGCTTTACGCGCTTGGGCTGCAGCATCAGCGCTGCCCCCTTCCGCCGCCCCGTCCGCCGGGACCGCCACCGCGTCCGCCAGGACCGCCGCCCCGTCCGCCGGGACCGCCACCGCGTCCGCCGGGACCGCCGCCCCGTCCGCCAGGACCGCCACCGCGTCCACCCGGACCGCCACGACCTCC
>DATABV010000052.1:0-3873 GCA_036259395.1 Thermoleophilaceae bacterium | reverse complement strand
CTCGATCTCATGACGCGAGTCCCAGTACCGCGCGGGGTCGAAATCGGTTGCAGCCCTCTGCCGAGTCACGGGCTCACCGTAACGCTCGGCAGCGGGAGCCCGCCGCGCGCTGGAGGACGCTCGCTACTTCAGGAACGACGGGATGTCGATGTCGTCGTCGGAGATCTCGAGCGAGGAGCGCTGGTTGTCGTCCATCGAGACGTCGCGGCGGCGCGGCTCGCGGCGCCGGCCGGTCGAGTCCTCGCTGAACAGCGGCCGCGACTTGGCGCCCTCGAAGCCGGTCGCGATCACCGTGACGCGGACGTTGTCGTCGAGGCCGTCGTCGACGACGGCGCCGAAGATGATGTTGGAGTTCTGGTCGGTGGCGCCCTGGATGATCTCGGCCGCCTCGTTGACCTCGAACAGGCCAAGGTCGCTGCCGCCGGTGATGTTCAGCAGGATCCCGGTGGCGCCCTCGACCGACTGCTCGAGCAGCGGGCTCGAGATCGCGTGGCGGGCGGCCTCGGCGGCGCGGTTCTCGCCTCCGGCCTCGCCGATCCCCATCAGCGCGGAGCCGGCGTCCTGCATGATCGTGCGGACGTCGGCGAAGTCGAGGTTGATCAGGCCGGGGATCGTAATCAGGTCGGTGATCCCCTGGACGCCCTGGCGCAGCACGTTGTCGGCCTCGCGGAAGGCCTCGAGGATGCTGGTGCGGCGCTCGACGACGGCGAGCAGCTTCTCGTTCGGGATCACGATCAGCGTGTCGACCTGCTCGCGCAAGCGGTCGATCCCCTCGTCGGACTGGCGCTTGCGCTGCGAGCCCTCGAAGTCGAACGGCCGGGTGACGACGCCGACGGTCAGTGCGCCGATCTCCTGCTTGGCGACCTCGGCGACGACGGGCGCAGCGCCGGTGCCGGTGCCGCCGCCCTCGCCGGCGGTGACGAAGACCATGTCAGCGCCCTTGAGCGCCTCCTTGATCTCGTCGCGGCTCTCGTTGGCGGCGCCGTAGCCGACCTCCGGCTCGGCCCCGGCCCCGAGGCCACGCGTGAGCTGGTCGCCGATCTGCAGCTTGATGTCGGCGTCGCACATCTGGAGCGCCTGCGCGTCGGTGTTGACCGCGATGAACTCGACGCCCTTAAGTCCGGCGTCGACCATCCGGTTGACGGCGTTCGTGCCGCCGCCGCCGATTCCGACGACCTTGATGACGGCCAAGTAGCTACCGGTGTCCATCGCTTGAATCCTTGCCTCGCCTGCTCGGGTTCGCTGTCGTGAAGCTCCCTATCGGACGTTTGCGTCCGGAGGTGAAGCGATCATCGAGGGTTTGCGCCGCCACCGAGGAATCGCTGCAAACCAGCACTGTAGGTGGACTTCGCGGAAAATGTCAAACCGGGGATGCAACGTCCCTTGCACCCTGACCCTCTAGCGAGGGTCGAGAGTTGCGCGGACTCTCAACTCATGGTTGAGGGTATGTCGGGGCCGTTTCGAGGGGCGCGGCGGGGGTGACGGTCGCGGCTGCGAGACCCCCTGCGACCGGCCGCTCGGGGATGCGGACGTCGACGTAGACAGCGCCTTCCGCCTCGTCGTCGGCGAGCACGCGAATCGCCGCCGCCCACTTCGCCGCGAGCCGGTCGGGAGTGCCGAAGACGAGCTCGGTGCCGTCCTCGAGCTGGGCCACGACGCCGCGGGCGCCGCCCTCGCGCGCGAGGCTGTCGACGCGCCGGGCGATCACCGCCGGCGCCGCCCCCGCCACGCGCGCGCAATCGCGCGCCGCTCCGGGCCCGAGCTGGCGCTGCGGCATCGCCACGGCAAGCTCGATCTCGGGCAGGTCGCCCTCGACCGGCATGCCGGCGAGCACCGAGCCGTCGCCGGCGACCGGCTGCTTGCGCCCGTCGGCGAGCGCGATCGCTGCCGGCCGGTGCTCGACCACGTCGATCCGCATTCCGTTCGGGAAGTCGGGCGCGACCTCGATCCGCGCGACGATCGGGAATGCCGCCGCCGCGTCGCGCAGCCGCCGCTCGTCGACGTTCAGCGTCGTCATCGTCTCGGCGGTCGAGGCGAGCGCGACGCGGACGCGATCGGCGTCGCGACTGGTCAGCCCCGTCACCGTCACCTGCTCGACCGCCACCAGCGAGGAGTCGCGCAGCCAGAGCATGTAGAGCGCGACCAGCAGCGCCGCCACGACAGCCGCCGCCAGCATGCGTCGACGGGTGCGCGGGCCGGGAGTCAACTTCGCGCGCAGACGGGCGATCGAGGCGGCGGGACGGCGAAGGGCGACGGCCGGCGGCTTCATGGCGTCCCGTAGAGGGCGTCCGCGTCGACGTCGCCGAGCAGCTGGACCTCGGGCTCGAGCGCGACGCCGAAGCGCTCGTAGACGCGCCGGCGGCCCTCTGCCATCAGAGCGACGACGTCCGCCGTCGTCGCCTCGCCGGCGTTCTCGACGAAGTTGGCGTGCTTGTCCGAGAAGCGCGCGCCGCCGACGGCCAGGCCGCGGCAGCCCGCGCCGTCGAGCAGGACACCGGCGCTGCGGCCCTCGGCACGCGGATCGCCCGGGTTCTTGAAGGTCGAGCCGAAGGTCTTGATCCCCGACGGCTGAGCCTCGCGCCGCCGGCGACGCATGTCGGCGAGCGTCGCCTTGACCTCCCCCGGGTCGGCCGGATCGAGCTTGAAGACCGCGCGGGCGACGATCTCGCGCGGAGCGAGGTTCGAGCGCCGGTAGGAGAACCCGAGCTCGGCTGGAACGCGGCGCTCGGTGCCGCCGGGCGTCGCCACGTCGACCGACTCGAGCACGCGCGACAGGTCGCCGCCGTAGGCGTTGGCGTTCATCTTCACCGCGCCGCCGACGGTGCCCGGGATGTTGACGCCGAACTCGAGCCCGGTGAGGCCCTCCTGAGCGGCGCGTGCCGAGGCCTTCGGTAGGCGGGCGCCGCCGCCGCAGAGCATGCGGTCGCCGTCGCGGTCGATCCGCGCGAGCTCGCCGTCGAGCTTGATGACCAGTCCGCGAAATCCGTCATCGGCTACCAGCAGGTTCGATCCCGAGCCGACCACTCCTACGTCGATCCCCTCGCCGTCGGCCCAGGCGAGCAGCTCGGCCAGCCGCTCGTCGCTGTCGGGACGGGCGAACCAGTCGGCCGGACCACCCGTGCGGACAGTGGTCAGGCGCTCCAGCGGCCGGTTGCGCTCGACCCCCGCCGGCGGGTTCACGCGGCCTCCGTCAGACGGGTCGCGAGCTTGTCGACGTCGCCGGCGCCGAGGGTCAGCAGCACGTCGCCGGGCCCCAGCCGGTCGCGCAGCATCCGCTCGGCGTCGTCCATCTGGGGCAGCCACCAGACCGGCCGCCCGGGCGCGGCGTCCGCGGCCGCCTCGGCAACCAGCAGCCCGCTGACGCCCGGGAAGTCCGCCGCCCGCTCGCGTGCGGGATAGACGTCGATCACGGCGATGACGTCGGCGACCGCCAGGGCACGTCCGAACTCGGCGGCCAGCTCGCGAGTGCGGGAGAAGAGGTGCGGCTGGAAGCAGGCGACGATCCGGCGCGCGTCGAGGGTGCGCGCCGCCTCGAGGGTCGCGCGGACCTCCGTCGGGTGGTGGGCGTAGTCGTCGTAGACGAGCGCGCCGGTCGCGGTCGACCCGCGGGGCTCGAAGCGGCGGCCGGTGCCGCGGAAGCCGGCGATCGCGGGCGCGGCCTCGGCGATCGGCACGCCGGCTGCGCGGCAGGCGGCGAGGGCGGCGAGGGCGTTGAGGACGTTGTGGGCGCCGGGGACGTTGAGCTCGACGGGGGTGTCGTCGACTGTGAAGTGTGCGCCCATGGGACGGAGGGTGACTTCCTGGGCGTGGAGGTCTCCTTGGTCGATGCCGTAGGTCCGGGTGCCGCGGGGCGTTGGTGGTACGCCGCGGGAG
>DATABV010000051.1:0-3627 GCA_036259395.1 Thermoleophilaceae bacterium | reverse complement strand
GACCGACCGGCGGTGGGCCGGTCGCCGGCGGGGGCTGTGAGCCAGACGTAGTAGCTGCCGTCCGGTGGGCGGACGGTCAGGCCGGAATCGTCGAGCTCCTCGAGCACGTCGCGCAGCCGTGGCCGGTAGGGCGCCATCCGGTCGAGCTGCGGCGGGTCGTCGAGCCAGGCGGCGAACGCGAGCTGGGCGAGCGTGTTCGGCGCGCCGCTCAGCGTCGCCGCCGCCTGGGCGAGGCGCGGTGCCAGGCCGGCGGTCGCGATCGCGGTGCCGACTCGCCAGCCGGGCATCGCGGCGGTCTTCGACGCGGTGTCGAGCGCGATCACCTCGCGGCCCGCGTCCTCGTCGGCGACCACGGCGAGTGCACTGACGAAGTCCGTCGCGCGCGGGACGAGCCGATCGCCCGAAGGACCCGTCGTGCTGTTGCCGGCCGGTCCCACGAGCTCGCGACGCTCGCCGTCGCCGCCCGCGAGCTCGCGAGGCGCGGCATCGCCGTAGACATACTCCGCGTAGACCTCGTCGGCGATTACCGCGACGCTCGGCGGCAGCGCGGCCAGGATCGCGGTGAGCCGCTCGCGGTCGAGCACCACTCCGGCCGGATTGGCCGGGTTGCAGAGCAGCAGCGCCCGTGTCTGCGGGGTCAGCTCGCGCTCGATCGCCTGCGCCGTCAGCTCCCCCTGCCGCGGGCGTGTGTCGACGAGGCGGGGGATCCCGCCTAGCATCGACACCTGCCTCGGGTAGGAGTGGAAGTAGGGCACCGGGACGAGGACCTCGTCACCAGGCTCGATCAGCGCCCTCAGCGCGACCGCCAGTCCGGCCATCGCCCCTGCGGTGATGACGACGTCGGCGGCGTCGAGCTCGAGCTCGGTCCGCACGCTCGCGTAGCGCGCCGCGGCGTCGCGAACCGCCGTCAAGCCCGCCGACGGTGAGTACTGCCGCGCACGCATGAACTGCTCCGCCACGCGCGCCGCGCAGTCGTCCGTGAGCGGGATCGGCAACGGCTCGGAGCGGCTCAGGTCGAGCAGCCCGTCCGGGCACGCCGCCCGCGCCTCGGCCCGCAGCTCCGCCATCGCGGGCGGCACCTGCTGCAGCTCAGCCGCCATCTGCGTCACACCCGCTCCGATGAAGGATTGTGGCCGCCACGCGATGCAAATCCCTCATCGGGCGGGGGAGGGGTCGGGCTCGGCGGTGATCAGCGTGCCGGCGCGGCCGGCGAGCAGGTCGGGAACGGTGGCGCTGCCGATCGCGACCTCGCGGACGCCGCCGGCGAAGGCCTCCTCGACGGCGCCCAGCTTCTTCGACATGCCGCCGGTCGCGTGGCGGGCGAGCTCCTTCAGGTCCGCGCGCGCGGCGGCCCGCACCGGCTCGCCGTCGGCGAGCACCGCCTCGGCGTCCATCACCAGCGCGAGGCGCTCGGCGTCGCCGGCTCCGGCGATCGCCGCGGCGGCGCGGTCGGCGTCGGTGTTTACGCGCGGGTGCTCGGCGGTCACGGCGAGCGGGCTCACCACGACCGCGTCGCTCTCCGCCAGCAGCACGTCGAGCCGCGCGCGGTCGACCTCGCGCACCGGGCCGACGAGGTTGGTCAGCGGGACCAGCTCGTCGCCGACCCACCACATGTTCTGGCGCACCTCGGCGTGCAGCAGCCGCGTCTCGGCGCCGCTGACCGCCGCGGCCCGCAGACCGCGCTTGCGCAGCAGCTCGGCGATCCGCTCGCGCAGATCCCCGGCCACGCGCTCGATCTCCTCCAGTACCTCCGCCGTGGTGTAGCGGCTGCGAAACCCGTGCTTGTCGACGATGAAGTCGGGCTGGCCCTCCGGCGTCGCGGCGCTGACCATCCGCGACCAGCCGTGGACGACGACGAGCTTGGTCCGCGACCGGCTCGCATGCCCGTCACCGCCATCGCCGCCGCTCGTCGCCGTCGCGGGCCGGTCGGATCCGCGAACTAGCGCAGTCAACGCATCCCACCACTCCGGTCCCAGCTGCTCTAGGCAGCTGCCGCCGACCTTCACGACCAGCAGACCGGGCGGCTGCGGCGGCCGGCCGGGCATCACACGGGGAAGACGGGGATCGCCTCGAGCCCGAGCTCCTCGGGCAGCCCGAGCCGCAGGTTGCAGGCCTGGACCGCCTGGCCGGCGCCGCCCTTGACCATGTTGTCGATCGCCGCGATCAGGACGAAGCGGCCCGCGGCCTCGTCGACGAACCCCGCCACGTCGCAGTAGTTCGACCCGATCACCGCCTTCGGGTCCGGCAGCGGCAGCGCCGAGCCGCGCCCCGCCTGGACCCGCACGAAGCGCTCGTCGCGGTACGTGCGGTGGTACGCCCGCCGTAGCGTGCGCTCGTCGAGCTCGCCCTCGAAGAACGAGTAGAGCCCGACCGACAGCCCGCGCACGAGGTCGACCCCATAGGTCGACATGCCGAGCCGGCCGACCGATACTCCGGCACCCGCGAGCGCCTCGCCGACCTCGGCCACGTGACGGTGGCCGCGCGGCGCGTATGGCGCAACGACGTTCGAGCGCCAGGTGTGGGCGCCGGACTCGCGCAGCCGCGCGCCCGAGCCGGTCGAGCCCGACTTGCCGTCGATCGCGATCGAGTCGAAGGAGACGCCGTCGAGCTCGCGCAGCGGTAGCGCCGCGAGCAGGATCGCGGTCGCGAAGCAGCCGGGTGTCGCAAGAACGCTCGCGCCTCGGATCGCGTCGCGTCCGATCGGCGCCAAGCCGCTCCCGCCACCGCCGCCGTCGCCCGCCGCCGCGCGACTCAGCTCCGGCAGCGCGTACGCCGCGGCCTCCGCGATCCCCTGATCCCGCTCCACGTCCGGGTACCACTGCCGGTGAAGCTCCGGGTCGCGCACCCGGTACGCCGGGCTGAGGTCGACGACCAGCTCGGCCCCCGCGTCCAGCAGCTCGGGCACCGCGCGCCCGGCCGTCTCCGGCGGCGTCGCGAGGAAGACGACATCGCAGCGCTTCGCCGCCACGCGCGCGTCGAAGGCCTCGAACTCGCCGATGCCGGCGTCCTTGAGGTGGGGGTTGAGCTCGGTGGCCGACCGCCCGGCCCGGCTCTGCGCGCTGACGTACTCGAGCCCGAGCCCCGGGTGGTTGACGAGGATGCGCAGCAGCTCGCCGCCGAGGATGCCGCTCGCGCCGACGACGCCGGCGCGCCTGGGCGCGCCCGTCGCGTCCGTCGCCTCCTCCGTCTCTGCGAGCTCCGCCCTCACCGCACCGCCACCCCGAGCGCGTGGTCGGCGATCCGCCCCGCCACGTCGATCCCCGTCGCGTCGACGATCCCCTTGAACAGCGGCGAGTGGTTGACCTCGCCGACGATCAGCGCGCCGTCGTGCCGAAACAGGTCCAACCCGAAGATCCGCGCCCCGATCCGCTGGCCGACCTCGGCGGTCACTCCCGCGATCGTCGCGTCGACCGCGATCGGCTCGGCGGCGGCGCCGAGCTCCACGTTCGCCCGCCAGTCGCCGGTCGGGATCCGCTCCATCGCCGCGGCCGCCTCGCCGTCGATCGCCAGCACGCGCACGTCGGACGCGCCCTCGAGGTACGGCTGGGCGATCAGCGCGCGGTCGAAGTTCTGGCCGTAGTGCTCGACGTAGTCGTACATGCTGTCGGCGACCGCGCGCTCGCGCAC
>DATABV010000050.1:0-8758 GCA_036259395.1 Thermoleophilaceae bacterium | reverse complement strand
TCATCCCGGCGTAGCCCGTCGGCAGCTGCGGTGCCTCGTCCTCGTGCCGGAGCGCCTGGTAGCGGCGCAGCGGGTTGGCGTGGTGGTCGCTGTGGCGCTGGAGGTGGTAGAGCAGCACGTTGGACGCGACGTTGTTGCTGTTCCAGCTGTGCTCGGGACGGGTGATCTCGTAGCGACCGTCGGGCCGCCGGCCGCGCTTGAGCCCGTAGTGCTCGAGGTAGTTGACGACCTCCAGCAGCGAGAACCCGAGCACCGCCTGGACGAGCAGGTACGGCAGCACGACCACGCCGAAGACCGCGACCAGCCCGCCGAACAGAACGACGGTCATCGCCCAGGCGTTGAGGATGTCGTTGTGGACCGACCAGACGCCCTTGCCCATCCGCCGCAGCCGCTTGGCCTCGAGCTCCCACGACGAGGTCAGGCTGCCGACCACGGTGCGCGGCAGGAACTCCCAGAAGCTCTCGCCGAGCCGCGAGCTCGCCGGGTCCTCCGGCGTTGCGACACGCACGTGGTGTCCGCGGTTGTGCTCGATGAAGAAGTGGCCGTAGCCGGTCTGCGCGAGCGCGACCTTGCTCAGCCAGCGCTCGAGGCTCGCGCGCTTGTGGCCGAGCTCGTGGGCGGTGTTGATCGCGACGCCGGCGACCACAGCGGTCGTCAGCGCGAGGCCGACCCCCTCGAGCGTCGAGAGGCCGCCACTGGACCAGAGCCAGCACGCGAGCACCAGCGAGAGGTACTGCAGCGGGATGAACAGGTAGGTGACCCAGCGGTAGTAGGGATCCTGCTCGAGCCAGGCGACGACGCTGTCGGGCGGGTTCTCCTGGTCGGTGCCGATCAGCAGGTCGAGCACCGGAAACAGGCCGAAGACGACGAACGGCCCGACGAACCAGAAGACCCCCATGCCGGTCGTCTCGACCAGGCCCCACGCCATCAACGGCAGGCTCGGGACCAACAGCCCGAGCAGCCAGGCGTAGCGCTTGCCGTCATTCCAAGTGGGCTTTACAACGTCGGCATCCATGTAAAGCAGTTTTACACGAACTGCCTATCTTGTCTAGCAAGCATTTGGTCCGGCCCTCGACGGCTCTGCTTCAATCGACGCTCGCCCGCGGATGTGGCGGAATTGGTAGACGCGCCGGCTTTAGGTGCCGGTGGCCTTGGCCGTGGGGGTTCGAGTCCCTCCATCCGCATGGGTCGGTTGTCCGTCGCCTCGCCGCGGGGCAGGCGGTAGGCTCAGCGCCGAGGAGCGATGGCTGAGCCGCTGATCCACCACCCGAACCGCGAGAAGGCGGACTCCAAGGCGATGAAGTCGATCGTCGTGCTGCTGCTGATCGTCAGCGCGGCGATGGTGCTGCTGATCACGATCGGCGGCTGGTCGGCGCTGCAGGGCGGACAGCCAATGGCCTTCGTCTACGCGTTCCTCAACCTGCTGTTCGCCTACTACGTGTCGCGCTGGAACCGCGGCGTGCTGCCGGTCGCGGCGGCGCTCGCGGTGCTCTTCGGCGTGCTCGCACTGGTCGCCGGACCGTCGTGGTTCTCCCGCGACAAGGCCGGCTTCGACGATCCGGCGCTCGATCCGGCGATGCTCGGCCTGCTGACCTTCGCGCTGGTGCCGATCCAGGCCCTGCTCGTCGCCTTCTGCGCGCGCGCCTTCAGCCAGCGCTGGAACGTCGAGGTCGAGGTCGACCCCGACGACCCGTACTACGACGCTCCCGCACACCGCGGCGGCGCGCAGCCGCTCGGCGCCTAGAATCGCCCTCGACCCGCATGCGGCGGTGTCCAAATTGGTAAAGGAGGCGGTCTCAAAAGCCGCTGCTCGCAAGGGCTTGTGGGTTCGAGTCCCACCCGCCGCACTCGGCCGCTCGGCCGGCAGGCGTCAGACAGGCGTGACGGCGTTGTGCTTGGCCGGCCACTCGCGCACGCGGCCGGCGTAGAGCCGGTAGCGCTGGATCAACTCGGCGCGCAGGTCCTCGGGCTGGATCACCGCGTCGACGACCAGCTCCGACGCGAGGTGCAGCGTGTCGATCTCCTCGGCGTACTCGGCGCGCAACTTCTCGACCAGCGCCGCCCGCTCCCGCTCATCCTCGATCGCCTGGACCTGGTTGTAGAAGACGGCGTTGATCGCCGCCTGGGGTCCCATCACCGCGATCTTCGCGCTCGGCAGCGCGATGCAGGCGTCGGGGTCGAATGCGGGCCCGGCCATCGCGTAGAGGCCGGCGCCGTAGGCCTTGCGCACGACGACCGAGATCTTCGGCACGGTCGCCTCGGTCACGGCCGAGATCATCTTCGCGCCGGCGCGGATCATCCCCTGGCGCTCGACCTGGGTGCCGATCATGAACCCCGGCACGTCGGCGAGGAAGAGCAGCGGCACGTTGAACGCGTTGCAGGTCCAGATGAAGCGCGCCGCCTTGTCGGAGGAGTCGACGAACAGCACTCCCCCCTTCTGCTTCGGCTGGTTGGCGACGACCCCGACGACCTGGCCGTCGAGCCGGGCGTAGCCCACGATCAGCTCCTTCGCCCAGCGCTTGTGGACCTCGAGGAACGAGCCGGCGTCGACGAGTGAGTCGAGCAGCTCGCGCATGTCGAACGGCTTGTTCTCGTCGGCCGGGACGATGTCGCGGATCGGCGCGTCGCTCGCCGGCTCGGCGGGCGGCGCCAGCGGCGGCGTCCCCTCCCAGTTGGTCGGGAAGTAGGAGAGGTAACGGCGCGCGAGCGCGATCCCCTCCGCGTCGGTCTTGACCAGGAAGTGGCCGCAGCCCGAGACGCCGGTGTGCATCCGCGCCCCGCCCATCTCCTCGAGCGTCACCTTCTCGCCGATCACCATCTCGGCCATCCGCGGCGAGCCGAGGTACATCGAGGCGTTGCCGTCGCGCATGATCACGACGTCGCAGAAGGCCGGGATGTAGGCCCCGCCGGCTGCGCTCGGACCGAACAGCACGCAGACCTGCGGGACGACGCCGGACATCCGCACCTCGGTCGAGAAGATCCGACCGGCGTGGCGGCGGCCGGGAAACATCGCGACCTGCTCGGTGATCCGCGCGCCGGCCGAGTCGACGAGGTAGATCATCGGCACGCGGTGCTCGAGTGCGGCCTCCTGCGCGCGAATGATCTTCTCGACGGTCTTGGGCCCCCACGACCCCGCTTTGACCGTCGGGTCGTTGGCCATCAGCGATACGGGCCGACCATCGACGGTCCCCATCCCGGTGACGACGCCGTCGGCGCCGAAGCCGTCCTGCTCCCAAGCCGCGAGCGCCGCGTCCTCGACGAACGAGCCATCGTCGACCAGCAAAGCGATGCGTTCGCGGACGGGCAGCTTGCCCTGCTGAGCCGCCTTCTCGCGGTGGCGCTCGGGCCCGCCGGCGCGGGCGCGCTCGAGAGCTGCGGCTAGGTCGGTCACGGGCGCAGTCTCTCACGGGAGTACGTGAAAAGGCTCTAATCCACGCCTCACGCTGGCCTCACCGACCCGGGGCAGATTGATTGCAGTCCTAACCCCAGGAGGTGTGACCAGTGGCATTCAGGAATACCTATCCAGCAGCACGAGTCGGCGCCCAGGCCGCGAGCAACAGCGGCGGCACCAACAGCAACACCAACAGCGGGCGGAGGCGTCGCAGGCGCCGTCGCAGGCGTATGCGCCGCCGTCGTCGCGGTACCAACAGCTAGCCACCTCAGGCGACTCAGCGAACGCTTGGAGACGGCCCCGCCCGGCGGGGCCGTCTTCGCGTGTCAGGCTGGCTGCACGCCATGCGCGCCCTACGCGAACGGATCCGTTTGCTGTTCGTGCCCTCGGGTGAGGGCGCGCTCGTCGCTGCAGCGCCGCCGGTGGCGGTGCGGGAGATCTTCCGCCGCTTCTGGCCCGACGCCCGGCCCTATCGCCGCTGGATCCCGGTCGGCCTGCTGTTCATCGCGGCCGGCGCCGCGCTCGAGACCGCCGAGATCTGGGTCTTCAAGCTCGTCGTCGACGACGTGCTCGTCCCGGGCGACCTCGGTCCCCTGCTCGGGATCGGGCTGCTCTACCTCGGGCTCACGATCGCCAACGCGCTCGTCTCGTTCGGCGACGACTACCTCGCGACGTGGCTTGGGGAGCGCTTCCTCCAGCGGCTGCGGCGGCGCGTCTTCTCCCACGTCCAGCGGCTGTCGCTGGACGTGCTCGACCGCCGGCGGATCGGCGACGTCACCGCGCGGCTGACCAGCGACGTCCAGGCGATCGAGAGCTTCGTGCTCTCGGGCGTAGCCGACGGCCTCTCGGCGATCCTGCGGATCGTCTTCTTCAGCGGAGCGCTGTTCTACCTGCAATGGAAGCTGGCGCTCGTGGCACTGATCGTCACGCCGCTGTTCCTGTTCGTCGCCCGGCGCTTCGCGCGGCTGATCAAGCACGCCTCGCGCGAGAAGCGGCGCCGCTCGGGCTCGCTCAGCGCCGTGGCCCAGGAGAGCCTCGGCAACCACGCGCTCGTCCAGGCCTCGAACCGCGAGCAGGCCGAGCTCGAGCGCTTCGAGCGCGAGAACGAGGGCATCATCCAGGCCGAGCTCGCGTCGACGCGGATCCGCGGCCTCTTCTCCCCCGTGGTCGACCTGATCGAGCTCGCCGGTGTGATGCTCGTGCTGCTGCTCGGGACGGTGGCGGTCGCGGACGGAAGCCTGACGCTCGGCGGCCTGCTCGTCTTCATCGCCTACCTGACCCAGCTCTACGGGCCCGTGCGCGACCTCAGTTCGCTGTCGAACACGATCTTCAAGGCGGCCGCCGGAGCCGAGCGCGTGATCGAGCTGCTCGACGAGCAGCCGACGATCGTCGACAAGCCGAACGCCGTCCGCCTCGAGCGAGCACGTGGCGTGGTCGAGCTCGACGCCGTGTCGTTCGGCTATCCCGGCACCGAGCGCGTCGCGCTCGCCGACATCAGCCTGCGCGCGGAGCCGGGCGAGACGGTCGCGCTGGTCGGCGCGTCGGGCGCCGGCAAGTCGACGATCGCCAAGCTGCTGCTGCGCTTCTACGACCCCGGCGCCGGAGCGGTTCGGTTGGACGGCCACGACCTGCGCGACCTCGAGCTGGCGTCGCTGCGCCGCAACGTCGCGATCCTGCTGCAGGAGACGCTCGTCCTGCACGGCACGGTTCGCGAGAACATCGCCTACTCGCGACCGGACGCCTCGGACGGGGACGTCCGCCGGGCGGCCGCCGCCGCCGGCGCCGACGAGTTCGTCCAAGCGCTGCCCGACGGCTACGAGACCAGCCTCGGCGAGCGCGGCCGTCGGCTGTCCGGCGGACAGCGTCAACGGATCGCGATCGCGCGGGCGCTGCTCGCGGACGCGCCGGTGCTGGTGCTCGACGAGCCGTCGACGGGATTGGACGCCGAGGCGCGCGCGGCGCTCGTCGCGCCGCTGCGCGCGCTGATGGCCGAGCGCACGACGATCGTGATCTCGCACGACCTGCTGACCGTGCGCGACGCCGACCGGATCGTCGTGCTCGACGACGGCCGGATCGTGGAGCAGGGCGGCCACGACGAGCTGGTCGCCGCGGGCGGGCACTACGCCCGGCTGTGGGCGCTGCACGGCGTCGACCATCCTGGCGTCCCAATCGGCCCTGGTGGGAGCATCGCGGGATGACGGCCGCTCCTCCGCTGCCCCGCGGCGCCGCGATCGCGCCCGGCTACGAGGTCATCGAGCACCTGCGCCGCGGCAACGCGCTCGACGTCTACGACGTCTGGAGCGAGCAGCGCGCGTGCCGCTGCATCGTCAAGGCGCTACGACCGGACCGCGGCGACGACGCCGGCGCCCGCCGCCGGCTGATCGAGGAGGGCGGACTGCTCGCCGCGCTCTCGCATCCACACATCGTCCGCGGCTACGAGACGATCGCCGAGCCGCTGCCGCTGGTTGTGATGGAGACCTTGGTCGGCGAGACGCTCGGCCACATGGTCCGCGAGCGGCAGGTCGAGTTGACGGTCGAGGAGATCGCTCAGCTCGGGCTGCATCTGGCGTCGGCCGTCCGCTATCTGCACCTCAACGGCTATCTGCACCTCGACCTCAAGCCGTCGAACGTGATCGCCGAGTGCGGACGCGCGAAGCTGATCGATCTCAGCGTGGCGCGTCCTCCCGGCCGAGCGCACGCCGGGATCGGGACGTGGTGCTACATGGCACCGGAGCAGGTGCGCGGCGGCGAGCTCGGCCCGGCCGCCGACGTCTGGGGGATCGGCGCGGTGCTGCTCGAGGCAGCGACCGGCGAGCCGGCCTTCGACGAGCCGGAGGCATCGTCGCGCAGCGGCTACGCGGAGGACGACGCGAGCGGCTGGGTCTCGACCGACGGCGGCAGCAGCTCCGCGTCCTCGGGCGAGCTGGAGTCGCTCGACGCGGCCGACCATCCGCAGATCCGCGCGCGGGCCCCCCGGCTCGACGAGCGTCGGCCGCTGTCCGCGGCCCTGTCGGACCTGGTGGCCGCGTGCCTCGAGCCCGAGCCGGGCGACCGGCCGTCGGTCCGCGACCTGCTCGCCGCCCTCGAGCCGCTGGCCGGCGTCCCGGCCGCCGAACGCCGCCATGCCGCCATCGCCGGTCAGGACGCTTCGGCGCGCAGGCGGTAGCCCATACCGCGCACCGTCTCGATCGAATCGTCGCCGAGCTTGCGACGCAGATAGCCGATGTAGACGTCGACGATGTTCGAGCCGGGGTCGTAGTCGTAGCCCCAGACGTGGGAGAGCAGCTGCTCGCGCGAGAGCATCTGGCCGGGATGGCGCATGAACGTCTCGAGGAGGGTGAACTCGCGCGCCGTCAGCGTGACCTCGGCGTCGCCGGCGCGGGCCTTGCGGCTGCGCAGGTCGAGCGAGATCGGCCCGACCTCGAGCACCGTCTCGGCGTCGCGCCCGTCGGTGCGCAGCCGCACGCGCACGCGCGCCAGCAGCTCCTCGAAGCGGAAGGGCTTGGTCACGTAGTCGTCGGCGCCGCCCTCGAGCCCCCGCACCTTGTCCTCGACGTCGTCGCGAGCCGTGAGCACGATCACCGGCAGCCGCTGGCCACGCTCGCGGATCGACTTCAGCACGTGGAAGCCATCCATGCGCGGCAGGCCGATGTCGAGGATCATCAGGTCGAACTCGTCGTCGCGGGCGACGATGCTGGCGACGTGGCCGTCGGCGACGACCGTGGTTACGTAGCCGTTCGCCTTGAGGCCCTTCTCGAGGAATGAAGCGAGCCGCGGCTCGTCCTCGGCGATCAGGATCCGGCTCATGTCGGTATCCGCAGGCTGAAAGTCGCTCCGGCGCCGGGCCGGCTCTCGACGTGGACGGTGCCTCCGTGAGCCTCGGCAATCGCCTTGACGATCGCGAGCCCGAGCCCCGAGCCGTCGGAGCGCCGCGGGCCGGAGGTGCCGCGCGCGAAACGGTCGAAGATCCGCCGCTGGTCGTCTGCGGAGACGCCCGGCCCGGTGTCCGACACCCAGAGGCGAATCCGCGAGCCCTCGACGGCGGTCCCAAGCGTGATCGAGTCGTCGTCGGTGGTGTGCTGGGCGGCGTTGTCGGCAAGCGCCATCACGGCCTGGGTCAGGCGCTGGCGGTCGGCCTCGATCGTCACCCGGGCGTGGGCTTCTAGGCGCCAGTCGCGCGGGGCGAGCGCGCTTGCCTTGGCGAGCAGCTCCTCCGCCAGCTCTTCGAGGTCGACCGGCCCCACCTGCAGGAAGTCGCTGCGCTCGGCGCGCGCCAGCAGCAGCAGGTCGTCGACCAGCCGGCTCATCCGGGCGAGCTCATCCATCACGAGGTCGACCGTCGCCCGCCGCTCTTCGGGGTCGTCGCCCATCAGCTCGAGGTGGCCGCTGACGATCGTGATCGGGGTGCGGAGCTCGTGGCTCGCGTCGCGGATGAAGTCGCGCTGCGTCTCGAACGCCGTCTCCACACGGTCCAGCATCGCGTTGAAGGTTCGCGCGAGGTCGGCGAGCTCGTCGTTGCCCTCGACATCGATGCGGCGCGTGAGGTCGGTCTCGTGGATCGAGCGCGCCGTGTCGCCGAGCGCCCTGAGCGGCGCGAGCACGCGGCCGGCCGCGAAGAAGGCGAGCAACGACGCGATCAGCAGGACCGATCCGCTGACGAGCGCGGCGATGCGCACCGCGTCGGCGACCTCGGCGCGGTCGCCGCGCATGAACTCGGCCACGACGAAGTGACCGCGGATCTCGCCGCCGAGCCGAATCGGGACGGCCAGGTAGCGTGCCGGCCCGGCCGACGTCTCGACGTCCTTCTGCGTCGGCCTGCGCAGCGCTGTCCAGTGCTCGCGCTGCGCCAGCGCCTCGATCGGGAACTGGCGGCTGCCGATCGACGCGTACGGCTGTCCGTTGAGGATCGTGAAGATCGCCTCGTCGTCGTCGGGGACGTTGCGGTCGATGTAGACGTCGAAGATCCGCCGCAGGTCGTCCCCGAACGGCTCGCCGGTCGCCGGATCGCGACCCTGCACGAGCTGGCTGAACTCCTCCGTCTCCTGCACGAGCGTGTCGCTGACCTCGGCCTCGAGCCGCACGAGCAGGATCTGGCGGATCACGATCACCGTCGCGGCGGTCGAGAACGCGAGCAGGATCAGGAACGAGGCGAGGATGCGCGCGCGGGCACCCCCGAAGGCGGGGACGAGGCTCCGTCCGCCCAGCTGGGGCCGGCGGGGAATCCGGCGCTGATCGCGTGGCCTGTCAGTCGTCGCCGTCATCGTCCCCGGCCCCATCATCGCCGCTGTCGTCGTCACCCTCGTCGTCGTCGCCGTCGTCATCGGGCACGGGCTGCGGCGGTGGCGGGGCGACCGGGGCTGGAGCCGG
>DATABV010000049.1:0-3664 GCA_036259395.1 Thermoleophilaceae bacterium | reverse complement strand
TCGCCCACCACCTCGGCTGGGACGAGCGCGGCGTGCGCGACCTGGGCTTGTAGGCTTGCCGGACCCCGGTGAGGTGTCCGAGTGGCTTAAGGAGCACGCTTGGAAAGCGTGTATGCGGGAAACCGTATCGTGGGTTCGAATCCCACCCTCACCGCCTCCCGGCCGCGGGAGCTTCGGTCAGCCCGGGATCACGAGTCGCACGTGAGCCCGGGCGAGCATGAGCACCCGGACCGTGCGTGACTCTCCGCCGTCGAGCGGGACGAGCTCGGCGTCCTCGATCGTGAAGAAGGTGAGGTCCTCGCGGTTGACGTGGTCGGAGAGGCGGCTGCGGAAGCCGTCGGCGGGCAGGGTCATCGAGCCGGTGACGCGGTAGCGGTCGGTCTCGACGACGACCTTCTCCTTGCGCAGGTCCATGGCCGGCGATCCTATGGCAGCGCGGCGCGCCCGAGTACGGTTCGACCCATGACGCCGACGATCGGAATCTGCCCCGCGGTCGAGCGCGCGCGCTGGAGCCACTGGGAGGACGAGGTGGTGCTCACGCCGCGCACGTACGTCGACGCGGTCCAGCTAACCGGCGGCCTGGCGCTGGTCCTGCCGCCCGACGACGAGGTCGCCGAGAAGCCGGACGAGCTGCTCGACAAGCTCGACGGGCTGCTGCTGACCGGCGGCGCGGACGTCGACCCCGCGAGCTACGGCGCGCGGCCCGACCCCCGCACCGGTCCGACCCGCCCCGAGCGCGACCGCTTCGAGCTGGCGCTCGCCTACGGGGCGATGGAGCGCAAGCTTCCGCTGCTCGGCATCTGCCGCGGCGGCCAGATGGTCAACGTCGCCTGCGGCGGCACGCTGATCCAGCACCTTCCCGACGTCGTCGGCGACGATCGCCACCTCGAGACTCCCGGCACCTTCTCCGAGCACGAGGTCGAGCTCGAGCACGGCTCGCTCGCCGCGCGCGCCGCCGGAGCCGACCGGATCGCCGTCCGCTCCCACCACCACCAGGCGGTCGACGAGCTCGGCGAGGGGCTGAAGGCGACCGGCCACGCCCTTCCGGACGGGACTGTCGAGGCCGTCGAGCACCCCGGCCACGACTTCACGCTCGGCGTCCTCTGGCACCCGGAGGCCGACGAGCGCAGCAAGATCGTCGCCGCCTTGGTACGCGCCGCGAAGCCGCGGGTAGCATCGAATCGATGAGCGGATCGGGGGCGCCGAAGCGCGACACGCCGGACAATGAGGACTTCGAGGGCGCGCCCCAGGAGTCTGGTCAGCAGCCCGAGGAGGCGCCGCCGGAGGTGGCGGGGCAAGGCGGCCGCGAGCGCAAGCGCGGCGGCGAGGGCCACGGCACGGGCGAGCGCGACGACGATCGCAGGGGGGACGAGGGGGAGGGCCAGGGGTAGCCCGTGCGCGTCGGCATGCTCACGGGGGGCGGTGACTGCCCGGGCCTGAACGCGGTGATCCGCGGCATCGTCCGGCGCGGCGCGCAGTTGGGCGATCACGACTTCGTCGGCTTCCGCAACGGCTGGGCCGGCGCGATCGCCGGCAGCGTCACCGAGCTCACGCCCCAGACCACCGCGGGCATCCTTCCGCGGGGCGGCACGATCCTCGGCAGCTCGCGCACGAACCCCTACAAGGAGGACGGCGGGCCGGAGAGGATCGTCGCGACGCTCGAGGCCCATGGCGTCGACGCGCTCGTCCCGATCGGCGGCGAGGACACGCTCGGCGTGGCGCGGCGGCTGCACGAGGACCACGGCATCCCGATCGTCGGCGTGCCGAAGACGATCGACAACGACCTCGGCGGCACCGACTTCACCTTCGGCTTCCAGACCGCGGTCCAGATCGCAACGGACGCGATCGACCGCCTGCACACGACCGCCGAGTCGCACAACCGCGTGATGATCCTCGAGGTCATGGGCCGTCACGCGGGCTGGATCGCCGCTTACAGCGGCATGGCCGGCGGCGCCGACGCGATCCTCGTGCCCGAGCGACCGTTCGACATCGACGCGGTCAGCGCCAGCATCGAGCGCCGTCACGCCGGCGGCCGCACGTTCTCGATCGTCGTCGTATCGGAGGGCGCGATGCCGGCCGGCGGGATGGAGGTCGGAGACGGCAAGCAGACCGACGCCTTCGGCCACGTCCGGCTCGGCGGGATCGCCGTCCAGCTCGAGCGCGAGATCGAGCAGCGGACCGGCTTCGAGAGCCGGATGACGATCCTCGGTCACATCCAGCGCGGCGGCACCCCGATCGCCTACGACCGCGTGCTCGCAACCCGCTTCGGCGTCGCCGCGATGGACGCCGTCGCCGACGGCGCGTTCGGGCAGATGGTGGGCCTGCACGCGACCGACATGGTCCGCGTCGGGCTCGACGAGGCGCTGCGCGAGCCGAAGCTGCTCGACCCGTCGCTCTACGAGACGGCCGAGGTCTTCTTCGGGTGAGGCGGACGAAGATCGTCGCAACGATCGGGCCGGCGTCCGCCGACCCCGAGACGCTCGCGCGGCTGGTCGAGGCCGGCCTCGACGTCGCGCGCCTGAACTTCGCGCACGGCACGCCGGAGAGCCAGGCTGCGACGGCCGAGCGGGTGCGTGCCGCCGCCGACCGCGCCGGCCGCCAGGTGGCGATCCTCCAGGACCTCCCCGGCCCGAAGCTGCGCATCGGCCCGCTGCGCGACGACGTCGCCGAGCTGCACGCCGGCGAGACGCTGACGCTCCTCTGCGGCGAGACGCTCGAGGGCGACGCGACGCGGATGTCGGTCGCCTGGGCCGGGCTCTGCGGCGCGGTCGAGCCCGGCGACGAGATCTTCCTCGCCGACGGGTCGGTGCGCCTGCGCGTCGAGCGCGTGCGCGAGGGGGAGGGCGAGGTCGACGCCTGCGTCGACCTCGGCGGAGTCGTCGCCTCGCGCCAGGGCGTCAACGTGCCCGGCGAGCTGATGGCGCTGCCGTCGGTGCCCGAGGGCGATCTGGAGCTGCTGCGCTGCGGCGAGTCGATCGGCGTCGACATGGTCGCGCTGTCGTTCGTCCGCCGCCCCGAGGACGTCGAGGACGTGCGCAGGCACACTGAGCTGCCGCTGATCGCGAAGATCGAGAAGCCGCAGGCGGTGCGCAACGCCGAGGCGATCGTCACCGCAGCCGACTGCGTGATGGTCGCCCGCGGCGACCTCGGCATCGAGCTCGAGCTCGAGCAGGTGCCGCTGGTCCAGAAGCGGATCATCGCGCTCGCCGGCGAGCACGCGCGGCCGGTGATCACCGCGACCCAGATGCTCGAGTCGATGGTCACCTCGTCGCGTCCGACGCGCGCGGAGGTGACCGACGTCGCGAACGCGATCCTCGACGGCACCGACGCGCTGATGCTCTCGCAGGAGACCGCTGTCGGCGCCTACCCCGTCGAGGCGGTGCGGATGATGGCGTCGATCGCGGAGCGGACCGAGCCGGCGGCGCCGATGGTCGAGTGGAACGAGCACCGCGTCGCCCGCGACGCGCGCGATCCCGCCTACACCGTCGCCTACAACGCCTGCGCCGCGGCGCGACAGCTCGGCCTCAGCGCGATCCTCTGCCCGACGCTGTCCGGGCGCTCGGCGCGCTTGATATCCGCGCACCGCCCGGAGGTGCCGGTCTACGCGCTGTCGCCGAGCGACGAGGTGGTCCGCCGCTGCAGCCTGATGTGGGGCGTCGAGGCG
>DATABV010000048.1:0-2846 GCA_036259395.1 Thermoleophilaceae bacterium | reverse complement strand
AGATCCTGCGCCGCCGGCGCGAGCACCTGATCCTGCGCGTCGACCGCGCCGACCTGTCGAAGAACATCCTGCGCGGGTTCTCGGCCTTCGACCTCTTCCTCGACCAGCGCCTCGATCCGCTCGAGGTACTCGGCGTACTGGGGCACGTCCTGACGCGACGGGATCAGGTGCGCGATGAACGTGACCTCCTCCTTGAACTCGGGGTGCTGCTCGAGGAAGAGGTCGAAGGCCGAGAACCCGCGCAGGATGTTCTTCGACAGGTCGGCGCGGTCGACGCGCAGGATCAGGTGCTCGCGCCGGCGGCGCAGGATCTCGCGCTCGTACTCGTGCACGGCAGGCCGCTGGGCGGTGCGCCGGAAGGTGTCGGCGGAGATCGGCAGCGGATAGGCGCGGACCCAGACGTCGCGACCGTCGACGCGCACTACGCCGGCGCGCTCGTCGACGTCGAGGTCGAACAGCTCCCGGCAGCAGAGCAGGAAGTTGCGCCGGTAGGCGCGGGTGTGGAAGGCGACGATGTCGTTGGCGAGGATGCCCTCGAAGACGTCCTCGCGCATGTCGCGCGGCAGGACGCGCCAGGCGTCGGGCTGGGTCCAGGGGATGTGGACGAAGTGGTGCAGGAAGACATCGGGGCGAGCAGCCCGGATGAACTTCGGCGCGGCGTAGAGGTGATAGTCGTGGACCATCACGACCGGGTCCTCGACGCCTTCGATCTCCTCGAGCACGGCGTCGGCGATGTCGCGGTTGACGGTCAGGTAGCCGTGCTCGTAGGCCTCGACCTCCCAGCGGCCGATGTCGGGGGCGTTGGAGAGGTCCCAGAGGTAGTGCTGGACGAACCACAGCATCGGGTTGGCGATCACGTTGTAGAAGCGGTCGTAGGCCTCGGCCTCGGAGGCGACGAGCCGCACGCGGTAGGCGACGCCCTCGATCTCGCACGAGAAGCTCTTGCTGTCGTGCTGGGCGGCCATCTCGGCGTCCTCGTCGGACATCGCCGAGGCGACCCAGAGCGCGTCGCGGTGGTGGACGAGGCCGGTGAGCGCGGTGACGAGGCCGCCGCCGCCGCGGCTGGCGATCAGCTCGCCCTGCTCGTCGCGCTCGAACGTCGCAGGGCCGCGGTTAGAGACCAGGACAAGCTTCGGGTCCGCCGGGGTCATTGGCGCTGGAGAGTCGTCAAGCCGTGAATCGCTTGACGAGCCTGACGTGACCGTCCTGGAGCTGGAAGTCATCGACCGTCGCCTCGACGATCGCCCGCGATACCTCGTGCTCGTCGGCCGGCGTGTCGACGGGGGCGCCGTCGAGGTCCATCTCGATCCGGTCGTCGAGCAGGCGGAAGTCGAAGTTGACGACGTTCTCGAGCGGCTGGCCGTCGGCGACGAAGCGCGACGCGGCCTCGGTGATCGCGAGCTTGAGGTCGGCGACCTCGGCGTGCTCGAGCGGCGTCAGGCGGCACATCGCGGATAGGGCGAGCCGCGCCAAGACGAGGTAGTCGGGCCGCGCGGGCACGGACAGGTGGACGTCGCGACTGTTCGGGCTCGGCGCCGGCACGTCCTTCAACCTACCCTGAAAGGGCCGTTCCGCATCAACCAGGCGCGTCGGGCAGCTCGAGCGTGAAGCTGGCCCCGCGCCCGTTCTCGCTGGCGCGCAGCGCGCCGCCCATCCGTTCGGCCAGCTCGCGGGCGATCGCCAGCCCGAGACCGGCGCCCTGGCTGGCGCCGCCGGTCACGAAGCGGTCGAAGACGGGCGTGTCGGCGGGCAGGCCGGGCCCCTCGTCGGCGACGGTCAGCGCCGCGCCGGCCGAGTCGACGCCGGCGCTCATCCGCACGGTGGTGCCGGCGGGCGTGTGGCGCAGCGCGTTGTCGAGCAGGATCCGCACGATCTGGACGACCCGCTCGCGGTCACAGCGCGCCGGCACGCCGCTCTCGGGCAGCTGGAGCTGGAAATCCGTCCCATGCTCGATCGTCGCCGGCTTGAACTCCCCGGCGACCAGCCGCGCGACCTCGGCGAGGTCGACGGTGTCGAGGTCGAGCGCGAGCGACCCGCTGTCGAGCCGCGACAGGTCCAGCAAGTCGACGGCGAGCTTCTGCAGCCGCGCGACCTGGCCGGCGATCTCGTCGAGGAAGTCGCGCCGCTCCTCTTCGCTGACGTCGTCGTCGCGCAGCAGCTCGACGAACCCGCCGAGCGAGAAGATCGGCGTGCGCAGCTCGTGCGAGGCGGTCGAGATGAACTCGCGCCGCGCGTCGTCGACCCGGCGCAGCTGCTCCTGCATCGCGTTGAAGGCGCGCGTCAGCTCGCCGAGCTCGTCCTCCGAGGGGTCCTCGAGCGGCTCGACGTACTGCCCGGCGGCGACGTCCTCGGCGGCGACCTCCAGCCTCCGCACCCGGCGCGCCAGCGTCTGCGCGACCACCGCGCCGCCGAGCAGCGCCAGCAGCAGCGCGATCGCGCCGCCGATCAGCATCCGGCTGCGAACGAAGCTGACGGTGTCGACCACGTCCTCGAGCGAGCGCGAGTAGAGAGCGACGCGCGAGGGCTCGCCCTCGAAGAGCAGCGGCTGGGCGACTTGGGCGAGCGGCTCGCCGCGGTGGCGCGTCTCACCGAGCGCGAGCTCGCCGTTGCGGACCGCCGCGCGCACCAACGGCCGGTTCTCCGGCACGGTCGGGTCGGGGCGGGAGTCGGTGATCACGTAGAAGCCGCCGGGGCCGCGGCCGAGCGCCTGCTGGATGCCGAACAGCGTCACGCGCGCGTCGATCGCGTTGGCGATCGCGGCGACACGCCGGTCGAGCTGCCGCGAGGTGATGTCCGGGTCGAGCGTGAGCAGGTCGAGGCGGTCCTGGGTGCCCTCGGCGACGCCC
>DATABV010000047.1:0-11830 GCA_036259395.1 Thermoleophilaceae bacterium | reverse complement strand
CCCCCCCCCCGGGCCCCCCGGCGGCGACTGGCAGGTCTCAGATGCTTTCTCACGGGCGAGCGGCTCCCTTGGCGACGGTGGACGGGTCGGTGTCGCGGTCCTCAACACGTGTAGGCGACGATCGGAGCGCCGCCGGCAGCTCGACCTCGAACAGCGCGCCGCCGCCGTCGGCGTCCCGGACGGCGGCGCTGCCGCCGTGCGCCTCGGCGACCGCACGCACGATCGCCAGGCCGAGTCCCGTGCCGCGCACGGCGCTGCGGTCGCCCTCGCTGCGCGCAAAGCGCTCGAAGATCCGCTCGCGCTGCTCGCGCGGCACGCCCGGGCCGCGGTCGGCGACCTGCAGGCGGATGCGGTCGCCGCCCGTGCCCCCGGAGGGGGTTGGCCGCTGCACGGACGCGACGACCGGCGTCCCGGCGGGTGTGTGCAGGAAGGCGTTCTCGATCAGGTTGAGGACGAGTCGGTGGAGGTCGTCGCGCGCGCCCTCGACGACGGCCGTGCCGGCAGCGGTCGGGAGGTCGAGCGTCAACGGATGGTCGCCGCCGACCGCGGCGGCCTCGCGGGCGGCCTCGCGAACCACCTCGGCGAGGTCGATCGGTCGTGGCTGCTCGCGCCGGCCGGCGTCGGCGCGCGCCAGCAGCAGCAGGTCCCCGACGAGCCGTCGCATGCGCTGCGACGAGCGCAGCGCCGAGTCGGCGATCTGGCTCGGCGCGGATCCCGAGCGCGGGCCGCCGGGGCGGTCGAGCTCCTCCTGGAGCAGCTCGAGGTTGGCGAGGATGCTGGTGAGCGGCGTTCGCAGCTCGTGCGAGGCGTCGGCGACGAACTGGCGCTGGCGCTCGAGCGAGGCCTCGGTCTCGCTGCGCGCAGCCGCGAGCTCGGCGAGCATCTCGCTGAGCGTCGTCGAGAGCTCGGCGACCTCGTCGTTGGCGACCGGACGCGGCAGCACGGTGCGGGCCGGGTCGCGCGTTCGGGCGACCTCGCGGGCTGCCTTCGTCAAGCCGGAGATCGGGCGCATCGCGCGGCGTGCCACGAAGAAGCCCGCGAGGAACGCGAAGACGGTTCCGATCAATACGCCGAGCAGTAGGAAGAAGCGCACGCGATCGATCGTCGCGTTGAGGTTGTCGGTCGGCTTGCCGTACTGGATCGCGGCAACCGCGCCGTCCAGCGGTCGGGGCACGGTCTGGAAGGTGCCGGTTGTGCCGAGCGAGCGGACGAACAGCGGGCGTGACACCACGCGGTAGCGGCCGACGTCGCGGATCCCCTCGTACAGCGGGCCGAGCTTCGGGGTGCCGGAGATCGCGTAGACGCGGTTGTTGACGCGGTCGTGCAGCCGTAGCACCGCGCCGCCCGCCGCGGCGAAGCGGAACAGCTCGGGCTCGACCTGACCGACGCCGTTGACCTGCAGGCGGCTCTGCAGGTCGGCGGCGGTCTCGCGCAGCTCGCTGTCGAAGCTCGACTGCAGCTTGCGCTCGGTGAACCCGCCGACGACGAGCGCGAAGGCGAGCAGGATCGCGAAGGTCAGCCCGCCCGAGACGGCCGCCAGCTTCAACCGGATCGGCAGTCGCAGCCGCGCGCCGGCGATCGGGCCCCTCATGCCGCGTCCTTGAGGACGTAGCCGGCACCGCGAATGGTGTGCAGCACGCGTGGCTCGCCGCCGGCCTCGAGCTTGCGGCGCAGGTTGGATATGAAGACGTCGACGGTGTTCGTCTCGGCGAACGGGTGGTAGCCCCAGACCTCGTCGAGCAGCCGCTGGCGCGAGACGACGAGGCGCTCGTTGCGCATGAAGTACTCGAGCAGCTCGAACTCGCGGCTGGTCAGGTCGAGCTCGCGATCTCCGCGCAGGGCCTCGCGGGCGTCGGGGTTCAGCTTGAGGTCGCCAACCACCAGCGACGCGCTGCCGCGCGGCGGCCGGCGGCGCAGCAGCGCGCGCAGGCGGGCGAGCAGCTCGCGGCGCTCGAACGGCTTGACGAGGTAGTCGTCGGCGCCCGAGTCGAGGCCGTCGACGCGGGCGTCGACGCCGTCGCGAGCGGTCAGCATCAGGATCGGCACGTCGCCGTCGGAGCGCAGCCGGCGACAGACCTCGACGCCGTCGAGCTTCGGCAGCCCCAGGTCGAGGATCACGGCATCGGGCTCGAAGGCGTCCGCCTCGGCGAGCGCCGCCTCGCCGTCGCCGGCAAGCCGGACCTCGTAGCCGTCGAGGTCGAGCGAGCGGCGCAGGACGTCCGCGATGTCGCGGTCGTCCTCGACGACGAGGACCCTCGGCGAGCGCTGCATGGGCCTGATGGTAGGGAGGGGAGGGACTCGATCCGTCGAAGGACCGAATTCAGCCATGTCACGCGCAAAGAGCACACGAAAGAGCCCCAATCGCAAGCCGGCGCGCAAGCGGTCGCCAGCACGGCGAGCGGGAGGCGGGCTGGGCCTGCCGGCGATCGAGCAGCACCATCGCGACCTGATCGGCCTCGGCCTGGTCGCGTTCGGCTGCTTCCTGGCCGTCGTCCTCTACGGCGGCGAGACCGGCGGGCGGGTCGGCGAGGTCGCCGCCGACGCGCTGCGCTTCCTGCTCGGGGGCGTCGCCTACCTGGCGCCGGTCGGCTTCGTCGCGGGCGGCGTGCTGCTGGTCGTCGACGACGTGCTTCCTTCGCTGCGGCCGTTTCGCGCGGGGGCGGTCTGCCTCACCCTCGGCCTGGCGCTGGGGCTCTCGGCGGGCTCGCTCGGACTCGGCCCGGGAGCCGCGTCGCATTCCCCGCTGCTCGAGTCCTCCTACGTCTCGGCGCGCGGCGGCGTGCTCGGCGAGCTGTTGTTCTCCGCTTCGAGCGCGCTGTTCTCGGAGGTCGGCGCGCACATCCTCTTCCTGTTCCTGATGACCGGCGGCGTCCTGCTGCTCACCGGCGCGTCGCTGGCGAGCATCCTGCGCGCGACCGGTGCCGGCGTCGCGACGACCACCCGCGTGGTGCGCCAGTCGACCTCCGACCTGACGTCGGTGCTATCCGGCGAGCGGGGCCCGCTGAGCCACGCCGCCCGCAGGGCCGAGCCGGCGGCGCTGCCCGCAGCCGCCACCGCCGTCGACGGTCCGCCGGAGCCGCCCGGGGTCGAGCCGGTCGTCCACGCCACCCACGTCGAGGCTCCCGCGCTCGACGCCGAGGACCGCTTCCCGGATCTCTTCGCCGACGACGAGGACCTCGAGCAGCGCGTCGACGCGGCTGAGGACGCAGCCGCCGACCTGGCCGACGACGAGCCCTTCGAGGCCGCCGCCGGCGTCGAGGCGATCGCCCAGGACGAGGACCGGGCGGGAGAGACGGCCGACCTGCCGGCCGTCGAGCCCGTCCAGGAGCCGCTGACGCCGATGGGCAATCGGCGCACCGACGGCGTCACCGAGGCCGACGACGTCGACTACGCGCTCCCGAGCGAGAGCTTCCTCAAGCGCTCGCCGACCGGCCGCAAGGCCGACACGGCGGCGATCGACAAGGTAGGCGCCCAGCTCGTCGAGGCGCTCGGGCACTTCGGCGTCGAGGCCAAGGTCGTCGGCAGCGTCAGCGGCCCGCACGTCACCCGCTACGAGCTGCGACTCGCGCCCGGGATCAAGATGTCGAAGGTCTCGAACATGCGCGACGACCTCGCCTACGCGCTCGCCGCCGACGACGTCCGGATCCTCGCTCCGATCCCCGGCAAGCGCGCCGTCGGCGTCGAGGTCCCGAACACCGTCCGCCACATGGTCCACCTCGGCGACGTGTCGCAGGACCCGCCCGACGGCTGGTCGCCGCTGGCGGTATGGCTCGGCAAGGACATCGACGGCCGAGCGATCGGGATCGACCTCGCCCAGCAGCCGCACGTGCTCGTCGCGGGCACGACCGGTGCCGGCAAGTCCGGCGCCGTCAACGCGATGCTCGCCTCGATCCTGATGCGCTCGTCGCCGAATGACGTGCGGCTCGTGCTCGTCGACCCGAAGCAAGTCGAGCTCAACCTCTACGAGCAGATCCCGCACCTGCTGACGCCGGTCGTCACCAGCCCGCGCCTCGCCGCCAACGTGCTGCAGAACCTGATCGGCGAGATGGAGCAGCGCTACTCGCTGATGAGCAAGGCGCGCACGCGCAAGCTCGAGGAGCTCAACCGGATGCGGGTGCGCAATGGCGAGCGGCCGCTGCCGTACGTGCTCTGCGTGATCGACGAGCTCGCCGACCTGATGATGATCGCCCCGGGCGAGGTCGAGGACGCGATCATCCGGCTGGCGCAGAAGTCGCGCGCCGTCGGCATCCACCTCCTGCTCGCGACGCAGCGGCCGAGCGCGGACATCATCACCGGGATGATCAAGGCGAACGTGCCCGCGCGGATCGCCTTCGCGGTCTCCTCGCAGACCGACTCGCGCGTGATCCTCGACCAGAACGGCGCCGAGTCGCTGCTCGGCAAGGGCGACATGCTGTTCAAGCCCGGCAACGGCTCGAAGCTCAACCGGATCCAGGGCGCCTTCGTCGACGAGGAGGAGATCGAGAAGCTGACCGCCCACTGGCGCCGCCAGGGCGAGCCCGAGCTGCACGAGGAGCTGCTCGAGGCGGTCGAGAGCGAGGACGGCGACGACGACCGAGGTGACTACGACCCCGACCAGGACGAGCTGCTTGCGGAGGCGATCCGCACCGTCGTCCAGATGGACACCGCCTCGACCTCGATGCTGCAACGCCGTTTGCGCGTCGGCTACACGCGCGCCGGCCGGCTGATCGACATGCTCGAGCGGCGGGGAGTGATCTCCGGCTACGAGGGCTCCAAGGCGCGCAACGTGCTGATCGGCGAGGCCGAGCTGCCGCGCGTGCTCGCTGCGCTAGAGGACCCCGCGAGTGCCGAGCCCGTCGCCGCGCCCGATTGACGGTCGCGCTCCGGCCGTAGGATGCACTGATGCCTCCGATCGGTGAGACGCTGCGCGAGGCGCGCATGCGCCAGCGCCTGGACATCGCGGATGTCGAGGAGCGCACGAAGATCCGTGCGAAGTACCTGCGCGCGCTCGAGAACGAGGAGTGGGGGCTGCTGCCCGGCCCAACGTTCGTCAAGACGTTCCTGCGCACCTACGCCGAGGTGGTCGGCGTCGACCCCTATCTGCTGGTCGAGGAGTACCGCCTGACCGAGGAGCGCAGCGACGGTCCCGAGTTCCAGCCGCTGGCCCCGATGCCGGCGCGCGACCGGCGCGACAGGGGCCGTGGCGGACGGCGCCAGCCGCAGCGGCCGCCGCGCCGCGGAGGGCTGATCGCCGGCGCGGTCGCGGTCGGGCTGATCGGCTTCCTGCTGCTGCTCGGACTGCTCGGTGGCGATTCGGGCGACGACGACCCGCCCGCCGAGCGCGCGGCGACTACCGAGACCCAGCCGCC
This sequence comes from Thermoleophilaceae bacterium, assembly GCA_036259395.1. Classification (GTDB taxonomy): domain Bacteria; phylum Actinomycetota; class Thermoleophilia; order Solirubrobacterales; family Thermoleophilaceae; genus JAAYBF01. The sequence goes on along the minus strand of DATABV010000047.1, from coordinate 6,482 downwards.
GACCGCCCAGCAGCGCCAGCGCCAGCGCGCCCTGCAGCGCCGCCGGCGCGCCGGCGCCAAACCGCGCGGAGTCAACGTGCGCATCGCGCCCGCCGAGCCCACCTACGTCTGCGTCGACAGCGGGCCCGGCACGCCGGTCCTGTTCGAGGACACGCTCGACGCGCCGCGCAGCTTCCGCAATGCTCGCCAGGTGAGGGTCAACCTCGGCAAGCGGTCGGCCAGGGTGGCGCTCAACGGCAAGCCGCTGACTCTCGATCCGAGCGGCGACCCGATCGCCCTCGACCTCACCCGCGACGGCTCGACCGAGCTCGACGCGACCGAGGCCCCCTGCGCATGAGCGCCCGCGCCGGCGTGGTGGTGACCGGCACGGAGGTCCTGACCGGCCGCGTGCGCGACCGCAACGGGCCGTGGCTGTCAGACCGGCTCGGCGAGCTCGGCATCGACCTCGCCCACATCACGATCTGCGGCGACCGCCCTGAGGACATGGAGGCCCAGCTGCGCTTCCTCGCGGGGCAGGGCGTCGACGTGATCTTCACCAGCGGCGGCCTCGGCCCGACCGCCGACGACGTGACGCTCGAGATCGTCGCCCGCTTCACCGGCCGCGAGCGGTCGCTCGACGAGGCGCTCGAACAGCGGATCGCCGAGATCCTGCGGCCGCTGATGAAGCGCTGGCCGAACCTCGACCTCGACGCGATCCGGGCGGCGAACCGAAAGCAGGCGCTCGTTCCGAGAGGCGCGACCGTCATCGAGCCGGCCGGCACAGCACCGGGGATGGTCGTGCCGGCAGCGGACGGGCTGCCCGCGGTCGTCGTGTTGCCCGGGCCGCCGCGCGAGCTGCATGCGATGTGGCCCGCCGTGCTCGCGTCCGATGCCTTCCAGGCGGTGCTCGGGAGGGCGACGGCGTACGAGCAGGCGATGCTGCGGCTGTTCGGGATCCCCGAGTCGGAGATCGCTGAGACGCTGCGCGTCGCCGAGCAGCAGATCGACGACTTCGACGCCCTCGAGATCACGACCTGCCTGCGGCGCGGCGAGGTCGAGGTGGTGACCCGCTACGAGGCGGCCGCCGCGCCGGCCTGGGATGCGCTCGCCGCGCTGATCGCCGAGCGCCACTCCGACACGCTCTTCTCGACCGACGGCTCGACCGTCGACGAGCAGGTGGCGCGACTGCTCGGGACGGACATGGTGGCGACGGCGGAGTCGTGCAGCGGGGGTCTGCTGGCGGCGCGCCTGACCGAGCGCCCCGGCGCCTCGGACTTCGTCGCGGGCGGCGTCGTCGCCTACTCCAACGCGGCCAAGACGGCGCTGTTGGGGGTCGACGCGACGCTGATCGAGCGCCACGGCGCGGTCTCGGGAGAGGTCGCCGAGGCGATGGCCGATGGGGCGCTGAAGCGCTTCGAGGCCCAGGTCGCGATCTCGGTCACCGGCGTCGCGGGACCCGCCGGCAGCGACGAGAAGCCGGTCGGGACGGTGTTCTGGTGCGCCAAGCGCGCCGGCGGCGAGGGGCTCGTGCGCAGCGCGCGGCTGCCCGGCGACCGCGCCGAGATCCGCGACCGGTCGACGACGGTCGGGCTGCACCTGCTGCGCAGGCTGCTCGCCGCGTGACATAGACGTTGCAGAACCACGGTCGTCCGTCTCTAACCGTCCGGTTGGCTACCTAGCCTCGTATCCCTAACGGACTTAGAGGAGACCGCCATGGACAAGGACCAGGAGAAGGCCGCCAAGGCCCGCGACGCCGCGTTGAACAGCGCGCTGGCGCAGATCCGCAAGGATCACGGCGAGGGGGCGATCATGAAGATGGGCGACGAGAGCGCCCAGGTGCGCGTCTCGGCGATCCCGACCGGCGCTCTGTCGCTGGACCTGGCGCTCGGCGTCGGCGGCCTCCCGCGCGGGCGGATCGTCGAGGTCTTCGGACCGGAGTCCTCGGGCAAGACGACGCTCGTCTACCACGTGCTCGCCGAGGCCCAGAAGCGCGGCGGGATCTGCGCCTTCATCGACGCCGAGCACGCGATGGACCCGATCTACGCCAAGCGGATCGGCGTCGACGTCGACGAGCTGCTGGTCTCGCAGCCCGACTACGGCGAGCAGGCGCTCGAGATCGCGGACATGCTGATCCGCTCGGGCACGATCGACGTCGTCGCGATCGACTCGGTCGCCGCGCTGACGCCGAAGGTCGAGCTCGAGGGGCAGATGGGCGACCAGACGGTCGGGCTCCAGGCGCGGATGATGAGCCAGGCGATGCGCAAGCTGGCCGGCAACCTCAACCGCGCCAACACGCTCTGCCTGCTGACGAATCAGATCCGCGAGAAGATCGGCGTGATGTTCGGCTCGCCGGAGACCCAGCCGGGCGGCCGCGCGCTGAAGTTCTACTCGTCCCAGCGGCTCGACATCCGGCGGATCGAGACGCTCAAGGAGGGCACCGAGGCAGTTGGCAACCGCGTCCGCGTCAAGGTCGTCAAGAACAAGGTCGCATCGCCGTTCCGCCAGGCCGAGTTCGACATCGAGTACGGGCTCGGCATCTCGTCGGCGGGCTGCATCCTCGACCTGGGGATCGAGCACGACATCGTCCAGAAGTCCGGCTCGTTCTTCTCCTACGGCGAGCAGCGGCTCGGCCAGGGGCGCAACAACGCCAAGGGGTTCCTGCGCGAGAACCCGGCGGTGATGGAGGAGATCGAGCAGAAGATCCACGCCGCGGTCGGCATCGCGAAGGACGGCCCGATCGCCGCGGTCGAGCCGCCCGCCGGCGTCGACCCCGAGACGGGTGAGGTCCGCGAGGCCGCTTAGCGCAATGGACGAGGCGCAGCGCGCGCTCGACCTGGCGTTCAAGGCGCTGAACCGGCGCGAGCGCAGCGTGGGCGAGCTGCGGGCCTATCTCGAGGGCAAGCGCGTCGAGCCCGACGCGATCGACGCGGCCGTAGCCGAGCTCGAACGGGCCGGACTGCTCGACGACGCCGGCTTCGCACGCCGCTTCGCCGAGGACAAGCGAACGCTCGAGCGCTGGGGAGCGGAGCGGATCGAGCGCGAGCTGCGCCGTCGGGGGGTTGCGCGCGATCTCGTGGAGGCAGCCGTCGCCCAGCAGGACCGCGACGGTGAGCTCGTGTCGGCGCTCGCGCTGCTGGCCGAGAAGGTGCGCGAGCCGCCGGCCGACGACCGCGGCCGCGACCGCGCATGGCGGATGCTCGTCCGCAAGGGCTACGCGCCGGAGCTGGCGTATGACGCCGTCCGCGCGCATATGGCAGGCTAGACACATTGGCGTACGGCTCTACACGGGCTTATCCTTTCGGTAAGCCTGTGTTTGCGGGGGGTTCGCCGGGTCACTAACCTGGTCTCCGAGCGGCCGTATCTGGTCGACGCTAAGGAGACTGTGAGATGGAGATCCTGCTCGCGGCGCTGGTCGCGGCGGCTGTGTCGGGAGGGGTCGTGCTGCTGGCGCCACGAGCGCGGCGACGGCTCGCGCTCGCCCACAGCGCTCGTGCGGTGGGGGCGCCTGCGGTTGGGCGGAGTCGCGAGCGTCGCCTAGACGAGCTCGAGCAGGCCGCGGGCATGAGCGTCGCCGAGGCGCGCGCTGCTCTGCTCGCCGAGCTCGAGGACGATCTGCGCCACGAGCGCGCACGGCTGATCCGCCAGGTAGAGGACGAGACCCGCCATGACGCCGAGCGCCGCGCTCGCAGCATCCTCGCGACGTGCATGCAGCGTGTCGCCAGCCGCCACTCGGCGGAAACCACCGTCACGTCGATCCAGCTCGAGTCCGACGAGCTGAAGGGACGGATCATCGGCCGCGAGGGGCGAAACATCCGTGCGCTCGAGACGCTGACGGGCATCGACGTGATCATCGACGACACGCCGAGCACCGTCGTGCTCTCGGGCTTCGACGGCCTGCGACGCGAGGTCGCCCGTCTGACGCTCGAGAAGCTCCTTGCCGACGGCCGCATCCATCCCGCGAGGATCGAGGAGGTCTATGGCCAGGCGCGCTCGGAGCTCGACCGGCGCATCGTCGAGCTCGGCGAAGAGGCGACGCTCGACGCCGGCGTCGGAACCGCCCATCCGGAGCTCGTCACGCTGCTGGGCCGGCTCCGCTTCCGGACCAGCTATGGACAGAACGTCCTCGATCACTCGGTCGAGTGTGCCCGCCTCGCAAGGCTGATCGCCGAGGAGCTGGGCGGAAACGCCAAGGTCGCCGCGCGCGCGGCGCTGCTGCACGACATCGGCAAGGCGGTGTCGCAGGAGGTCGACGGCCCGCACGCGCTCGTCGGTGCGGACCTGGCTCGGCGCCACGGCGAGTCCGACGCCGTCGCCCACGCGATCGCCGCGCACCACAACGAGGTCGAGCCCCAGACCGTCGAGGCGGTGATCGTGCAGATCGTCGACGCACTCTCCGGCGCGCGTCCCGGCGCCCGCGGCGACTCGCTCGAGCACTACGTGACGCGCCTGCACGACCTCGAGGGCGTCGCCGCCCGTCACACAGGGGTCGAGAAGGTCTACGCGATGCAGGCAGGCCGCGAGCTGCGCGTGATCGTCAGGCCGGACGAGGTCGACGACGACGGCGCCACGATCCTCTCGCGTGAGATCGCCCGCGAGGTCGAGCGCGAGCTCGAGTACCCGGGCCAGATCAAGGTCACCGTGATCCGCGAGAGCCGTGCTGTGGACATAGCGAGGTGAGCGGATCTGGATGAGGCCGGGGGGCTCGCGCCCCCCGAGCCCCCCATCGGTCCTTGGCCGGGTGCCGGCCAGGCCGGCGGTCATACCCTCTGAGGTCGGTACCTTTTCGACATGAGGAAGTACCACCTCACGACGTTCGGCTGCCAGATGAACGAGCACGACTCCGAGCGGATGAAGGGGATGCTCGACTCGCTGGGCTACCGCGAGGCGCCGGAGCGCGCGGACGCGGACCTGATCCTCTTCAACACCTGCTCGATCCGCGAGAAGGCCGACAGCCGCTTCGTCGGGCATCTCGGCGAGGCGAAGCGGCTCAAGAGCGAGGATCCGACGCGGATCGTCGGTGTCGGCGGCTGCTGGTCGCAGTCGATGAAGGAGAAGGTCTTCGAGCAGTTCCCGTTCGTCGACGTCGCGTTCGGGCCCGGCCAGGTCCACCGGCTCGCGGAGTTCCTGACCAGCGACAACCTGACCGCCCAGGGCTACTTCGAGTTCGAGGGCTTCACCGGCCACCTGCCCGCCAAGCGCGAGCGCGACTTCCAGGGCTGGGTCCAGATCTCGGTCGGCTGCAACTGCGTCTGCTCCTACTGCATCGTCCCCTCGACGCGCGGGCGTGAGGTCTCGCGGCCCGCCGGCGAGCTGATCGCGGAGATCGAGCGCCTCGCGGCCGACGGCGTGCGCGAGGTGACCCTGCTCGGCCAGAACGTCAACTCGTACGGGCGCGACCTGCCGGCCGGAGCCCAGGTCAGCTTCGCGGAGCTGCTGGCGATGGTCGACGCGGTCGACGGCATCGACCGCGTCCGCTACACCAGCCCGCACCCCAAGGACATGCGCGAGGACGTCATCCGCGCCCATGCCGAGCTGGCGAGCGTCTGCCCGCACATCCACTTGCCGCTGCAGTCGGGGTCGAGCCGCATCCTCAAGGCGATGCGCCGCACCTACAACCGCCAGCGCTACATGGACCGCGTCGCCCTGATCCGCGAGATCGTGCCGGACTGCTCGATCACGACGGACATCATCGTCGGCTTCCCGGGCGAGAGCGATGCCGACTTCGAGGAGACGATGGAGGTCGTCGAGGAGGTCCGCTACGACTCGGCGTTCACGTTCATATTCTCCCCGCGCCGCGGGACGCTGGCGGCCGAGCTGGAAGACCAGCTGCCGCACGACGTAAAGCGCGAGCGGATGGAGCGCCTGGTCGAGGCCGTGCAGCGGCACGCCGACGAACGGGCGCAGCGCTTCGTCGGGCGAACCGTCGAGGTGCTGGTCGAGGGACCGTCGCGGACGGACCCCTCCAAGCTGCGCGGAAGGACGACGCACAACAAGACCGTCAACTTCGAGGGACTGGCGAGCCCGGGGGAGACGGCCCTCGTCGAGATCCACTCGGCGACCAGCCAAACGCTCGCCGGCCAGGAGTCGCTGCTCGCCCGCATCGGCGCCTGATCGGTGGAAATCGTCGCGCTTTTCGGGCCGACCGGGGTCGGGAAGACCGCGGTCGCGCTGGAGCTGGCCGACCGCCTGCGCGAGCGGGGCGAGGATCCGGTAGCCGTCTCCTGCGACGCGCTGCAGGTCTACGAGGGGCTGTCGATTCTCACCGGCACCGCGAGCGCCGAGGAACAGAGTCGCCTGGAGCACCGCCTGATCGGCGTCGTCCCGCTTACCAAGCCGTTCTCGCTCGGTGACTACATGCCGCGCGCCCACGCGGAGATCGACGCCGCCCTGGCCAACGGCAGGCGGCCGATCGTCGTCGGCGGCACCGGGCTCTACCTGCGCGCGGCGCTGGCGAGCCTCTCGCTCGAGAAGGTGCCGCCGAATACCGCGGACTCCGAGCTCTG
>DATABV010000046.1:0-19071 GCA_036259395.1 Thermoleophilaceae bacterium | reverse complement strand
CCGCCGTCTGCGCGCCTGCCGGCGCTGCGGCGGCCGCGACGATGGCAAGGGTCAGCGCTGCGAGGAGCGCGGTGGGCTTCAACATGACGCCTCCGATCTGGGCTCAGCCCTAGAACCGGCGAGGCGACCGCGAGTTGCGGTGAACGGGTCGCTTACCGAGCCGCCGAGTACCCGCGCCGTGACGTCGCCGCGCCCGTCGCGCGGGCTCGGCGAACGGCTGGCGGCAGGACAGCCCTGCGCACGCGCGCAGTACCGCCAGCTGGCTGGCGAGCCGCGCGCGCACCCCCGCGAGCGTCGGGTCGGCGTGCAGGCTGCGCAGCTGCTGCGGATCGGCAACGACGTCGTAGAGCTCGCTCCAACCGCCGGCGTGCTCGGCGTAGAGCCAGCGCGGCGTGCGGATCGCCGTCGTCTTCATGCCGGCCCCCTTCGCGATCTCGACCAGTACCGGGCGGCCGGTGCCGAGGGAGGGGTCGCGCGTCAGCGGCAGCAGCGAGCGGCCGTCCTGGACGCGGCCGGCGGTCGCGCGCGCCGCCTCGAGGATCGTCGGCGCGAGGTCGGCGTTGACGACCATCTGCTGCGGCTCGACGCCGACCGGGACGCCCGGGCCGCGGATCATCAGCGGCACGCGGATCGAGGGGTCGTAGGCCTTCGCCTTGCCGTGCGGGAGGCGGTGCTCGCCGGCCATGTAGCCGTTGTCGGAGGTGAAGACGATCAGCGTGTTGTGAAGCTCGCCGCTGCGGCGCAGCGCGTCGACGATCTGCTCGATCCCCTCGTCGACCGCGAGCAGCGACTCGAGCCGCTGGCGGTAGAGGGCCTCGATGTCGGCGATCGCGCGCGGCCTCAACCGCGGCCGGCGCAGGAACGGCGGCTTGTCGGAGACGTCGGCCTCGTCGAAGGCGGCCAGCCGCGGCAGTGGCAGGCTCGCGTAGGCGCCGCGGTGGCGCTCGGCGACCGCCGGCGTGCCGAGCGACGTCGGGTCGCCGGCTTCGTACGGGCCGCCTGTGTGCGGCGCCAGGAAGGCGACCGACAGGAAGAACGGCTGGGTCTCCGGCGCGAGCCGCTCGACGATCCCGGCGGAGCGACGCGAGGCGAAGTCGGTCGAGTACCAGCGCGGGTCGTGGTCGCGGCCGTAGGTGCGCAGCTCCCCGTTCTCGTTGACGGTGTAGCCGTAGTAGCGGTAGGTCGTCGGGTCGATCGTCCCGTACCACTCGTCCCAGCCGGGCGGGACCTCGTGCGGGTCGTCGACGCCGTAGTGGTTGAGGAACTTGCCGACGTGGACGGTGCGGTAGCCGGCGCTGCGCAGCCATGTAGGCAGCCAGTTCGAAGTTCCGCGCAGCCGCTGCCAGCCGCCGAGCGGCGGGCCGTTGGTCAGCACGCCGTTGTTGTGCGAGTACTGACCGGTGAGGAAGGTGGCGCGCGCGGGACAGCAGCGCGGGTTGCTGACGAAGGAGTTGGCGAAGCGCGCGCCCTGGGCGCCGATCAGCGCACGCGTGCGCGGCATCGCGCGCATCGAGCGCAGCGTCTGGTCGTCGGTCATCAGGACGACGACGTTCGGCCGCGCTTGGCTCTCCACCTGCGCCTCGGCAGGCGCCGGCCCGTCCGCGCGTGGCGCGGCGAGCAGAACTGCGCACAGGGCGCAGGCGAGGATGGGCAGAAGCGTTCGCATGCGAGTCCGAGCCCCCCGAACACGGCAAAGAGAGAATCGGATGGTAGCGGCGCACCTTTAGCGGTTCTCCTGAGTTGTCAGTCGGGATGGCGCGGCGGGCGGGGCAGGACGACGAGGGCGGGCTGAGCCGGCGCGAGCTGCTCGGCGCAGCCGGCGTCGCCGGAATCGCTGGTCTGGGTGTCGCCGGCGGGTCAGGCGGCTGGCGCTCGATCAGCCGGGCGCTGGCAGCCAGCGAGCGCCGCAACGTCGTGCTGATCGTCCTCGACAGCCTGCGCGCCGATCACCTGCGCTGCTACGGCGCGCGCGGGATGCGGACGCCGAACATCGACGAGCTTGCGGGCGGCAGCATGCGCTTCACGCACGTCTTCCCGGAGGCGATGCCGACGATGCCGGCGCGGCGGTCGATCATGTCCGGACGCCACGCCTACCCGTTCCGCGGCTGGCGGCCGTGGGAGGGGATGGCCGGCCGGCCGGGCTGGCAGCCGATCGCCCCCGGCTCCGAGACGCTGATCACCGCGCTGCGGCGGGCGGGCTGGTGGACGTCCTATGTGACCGACAATCCGTTCCTCGGCTACACGCGTGCGCTCGAGCCGTTCCGCCGCACGCCCGACCGCTTCGTGCGAGTCCACGGCCAGCGCGGGGCGCGCCGGCCGCGCAAGAGCGTTCCGCGCTCGGCGGCGCTGCGCCGGCTGCCGCCGGGGCCGTTGCGCAACGAGCGGCGGATCGCGTCGATTCAGCAGTACCTGGCCAACAACGGCCGCGGCCACAACGAGGTCGAGCAGGCCGCCTCGCGGGTGTTCCGGTCGGCCGCGAAGCTGCTGCCGATCGCAAAGCGCCAGAAGCAGTTCCTGATGGTCGTCGACAGCTTCGACCCCCACGAGCCATGGATCCCGCCGCGCCACTACCTAGACATGTACGGCGACCCGGACTACCGCGGCTACGAGATCGCCGAGGTCGGCTACACCTACGCCTCGAACTACCTCGAAGCGGCCCAGATCGCCCGCCTGCAGACGACCTACAAGGCGGCCGTCACGATGACCGACCGCTGGCTCGGCCTGTTCCTCGACCGGCTCTGGAAGCTCGGGCTCGACGACTCGACGGCGATCGTCCTGGTCAGCGATCACGGGGTCTTCCTCGGCGAGCGCAACTGGACCGGGAAGGGGCCGGGCAAGCTCTACCCCGAGCTGATCCACGTGCCGCTCCTGCTGCGCGAGCCCGGCGGCGCGGGCGCCGGCCAGGCGAGCAACTGGTTCGCCTCGACCCACGACGTGGCGCCGACGCTGGCGTCCCTGGCTGGGATCGGCCGCCCGTCGACCTTCGAGGGCGCCGACCTGACCCCGGTGCTGACTGCGGGCCTGCCGGACGAGGACCGGCCCTACGCCGTCGGCGGCTACGGCAACAGCACCTACGTGCGCGACTACCGCTGGGCCTACCAGGTCCAAAACGACGGACGCAACGAGCGGCTCTACGACCTCAGGGCGGACCCGGGCGAGCACGTCGACGTGTCCGAGCGCCGGCCGCGGGTGGTCGCAGAGATGCGCCGCCGCGTCCTTGCCGCCGCGGGCGGCAAGCCGCCGTACTACTCGGACGCGGTCATCGAGGGCCCGCGGCGCCGATACAGGCGCTAGCGGGCGCCGCTGGTCAGCACCGCGTCGACGATCGCGAGGGCGACCTCGGCACGCGGATAGAGCGATTCGGCGAGGACGTACTCGTCGCTGGCGTGCGCGCCGCCGCCGCGTGGCCCGAGGCCGTCGATCGTCACCGGGACGACGCTGGCGAAGTGGCTGGCGTCGCTGGCTCCGCCGCGGCCGGCGGCGGCGATCGGCCGGCGGAGGCGGTCGGCCGCCGCGGCGATCAGCGGCGCCGTCGCGGCGCGCGCGTCCATTGCCGGCCAGAGGCGGATGAACTGGGTGCCGAGCGTCGCGCCGCCGACCTCGTCTGGGACGAGCGCGCGCACCTCGTCGAAGGCGTCGGTGCGGTTCGAGCGCAGGTCGCAGAAGAGCTCGCCGTCGCCGGGGACGACGTTGAAGGCATCGCCGGAGCGCAGGATCGTCGGGACGGCCGTCAACTCGTCGGCGCCGGCGGGGTCATTGGCCGCAGCGACCGCCTGCGCGGCGGCAGCCAGCGCGAGCAGCGCGTTGCGGCCGCGCTCGGGCGCCGAGCCGGAGTGCGCGGAGCGGCCGGCCGCGCTCACGCGCAGCGTCGCTGCCGCCTTGCGCCGCACGATCACCGCCTCCTCGCCCTCGGCAGTGCGCTGGCCCGCCTCGAAGCAGAGGCAGGCGTCCCAGCCGGCGAAGGCCTCGACGTGGGCGAACGGCGCCGAGCGCCACTCCTCGTCGGTGACGAGCAGCAGCGCGACCTCCGCGAAGTCGGCGGTCCGCTCGGCGAGCGCGCGCAGGACCCCGAGCGCGAGCACGTCGCCGCCCTTCATGTCGATGCTCCCCGAGCCGACCAGGCGCCCGCCGTCGCGCTCGACCGGTCGGTGGCTGGCGTGGCCGACGACGGTGTCGATGTGGCCGAGCAGCAGTAGCCGCGCCGAGCCGCTGCCGCCCAGGCGCAGCAGCACGTCGTCGGCATGCCCCGGCGACGAGCACGGTCGCCGTTCGATCTCCGCCTCCGGCGGAGCCAGCGCGCCGACCAGCGCGATGCACTCCTCTGCGCCCTCGACGTCGCCCGACGGCGAAGAGACCGCGACCAGCGCCTCGAGGTCGCGCTCGGCTCGCGCCGCGATCTGCTCAGCGGCGCTCGCTACCCAGGCGTCCATCGGTGGGACCATAAGGGTGAGGGATGGGGCTGGCGGTGTTCCTGTGGGTGTCTTCGAGGACTTGGATCGGGCGGGTGGCGGGCGGTCTCCGGGGGGCCAGGGCACCGCATGCAGAGGTCCCATCGGCCCGCGAGCAAGGGGCTTAGGCGGTCGAACCGCATGGCCTAGGTGCAGGAATCCCGCCGGTGCGCTACGAGGATGGCCAGACGGTCGTTATGCACTGTCCCGGCGGACACGGAGCCCGCCCCGGGTGAAAGTACTGCTGAGAACCTCGACGGCCAAGGACCGAGCCGACTGATCGGCCGCCAACCCGCCCGCACTCCGCCCTACCCAGCCGACAGTCACGCGGAGCAGCACCAGCTACTAGCCACAGCGCCCCTCAAACCGCTCGGCGCGAACCGGTCCTCGAGGACGCCCAACGGAGCGAGTCCACCTCAGCCCCCGCCGACGGGCTGCTCGATCTCGCCGGTCCCGCGACACAGGTCGCACTCCCCGCCATCGACCTTGCCGTCCCCGCCACACTGCGGGCAGGGCGCTGGACCGGCCGCGTCGGTGCCGGGCGGGACCTCGTCGCCGGGCTTCATGTCGTCTTTCTGCTCTGTCATGACGGGCTCCTACCCGGCCCGGCGATTCCCAGTCGCGGCGATCGCCGCTAGGCGGGATGTCCCGCCTCGATCCGCTTCGCGCGATGGAAGTTGAACTGACCGTGGTCGTCTCCGCTGTGGGCCGCGCACGGCTCGAGCAGGTAGGCGTGGTGGTCGCCGACCGCGAAGCGCTCCAGCACCCGGCCCGCGAACCAGTTCTCGCAGCCGTCGAGCACCGGCGCTCCGCCGGGGCCGGGCCGCCAGTCGCAGCGGGCGAACTTGTCGACCTCGTCGCCGGTCTCGCCGCCGAACAGGTCGGCCAGCTCGGTCGCCTCGCTCGGGACCATGTGGACGATCAGCAGCTCCGTCCGCGCCGCCACCTCGAAGGTGCGGTTGCGCTCGGAGAGGCAGACGAGGAAGCGCGGCGGATCGATGCTGCACTGCGTCGCGAAGCCGACCAGGCAGCCGGCCCGCTCGTCGCCCGCTGCGACGGTGACGATGAACATCGGGTAGTCGAGCGACGCGACGAGGTCGTGGACCACACCGTCGTCGCCGCCGCGGCCGGTCACCGCTAGGCGCGGTCCTCGAGCGGGCGCGCCTCGAGCGGCGCGTAGTCGATCGGTCGTCGCGGTCGGCGCCGCCCCGGCTCGCGGCCCGGCGGCTGCGAGGGCGTCGGAAGGTCGGGCGCCGCCGGGATTGGCAGCGTCGCGGCGTGCTTGGCGGTCAGGTCGACCGCCTCGCCCCAGTGCGTCAGGTGAATGCCGTCGCCGCGCTCGACGCGGTAGGTCGCCTCCCCAGGCAGGACCTCGACCCGCAGCAGCGTGCCGCGCAGCTCGAAGCCGAAGCAGAGCCGGTCGATCCCCTCGGGCAGCCGCGGTTGGAACCGCAGCTTGCCGCCCTGCTCGCGCAGCCCGCCGAACCCCGCGACCGTGGCGATCACCGCGCCGGCCAGCGACGCCATGTGCAGCCCGTCGGCGGTGTTGCGCTCGAGGTCGGCGATGTCCATGTGCGACGCCTCGTAGAGGTAGTCCTTGGCCAGCTCGAGATGGCCGACCTCGGCGGCGATCACCGCCTGCGTTGCCGCCGACAGCGACGAGTCGCGCACGCAGAGCGGCTCGTAGTAGTCGAAGTTGGCGAGCTTCTGCTCCGGCGTGAAGGCGTCGCCGCGGATCTGCATCGCCAGCACGAGGTCGGCCTGCTTGATCACCTGCTCGCGGTAGAGCTGGAAGTACGGGTAGTGCAGCAGCAGCGGGTAGTTCTCCTCGGGCGTGTTCTCGAAGTCCCAGCGCTGGTGGTGGAGGAAGCTGTCGTCCTGGGGGTGGACGCCCGCCTTCTCGTCGAACGGGATGTACATCGCGTCGGCAGCGCGCTTCCACGCCTCGCGCTCCTCCTCGTCGACGCCGAGCCGCTTCGCCACCTCGGGGTGGCGGTCGGTGCAGGCGTAGGCCGACTCGAGGTTGAGCTGGGCCATCAGGTTCGTGAAGACGTTGTTGTCGACGAGCGCCGAGTACTCGTCCGGCCCGGTGACGCCGTCGATCCGGAAGGTGCCGTAGTCGTCGTGGTGGCCGAGGCTCTCCCAGAGCCGGGCCGTCTCGACCAGCAGCTCGCAGCCGTACTTCTCCTCGAAGTCGACGTCGCCGGTGACCATCACGTAGCGCCGCACGGCGTCGGCGATGTCCGCGTTGACGTGGAACGCGGCGGTGCCCGCCGGCCAGTAGCCCGAGCACTCCTCGCCGTGGATCGTCCGCCACGGCATCGCGGCGCCGCGCAGGTGCAGCTGCTCGGCGCGGTCGCGCGCGGCGTCGAGGATCGAATGGCGCCAGATCAGCGCGTGGCGCACGGTCGCCGGCGCGGTGAAGGTGAGCAGCGGCAGCACGAAGGTCTCGGTGTCCCAGAACGCGTGGCCGTCGTAGCCGGTGCCGGTCAGCCCCTTGGCCGGGATCGCGCGCCCCTCGTTGCGTGCCGCCGACTGGAAGATGTGGAACATCGCGAAGCGCAGCGCCTGCTGCAGCTCCTCGTCGCCCTCCACCTGGATGTCGGCGCGCTCCCAGTAGCGGTCGAGGATTTCGCGCTGCTCCTCGACGAGGCCGTCGAAGCCCTCGGCGATCGCGCTCTCGAGGCTGGCGTCGACCTGGTCTCGCAGCCACTCGACGCTCTGCTGCGAGGACCAGTGGTAGGAGACGAACTTGACGACGCGCAGCTTCTCGCCCGGCTGCAGCTCGACCGACATCGTCACACGGCCGAGGTCGGCCTCGGACTGGGTCAGCTGCTCGACGTCGCTGTCGCACTCGATCACGTGGTCCATGCCCGAGGCCATCGACAGTCCCGACGCGCGCGTGACGTGGCCGAGCACGACGCGCACGTCATCGTGAACCGACAGCTCCGAGCGCAGCGCGTCCTCGATGTGGCGGCCGCCGCGCGGGTCGTCGAGCTCCTGCGCGCGCATGCGGTTGACCTGGAGGTTGGACTGCAGCGCGATCCGCGCCTTCTGGTCGACGGCCTCGACCTCATAGAGGATTGCTGCGACGCTGCGCAGCGACAGCGAGACCAGTCGCTTGGTGCTCACCTTCACCGCAACGCCGGAGGCGGTCCGCCAGCGCAGGTCGCGCTCGAGCACGCCAGAGCGGAAGTCGAGCCGCCGTTCGTGGTGCTCGAGCGTGCCGCGGTGGATGTCGAGCGGCTCGTCCTCGACCTGCAGCCGCACGATCTTGCCGTCGGGCACGTTGACGACCGTCTGGCCGTCCTCCGCGAAGCCGTAGCCGCGCTCGCCGTACTGGAGCGGGTAGGACTCGTAGAAGCCGTTGAGGTAGGTGCCGCTGACCCCGACCGGCTCGCCCTCGTCGAGGTTGCCGCGCAGCCCGATGTGGCCGTTGGCGAGCGCGAAGAGCGACTCCGTCTGGGCGAGGCGGTCGAGCTTGATGCCGCGCTCGACGAACGCCCACGGTTCGGGCGGGTGGCGGTCCTGGTCTCTCATGTCAGCAGCTCCGCTAGGTCGGATACGACGACGTCCGCGCCGTGCTCACGCAGGGCGTCCGGCTGGCCGTGGCGATCGACGCCGACGGTGATGCCGAAGCCGCCGGCGCGGCCGGCCTCGACGCCGGCGAGCGCGTCCTCGAAGACCGCCGCCGCGGTCGCCGGCACGCCGAGCAGCTCGGCGGCGCGCAGGAAGGAGTCCGGCGCCGGCTTTCCCTTGATGTTATCGGTCGCGAGCGTCACGCCGTCGACGCGCGCGTCGAAGCGGTCGTCGAGCCCGGCGCTCTCGAGGATCAGCTTCGTGTTCGCGCTCGACGAGACCACGGCGGTCTTCAGGCCCGCGGCGCGCGCGGCGTCGACGAACCTCACCGAGCCCGCGTAGACGTCGACGCCCCGCTCGTCGATCAGCTTCAGCACCAGCACGTTCTTGCGCTTACCCACTCCGTAGACCGTGTCGTCCTCGGGGCCGTCGTCTGGCGTCCCCTCAGGCAGCACTATCCCGCGCGACGCCAGGAAGTCGCGCACCCCGTCCTCGCGCGGCTTGCCGTCGACGTAGAGCCCGTAGTCCGACGCGATGTCGAACGGCGCGGCGTCCGGCCCGACCTTCGCGCGCAGGTACTCGTCGAACATCCGCTTCCACGCCTCCGCGTGCACGCTGGCGGTGTCGGTCAGCACACCGTCCATGTCGAACAGGCAGGCGCGCACCGTGTCGGGCAGCCCGAGCATCGCGCAAGCGTCGCACAACCCCCGGCGGGTCTAACTACCGGGCTTCTCGTGGTGGCCGCCGAACTCGAAGCGCATGGCGGAGAGCAGCTTGTCGGCGAAGTCGGACTCGCCGCGCGAGGAGAAGCGCTCGTATAGGGCGGAAGTCAGGACGGGCGTCGGGACGGCCTCGTCGATCGCCGCGATCGCGGTCCAGCGGCCCTCGCCGGAGTCCGACACGCGGCCGCCGAAGTCCTCTAGGTCGGGGCTCTTGCGCAGCGCGCTGGCGGTCAGGTCGAGCAGCCAGGATCCGATCACGCTGCCGCGCCGCCACATCTCGGCGACCTCGGGCAGGTCGAGGTCGTACTGGTAGAGCGCCGGGTCGCGCAGCGGCGTGGTCTCGGCGTCGACCTCGTGCTCGCGCTTGCCGACGTTGGCATGGCGGAGGACGTTCAGCCCCTCGGCGTAGGCGGCCATAACGCCGTACTCGATGCCGTTGTGGACCATCTTCACGAAGTGGCCGGCGCCAGACGGGCCACAGTGCAGGTAGCCCTTCTCGGCCTGCGACGGCTCGCCCTCGCGGCCCGGGGTGCGCGGCGCCGCGTCGACGCCCGGCGCCAGCGACTCGAAGATCGGCTCGAGCCGCACGACGGCCTCCTCGTCGCCGCCGATCATGTGGCAGTAGCCGCGCTCGAGCCCCCAGACGCCGCCGCTGACGCCGACGTCCAGATAGTGGATCCCGCGCTCGCGCAGCTCTGCCGAGCGGCGCAGGTCGTCGTGGTAGTAGGAGTTGCCGCCGTCGATCAGCGTGTCGCCCTCCTCGAGGTGCGGTGCCAGCTCGGCGATCGTCTGGTCGACGACGCCGGCCGGCACCATCATCCAGACCGCGCGCGGCTTGTCGAGCTTGGCGACGAGGTCCGCGAAGCTCTCCGCTCCCGTCGCGCCCTCGTCCGCCACCTTTGCCACCGCGTCGGTGTTCAGGTCGAACGCAACGCAGTCGTGACCGTCGCGCATGAGCCGCAGCACCATGTTGGCGCCCATCCGTCCGAGGCCGATCATCCCGAGCTGCATCCGTGACTCCTGTTCGGTCGAGGTGAGCCCACTCTAGGCAGGCGCCTGCCATCCTGCCGCCCGTGCCGCACCCCGTCCGCCCCGTCGACGACAGCTTCTTCGAGACCGCGCCGCTGGTGGTTCCGGTGACGGTCGAGTTCGCGTCGTCGCCCACCGAGGTGTGGGAGGCGCTCGGCAGCGATGCGATGTGGTCGTGGTTCCCGCCGCTCGACCGGCTGCGCTGGCTGACGTCGCGGCCGCATGTCGAGGGAGCGGTGCGCGTGGTGCGCGTCGCGCGGCTGTTCACGATCGAGGAGCACCTCTACCGCTGGGAGGAGGGACGGCGGGCGACCTTCCACGTCGTCAGCTCGACCCGGCCGGTGCTCGACGCGCTCGCGGAGGACTTCGTGCTCGAGCCGACGGCTAGCGGCACACGCCTGACCTGGACGCTGGCGCTCGACCCGAAGCTGCCGGGCGCTCGGCGCCTCGGACCGCTGCTCGCGCCGCTGCTGAAGCCGGGCAACCGGCGGGCCATCGCCGGGCTGCGCACGATCCTTCCGCGCGGCTGACCGCTACGGTGCCCGCGTGACGCTCGCCTCGCTTCCGATCGCGCTCGGCCCGAGCTGGCTCGATCCCGAGACCCTGATCGAGGCCTTCGGGATGCTCGGCGTGCTGGCGATCGTCTTCATCGAGTCGGGGCTGCTGGTCGGCTTCTTCCTGCCGGGTGACTCGCTGCTGTTCACGGCCGGGCTGCTGTCGGCCAACGACGTGCTGCCCGACATCTGGGTGCTGCTGGTGACGATCCCGATCGCGGCGATCGCCGGCGACCAGGTCGGCTACGCGATCGGCCGCAAGGCCGGCCCCGCGATCTTCCGTCGGCCCGACAGCCGCTTCTTCCACCACGAGAACGTCGAGCGCGCACAGGGCTTCTTCGACCGCTACGGCCCGCGGACCGTCGTGCTCGCCCGCTTCGTCCCGATCGTCCGCACGTTCGTCCCCGTCGTCGCCGGCGTCGCGCAGATGAAGTACCGCACCTTCCTCACCTACAACATCGTCGGCGGCATCCTCTGGGGCGTCGGCGTCACCACGCTCGGCTACCACCTTGGCCAGATCGACTTCATCAAGGCGAACATCGAGTTCGTCCTGATCGGCATCGTCGGGCTGTCGCTGATCCCGGTCGCCGTCGAGCTCTACCGCGGCGACCGCCGCCGGCGTGCGACGGCTTCCTGACCGTCCGGCCGCGTACTAGATTGCCCAGACGATGTCGATCGTCGTCTACGAGAAGCGCACCTGCACCACCTGCCGCAACCTGGCGGAGCTGCTCACCGAGCGGGGCATCGACTTCGACCGCGTCCAGTACCACGTCGAGGGCCTCGACGAGCGCGAGTTGCGCGACCTGATCGCCAAGACGGGCGTCCCCGTGGCCGACCTGCTCCGCATGCGCGAGGACGGCGCACGCGAGCTCGCCGAGAACGGCGACGAGGACGCCATCGTCGCCGCGATGGTCGACCGCCCCGAGCTGCTCCAGCGCCCGATCGTCGTCAACGGCGACCGCGCCGTCCTCGCGCGCCCAGTCGAGCGCGTGCTCGAGATCCTCTAGCGCAAGCGCTTCAGAAGCCGGTCAGGGCGCTGCGGCTCACGCTTCGCAAGCACATCGATGGCAGCGACGAAAGCCACGATCGCCAGCACGGCGACGACGGCGGCCGTCGCGGAGGATGGCCGGAACAGCAGCCCGGCTAGCGCGAGCGACACCAGTCCGGCAGCTGCCGTCTCTTTGTGGCCCCGCTCCCAGCGCATGCAGATAGTCTATACGCTCGAACCGACGGTTTCGAGGAGGGGTGACGACACGTCCCTGAGCTTGCGTCCGGACAAGGCGCTCGTGTAACGGCGAAGGGAGTTGAGGAAGTCGAATTGATCGCCGAGGCGGCCGGCTTCCCGCCCTATGCTCCGCCGATATGACGATCAAGCGGATGGACAACGTCCTCATCGTCGTCGACGACCTCGAGGCTGCCAAGGCGTTCTTCGTCGAGCTCGGCATGGAGCTGGAGGGCGAGACGCAGGTCGAGGGTGACTGGGCGGGGAGTGCCGTCGGGCTCGACGACGTCCGTGCCGACATCGCGATGATGCGGACCCCGGACGGTCACGGCCGGGTCGAGCTGTCGAGGTTCCACACGCCGCCGGCGGTCAGAGCCGAGCCCGAGAGCGCGCCGGCGAACGCGCTCGGCATCCGCCGCATCATGTTCGCCGTCGACGACATCGACGACGTCGTTGCGCGCCTGCGCGACCACGGTGGCGAGCTCGTCGGCGAGATCGCGCAGTACGAGGACAGCTACCGGCTCTGCTTTCTGCGCGGCCCAGAGGGCATCGTCATCGGGCTGGCCGAGCAGCTCGGCTGAAGCCCCTGGGTGCGGAAGCGGCGCTTCTGGGCTCCCTCCGATGGAGCTGAGGGGACTCGAACCCCTGACCTCTGCCATGCGAAGGCAGCGCTCTTCCAGCTGAGCTACAGCCCCAGGCGCCCACTGGGCGAGGGTCAATGCTACCGGGCATCGGGAGCGTGGCGTAGGCTGTCGCAGCGATGGGCGTTCTCGACGACGCGATCCGTGAGCACCTCGAGCTGAAGCGCAAGCACGGCGCTTCGGAGGGGGAGGTGGAGCGCCAGGAGCAGGAGGCGCTCGGCGCGCCGCGACGGCAGCCGGCGGCGCCGTCGGAGGAGGCTGGAGCGGCGGCGGGCGAGGAGCAGGCGCCCGCGCCGGTCGAGGAGACGGCGCCGCCCGAGGCCGAGGTTGCCGACCCGGCACCCGAGTCGGTAGAGGCGCCGCCCGAGCCCGAGCCCGAGCCCGAGCCCGAGCCCGAGCCCGAGCCCGAGCCCGAGCCCGAGCCGGCGGCCGCCGAGCCGGACCCGCCCGCGGCTGCGGGCGACACGCCGCCGCGCGGCTTCGAGAGCGTCGAGGACGAGGCGCCGCCTACGGACGGGGGCGAGGAGGACGTGCTCGAGGAGACGCCGGACTTCCTCCAGGAGACCCCCGAGCACGACCGGCTCTGGTTCGAGCAGAAGCCGCCGCGCGACTTCGACTTCGACGAGTAGGCGAAGGGTGGCCTCGGCGACGATGCTCGCTTGCTCGCGACGGTCGTCGGCCGTGTTGGTGGCCATGGCTGCAGCGATCGCCGTTCCAGCTCAGGCCGCGGCCGCTGATCCGCCAGGCACCGCCCAGGTGCTCGACGCGACGCTCGACCGGCTCGCGGCGACGCCCGCCGGCCCGCCCGGCGTCTCGGTCCTGATCCAGCGCGGCGAGCGGCGCGAGTACCGCCGGCGAGGGGTCGGCGACCTCGCGCGAGACACGCCCCCCGGCGTCCACGACCACGTCCGCATCGCGAGCGTCTCGAAGGCCTTCTCCGGCGCTGTGGCGCTCGCGCTGGTCGACCGCGGCGAGCTCGAGCTGCGCGATACCGTCGGCGAGCTGTTGCCCGGTCTGCTGCCGCGGGCGCGGCGGGTGACGCTGCGCCAGGCCCTGCACCACACCGGCGGCCTGCCCGACTACATCCGCGACGAGCGGTTCATCGCCCGCCTGCAGGCCGACCCGACCGCCTACATGTCGCCGCGCCGGCTCGTCAGGTTCGTGCGCGACGAGCCGCTGCGCTTCCGGCCGGGGAGCCGTTACGAGTACTCCGACACCGACAACATCGTCGTCGCGTTGATGGCCGAGGCGGCGACCGGCGTCTCCTACGAGCGCCTGCTTGCGCGCCATGTCTACCGCCCGGTCGGGTTGCGCGCGACCAGCCTGCCGCGCAGCGTCCGGATGCCGCGGCCGTTCATGCGCGGCTACGAGGTGGCGCCCGGCCTGCCGGCTGAGGACGTCACGCGCGCGATCAATCCGGCGCTCGCCTGGGCGTCGGGCGGGATCGTGTCGACCGCCTCCGACGTCAACTACTTCTTCCGCGCCTACGCCGGCGGCGACCTCTTCGGCGCCCGCGAGCGGCGCGCCCAGCGGCGCTTCCGCCCGGGGTCCTCGTCACCGCCCGGTCCGGGGCGCAACGCCGCCGGACTCGGCATCTTCCGCTACAGCACCGGCTGCGGCACGGTCTACGGCCACACTGGCTCGTTCCCCGGCTACCGCCTGTTCGCGGCCAGCAGCGCCGACGGCCGCCGCTCGGTCGCCTTCTTCGTCAACGCCCAGATCGTTCCGGGCCAGGGCTCGGCAGCCGTCTCGAACCAGATCCGCGCCGCTCAGGCCGCCGCGGTCTGCCACGCGCTGCGCTGAGCCGCCTACCGCAGCGCCCCCTGGGTCTCGATGAGTACTCATCGGTCCGGCTGGGAATAGGAACATAGTCTTACTCCAAGGCGGGAGAGATGTTGGGGCCATTCCGGGATCGATCGGGACGTCTTCGCCTCTGGCCGGTCGCGCTGCTGCTGTGGACCGCGCTCGTGGTGGGCATGGTCTGGAACGCGGCGCCGGACGTGCCGCCCGCCGTCGCGAGCCCCGAGCGGGAGCTGCTCGGCGAGCTGCCGCCCGGTTATCGCTACGAGCTCCAGCCGGACACCGATCCCGCCACCGACGACTGGCACACGGCGACGCTGCTGGTGCTGCGCGGCTGCATGCGCGCCGCGACCGTGACGGTGATCGGGCGCGACGGTGGAGCTCATGTCTCGTTCACTCGCGGCCAGATCGAGCACGACAGCGGAGCACGGCTGTCGTCGACCGACCTCGTCCGCGGCGACGCCTTCGCCGGTTGGCTCTCGGACCGCGAGTGGGTCCTGGTCGCCCAGCGCGGCGAAGTCGTCGTCTCGATCCACATGCCGCCCTACAGCGAGGGCCGCCGGCTGAGCAGGGCGATCCTCAACTGAGACCTGGACCTACGCCGCGGTCACCTCGAACTGCGACATCAGGCCGTGGTCCTCGTGGTCGAGCATGTGGCAGTGGACGACGTACCTGCCGGGATAGTCGCTGAGCTTGCCGGCGATCACGACCCGCTCGCCGGGGTCGAGGAAGAAGGTGTCCTTGAGGCAGCGCTCCCACGGCGGCGGGCGGCGGCCGTTGCGCGAGAGCATGTACCAGTCGGTGTGGTGGAGGTGCATCAGGTGGGCGGCCGCGGTCCGGTTGTGCAGCTCCCAGGTGACGACCTCGCCGAGCGCGGCCGAGGTCTCGACGTAGCCCGGGTCGTAGGTGCGGCCGTTGATCAGCCAGCTCGGCCGTAGACCGAGGCCGACGGTCAGCTTCCAGCTGTGCGACGGCTTGGATGGCGCATCGGCGATCCAGGCCGGCAGCGGTCGCAGCGCGGCGGGGATCGCCGTGGTGTCGCGCAGCCGCCGGCTGCCGACGCGGAACTCCATCAGCGGCCCCGCGTATGACTGCGATCCAAGCTTGTGCGGCGCGCCGCGTCGCGGGACACTGACCAGCTGGACGCGCTCGCCGCGCGCCTGCGCGAAGTCGACGATCAGCTCGGCGCGCTCGCCCGGCCCGAGCAGCACCGCACGGCGACGCAACGGCCGTGGCAGCAGGCCCCCCTCGGTCGCGATCTGGACGATCTTCACGCCGCGGGTCAGGCAGACGTTGTACGAGCGGAACTGAGAGGCGTTGAGGACGCGCAGCCGGTAGCGCTGCG
This sequence comes from Thermoleophilaceae bacterium, assembly GCA_036259395.1. Taxonomy (GTDB): domain Bacteria; phylum Actinomycetota; class Thermoleophilia; order Solirubrobacterales; family Thermoleophilaceae; genus JAAYBF01. Next base: position 3,731 of record DATABV010000046.1, on the reverse strand, counting down.
GCCGTACGTCGTGATGCGGCAGCACGACGCCGTTGACGAGGATGTGCCGGCCGACGACGCCGTCGTCCGGCGGGCGCAGTCCGCCGCCGGCGAACGGGTCGGTCAGCTGGTTGCGCCGATCGAAGGACCGGTCGGCGAGCATCAGCGGGATGTCGCGCCGGCCGCGCGGCAGCGGCAGCGACGCGTCGAGCTCGTCGTCGACGATCCACATCCCCGCTAGCCCGCGCCAGACGTTGCGCGCCGTGCGATCGAGGCGGTGGTCGTGGTACCACTGGAACGACGCCCGCTCGGGCTGTCCGTCCTCGACCTGCTCGTAGCTGTAGGTGCGCGAGCCGCCCGGCGCGATCAGCAGGTCGTTGCCCGACTCGGCCGCCGTCAGGCCGGGCGAGATGTCGCAGTAGAGCGAGCGCGGCTGGCGCGCGGTCAGCCCGCCCGGCTGGCCGTCCTCGCTCGCGCGGTTGTGGCCGCCGTGGAGGTGGACGGTCAGCTCGCCGGCCCGCTCTCCGAGCCGGTGGTCGAAGCGCACGCGCGTGGTCTCGCCGGCGGGCCGCCGGACCGTCGGACCGGGGAAGCTGCCGTCGTAGGTCCACATCCGGGTGGGCCGGCCCGGCAGGACGTCGACCTCCGCGTGGCGCATCGGGATCGCCAGCTCGGGCCCAGTCAGCACCTCCGGGATGCGCAGCGGCTGCGCGAACGGCCGCAGCCGGACGGGCGGATGCACGCTCGTGCGTCCCCGGCCCGGCAGCCCGAGCGTGATCGCCCCGGCCGCCGCACCGGCCAGCAGGGCCCGCCGCGACAGCCCGCGCTCAGCCGTGTCCTGGATCGCTTTCACCGGCGGCTTGCGAAGGGGCTCCGCCGTCGCGGCGGAGCCCCTCGAGCGTCGCTTACTCCGCGTCGACGACGTCGATCTCGCCCTGCATGTCCGGATGGACCGCGCAGATGAAGCTCAGCGTCGTCCCGGCCTTCGCCGTGACCCGGCGCGTGAAGGACTGGTCCTTCTTGTCCGTGTACCACGAGTCGCCGTTGCGCTTGCCGTTGAAGCTGCGGTCCCAGCCCCTCTTTCCGGCGTTCACGACCGGCTTGCCGACCTTCTCGGTGCGGGGATTGAACTTGTGCGCCATCGCGATCTCCATGCAGATCTTGCCTGGCGTGAAGCACTGCCTGAACTCCTTGCCCGAGTCCGGCAGCAGGCTCTGCTTGACGAGCGAGAACGTGTGCGGCCCGTACTTGCGCACGCTCGTGTCGTTGACGATCCGCAGCTCGTCGCCCTTCTGGACGGTCTCCGGGCCGTCGAAGACGAGGCGCTTGCCCTGCGCCTCCATCGTGATCGTGGTCGGCTCGGCCGGCGTATCGCCATCCTGGGCGAGCACGGTCGGGCCGCCGATCAACGCGGCGGCCAGGACGCCAGCGGTAGCGCCGCCGTATCGGGCCAGCCGGCCGGCGCTAGAGAGGCTCTGCTTCATCGAATCCCCTTCTGGAACGGTGGTCTGAGCCGCGGCAATGTAGCTCTGCGCGTCCCGCATTGCAAGTGCTCGCGCCGGGATGTCGAACGCCGGGCCACGACTCTGTCCGCGATGGAGCCAGCCGGGCTCGAACCGGCGACCTCCTGCTTGCAAAGCAGGCGCTCTTCCAGCTGAGCTATGGCCCCTCGCTGGGAATGTTCGCACGACCGGCCCTGAGCGCCAAGCAAGGCGGCCGGCGGGTGCGGCATCCTGAGGCGATGGCCAAGGCCGAGGCGACGATGCTCGAGGCGGGCGGGCGGGAGCTGCGCGTGACGAGCGCGGACCGGGTGATCTTCCCGGCGACCGAGCGGACGGCCGAGATCACGAAGCTGCAGATCGTCGAGTACTACCTGGCGGTCGAGGACGGCATCATGCGCGCGCTGCGCGAGCGGCCGACGACGCTGGAGCGCTGGCCGAAGGGCGTCCACGAGGGGATGACCCTCACCACAAGGGAGGGTCAGAAGGGCGACGCCTTCTACCAGAAGCGGGTCCCAAAGGGCGCGCCTGACTACGTCGAGACGGCGCGGATCGAGTTCCCCTCCGGCCGCAGCGCCGACGAGGTCTGCCCGACCGAGATCGCGACCGTCGGCTGGTGCGCCCAGATGGGCACGCTCACCTTCCATCCGTGGCCGGTGCGCCGCGCCGACGTCGACCATCCCGACGAGCTGCGGCTCGACCTCGACCCCCAGCCGTGGACCGACTTCGACGACGCGGTGCGCGTCGCCGGGGTGGCGCGCGAGCTGCTCGGCGAGCTCGGCTACGCCGGCTTTCCGAAGACCTCCGGCGGCCGCGGCATCCACATCTACGTGCGGATCGAGCCGCGCTGGACGTTCACCGACGTCCGCCACGCCGCGATCGCCTTCGGGCGCGAGCTCGAGCGGCGGCTGCCCGGCGAGGTGACGACCAAGTGGTGGAAGGAGGAGCGCGGCGAGAAGATCTTCGTCGACTACAACCAGAACGCCCGCGACCGCACGATCGCCTCGCCCTACAGCGTCCGCCCGAAGCCGGGGGCGCCGGTGTCGGCGCCGCTGAGCTGGGATGAGCTGACCGAGGTGGCGCCTGAGGACTTCACGGTCGCCACGATGCCGGCCCGCTTCGCCGAGGTCGGCGACCGCTTCGCGACGATCGACGACGTCGCCCACTCGCTCGAGCCGCTGCTCGAGATGTACGAGCGCGACGAGGCCGAGGGCGCCGGCGACATGCCGTATCCGCCCGACTACCCGAAGATGCCGGGGGAGCCGAAGCGCGTCCAGCCGTCGCGTGACACAGACCGCAAGAAGTAGCTCGCGATGGCCGACTGAGGGGTTCTGCAGTCCAGGCCGTGCGAATCCCTCAGCGGGGACGGCCGGCGCCGCTCAGCCGAACTCGAACGCGAGGTCGAGCAGGCGGGCGGCCTGGCGGCCGGGGTCCGGCGAGTCGAGCAGGACGACGCCGAAGGTTCGGCCGTGGCGCCGGGCGACGCCGACGAAGCAGCGGCCGGCGGCGTCGGTATAGCCGGTCTTGAGGCCGATCGCGCCGGGGTAGCCGGCGCGGATCAGCGGGTTGTGGCCGGAGAGGTAGAGCTTGCGGCCCTTGATCGGGAAGCGGTAGGCGGCCTGGGCGCGGCGGCTGAGGTCGACGATCCGCGGTACGCGCATCGCGAGCCGCGTCATGACCGCCAGGTCGACGGCGCAGGAGCGGTCGGCGTCGGAGAGTCCGTGCGGTGTCGCGAAGTGGGTGCAGTCGAGGTCCCACAGCCGCGCCTGCTCGTTCATCGCGGTGACGAAGCGTCGCTCGCTGCCCGAGACGTGGTCGGCGAGCGCCAGTGCCGCGTCGTTGCCCGAGACGATCATCAGGCCGGCGAGCAGCGGCTCGATCCGCACGCGACGCCCGAGCGGCAGCAGCCCGACAGCGGAGCCCTCGTAGCGCAGCGCCTTCGGGACCCGCACCACCTCGCCGGGCTCGGTCGCCGCCGTCACCGCGAGCGCGGTCATGATCTTCGTCAGGCTGGCGATCGGCAGCTCGTGTGTCGTGCGGCGCCGGTAGAGCGAGTCGCCGTTCTCGACGTCGAAGACGAGCGCCGCCCGCGGCGGCATGCGCCACTTCACGTCGAACGCATCGACGCCGAGCAGCTCGATCGGCGCCGGCGAGCTCGGCTCGAAGGACGAGCCGACGGGCGCGGCGCCGGTGCCGCCAGCTCGATCGCCGGCGACCGCGCCGCTTGCCCCGGCCGCGCCGCTCGCCGCGATC
>DATABV010000045.1:0-1600 GCA_036259395.1 Thermoleophilaceae bacterium | reverse complement strand
GACATGGTCGCCAACGTCCACGCCGAGGCCAGCGGCCGGCTGCTCGCCACGCGTCTCTGGGAGATGACCGACGACCCCGGAATGAAGGACATGCTGTCCTTCCTGATCGCGCGCGACACGATGCACCAGAACCAGTGGATGGCGGTGCTCGAGGAGCTGAAGGACATGGGCATGCCGGCGCCGAGCGACTTCCCGCAGGAGCAGGAGAACCAGGAGCACAGCTACGAGTTCTTCGTCCACTCTGACGGTGAGGTGCCGGGCAACGCGCGCTGGACCAGCGGCCCGTCGGTAGACGGAAAGGGCTCGTTCTCGGTCCGCGAGGCCGAGCCGCTCGGCGGCCCGCCGCCCGAGCTCGCGCCGCCGGAGTCGCGCCCCGAGCTGCACAACACGATCGAGCAGGCGAAGGGCGGCTTCATGCGCAAGGCCAAGGACGCGATCACGCCCTGATCGCTCCCCGAGCCGACTCGCCCGCGTCCGGCATCACTCCGGCGCGGGCGGGTGGTTTCGAGCCTTGTGGCGGGGGTAGGCCGCAACCATGGAGCGGAGTCAGCAACAGCGTGCGAGCGAGCAGGAGGAGCGCAACCGCGGGGAGGCGCGCGACATGCTGCGCGACGAGCTGCGCGAGGTCGCCGGCGACGAGGGGGTCGAGCGCGCGGAGCGCAAGGGGGCGCTCGACGAGGCGATCGACGGACGGTCGCCGAAGACGGTCACCGGCGTGCTCAGCGAGTCGCGCGGGATCATCGCGATCACCTTCTTCGTCGCGCTGATCGTGGGTGCGCTGATCGCGCTGATCACCGGGGCCTGGTGGTTCATCATCGTCGCACTCGTGCTGCACGCGATCGGCACACTGGTCGTCGTCGGAACGGCCTTCTCGCTCGCCACGCGCGGCGAGAGTCCGGACCCGCGCACCGCGGCGGCGCTCGAGGCGCGCGGCGTGCGCGACCCCGACGCCGCGCTCGATCAGGTCGTCGAGGCCGCGACCGACGGCCGCGTCGGCCGCGACGGCGGCGAGACGACCGCCGGCGAGGGCGACTCCGGCGAGACCCGCTAGCGCGGCTCGAGCACGAACAGGCGGATGTCGCGCGCGACGTTCGCGGCGTAGTCGTCGAAGCCGGAGTAGGTCGCGCTGAAGCGGCGCCACAGCTCGGCGCGCTCGTCGCCGGTCGCGACGCGGCCGCGCACCGGCAGCCGCCTGCGCCGGACCTCGACCTCGGCGTCGGGGCAGGCCTCGAGGTTGAGCGCCCACGCCGGCGTGCGCAGGTTGCCGGCGTTGGTCCCGATGACGACCATCCGGTCGCCGTCGGGCATGTAGATCACGGGCGCGGTCCGCGGCTGGCCCGACTTGCGTCCGGTCGTCGTCAGCAGCAGGATCGGGTTGCCGTCGAGGCTGCCGAACACCCGCCCTCCGGTCAGGCGGTAGATCGGGATGTTGAGCTTCCCCGTCGCCTTCAGCGCGCTGGCCGGCGCCGCCATCGACAGGCGGGTGTAGAAGCGGTCGCTGGGCATGGCGAAATCGGGCTGCCGAGATTTGAACTCGGGACCTCTCCGACCCGAACGGAGCGCGCTACCAGACTGCGCCACAGCCCGTGACCGCTCGAAG
>DATABV010000044.1:0-6182 GCA_036259395.1 Thermoleophilaceae bacterium | reverse complement strand
CGCGAAGTGGTCGAGCGGCAGCGCCTCGGAGCCCTCGAAGTGGAAGCTCTTGCCGGTCTCCTCCTCGATCTGCAGCAGCGGCCGGCCGACGCCGCCGGCGAGCAGCGCGGCAACGCGCGGATGGATCTGGATCAGGTAGGCCTCGGGCTCGGGCCGCTCGGCGGCGAGCTCGCGCAGCCGGCGCTCGGCGTCGATCGAGACCGACTCCTCGGACAGCACGACGCCCTCGCCCTCACAGGTCGGACAGGTCTTGGTGAGGATCTCGCGGACGCCCTCGGTGACGTTCTGGCGCGTCATCTCGACCAGCCCGAGCGGCGAGATCTCGACGACGTACGTCTTCGTGCGGTCCTCGTCGAGCGACTTGCGCAGCGTCTTGAGCACCGCGTCGCGGTTGCGCGCGCGCGCCATGTCGATGAAGTCGATGACGATGATCCCGCCGATGTCGCGCAGCCGCAGCTGGCGAACGGCCTCCTCGGCGGCCTCGAGGTTGGTCTTGGTGATCGTGTCCTCGAGCCGCGCGCCCTTGCCGCGTCCGACGAACGAGCCGGAGTTGACGTCGATGACGGTCAGCGCCTCGGTGTAGTCGATGATCAGGTAGCCGCCGGAGCGCAGGTCGACGCGGCGGTGCAGCGTCGACTGGATCTCCTGATCGATCTTGTAGCGCTCGAAGAGCGGCGTCTTGCGGTCCTTGTAGAGCTCCAGTCGCGGCAGCAGCTCCGGCGCGGTGCGGTTGAAGAAGGACTCGAGCCGGTGGTGCTGCTGCTCGTCGTCGACGATCGCGCGGTCGAACTGCTTCGAGAAGATGTCGCGCACCACGCGGACCGAGAGGTCGGCCTCCTGGAAGATCATCGCCGGCGCCTTCGCCTTCTCGGCGCGCTGCTGGAGCACCTCGTGGAGCTTGTGCAGGTACTTGATCTCGTGCTCGAAGTCGGCCCGCTTGGCGCCCTGCGCGGCGGTCCGGACGATCACGCCGCCCTCGCCGATCTCGAGGCCCTTGGCCTCCTTGCGCACGCGGTCGCGCTCCTTGTCCTCGAGTCGGCGCGAGACGCCGACGCCCTCGCCCTGGGGCGTGTAGACGAGGTAGCGGCCAGCGATCGACAGCTGCATCGAGAGGCGCGAGCCCTTCGACTTGAGCGGGTCCTTGATCGCCTGGACGACGATCTCCTGGCCCGGCTTGAGCAGGTCGGAGATCTGACGCCCCTTCCCGCCGCTGCCGCGGCCGCGGCGCGCGACCTCGACGCCCTCCATGACTATGTCGTCGGCGTGCAGGAAGCCGTTCTTGTCGAGCCCGATGTCGACGAAGGCCGCCTCGAGCCCGGGCAGCACGTTGTCGACGCGGCCCTTGTAGACGTTGCCGACGATCGAGCGCGACCCGCGCCGCTCAACGTAGAGCTCGGCGACCTTCCAGTCGTCCTGCTTCTGCTGGGAGCGGCCTGCGCCGCCCTTGGGCTTGCCGTCCTCAGCGGAGAGCGCGCCCTCCGCCTCGAGGATGGCGACTCGTGTCTCGCCGCGGTCGGCTGTGACGAGTACTTGCTTTTTCAAAGGGTCCTCTTCTCATATGGCTAGGTCCCGGCCCTTCGCGAACGCCGTCTCGCGCGCTTGCGCGTGGACGCTCTGCAGAAGCCCGAGAGCGATGAAGGTTGCAATCACCGACGAGCCGCCATAGCTCATGAGCGGCAGCGTGATGCCGGTGATGGGCATGATCCCGATGGTCATGCCCACGTTTATGAAGATCTGGTGCATAAGCATTGCAAGGACGCCGGCCGCGATCAGCGTGCCGAACAGATCCTTGGACATCGTCAGTATGCGCAGCGAGCGCCAGATCAGCAGTGCGAACAGGGACAGCACTAGTGCCGCCCCCATGAAGCCGAACTCCTCTCCGACGACGGAGAAGATGAAGTCGGTGTGCTCCTCCGGCAGGAACTCGAGCTGGGTCTGGGTCGCCTGATCGCCGCGGCCGGTCTTGCCGCCCGCGCCGATCGCCACCTGTGACTGAAGCTGCTGGTAGCCCTCGTCGCCGGGGTTGTCGGAAGGGTTGAGGAAGGCCGTCAGGCGGTCCTCCTGGTACGGCTGGAGCAGCTCGATGCCGACCGCCGGCGCGCCGATCAGGACGATCGTCGCGGCCGTCGCGGCGAGTGCGCCAAGTGCCGCGAAGTGCGGCCACGGCGTGCCCGCGACGAACAGGATCACCACTGCGATCGTGATGTAGACCATGCCGGTGCCGAGGTCCTGCGAGATCACCAGCAGCGCCGGGATCAGCGCGAGCAGCATCACTGCCGCGGTCGTCCGGCGGTCGCCGATCTGACGCACCCGGTCGACGATCACCGCGGCGAGCGTCAGGATCAGCAGGACCTTGCCGAGCTCTGAGAACTGCAGCTCGAAGAACCCGAGCTCGAGCGCGCGGCCAGAGCCGTTCGCGATCGATCCGAGCACGATGACGAGCAGCACGCCACCGATCAGCGCGGCGTACATCTGCAGCTTCCACTCACGCAGGCGCGTGTAGTCGATCCGCGCGATGCCCAGCATCAGGACGATGCCAATCGCCGCGAACGCGGCCTGGCGGTGGAGGAAGTAGTGCGGGCTGCCCGCGACCTCGTCGCGCGTCGCCTCGCCGATCGTGTAGAGCGAGCAGACGGTAAGCCCGAGGACGGCGAGCAGCAGCAGCGCGTCGATCCGCACGAAGCTCGGGCCCGACCGCTCGCGGAACTCGCGCACGGTCGCGCCGAGAGGGGTCGCATGCATCAGTGGGCCACCCTATCCATCGCCTAGTCGACCGCCGTTCCGGCGAGGATCTCGCCGTCGTCCTCGACGTCGAGCAGCGCGGTCAGGATCTGCCGCACGGCCGGCGCCGCGGTCTCGGCGCCGAAGCCGCCGCCCTCGACGGTCGCTGCGACGACGTAGCGCGGGTTCGGGTACGGCGCGAGCGCGACGTACCACGACTGGTCGCCCTGGCTGGTCTCGGCGGTGCCGGTCTTGCCGGCGATCTCGACCGGGAAGGTCTCGAAGACGGGGGTCGAGGTGCCGCCGGGATCGTTGGCGGCCGAGTAGATGCCGTCGAGGATCGCCTGACGGTGCTCGGGCGCGATCTTCACCCGACGCGCCGGCTCGGAGGCGAGCTCCTGCAGCGGCCGTCCGGACGAGTCCTCGATCCGCAGCCCGAGATGGGGCCTGACGACCTTGCCGCCGTTGGCGACCGCGGCGTAGGCGATCGCCATCTGGAGCGGGTTGGTCAGCAGGTCTCCCTGCCCGATCGAGAAGTTGACGTTGTCGCCGACCGACCAGGGACGGTCGAGGAGACCCTGCTCGACCCACTCCTTGCGCCACTGCGGCGTGGGGACGCGCCCGACCTGCTCGTGCGGCAGGTCGATCCCCGTCGGGCGTCCGATCCCGAGCTTGCGTGCCCAGCGCTGGATCAGCAGTCCATCGCCCGTCGTCTCGGCCTTCTGGCCGAGCAGGTAGAAGTAGACGTCGCTCGACACCGACAGCGCCTGGCGCAGCGCGACCGGCCCGTGCGGGACCTCGCCGGCGTTGATGAAGTCGATGTCGCCGATCCGCACCGAGCCGTTGTCGACGATCACGTCCTGCGGGGTGATCAGACCGCCCTCGAGCGCAGCGGCCGCGGTGACGAGCTTGAACGTCGACCCCGCCGGATACTCGGCCTGGATCGCGCGGTTGAGCAGCGGCTTGCCGGCCGCCTCCGAGTTGAGCCGGTCGAAGGCCTCCTGACCGAACGGCTTCGAGAAGAAGTTCGGGTCGAACGTCGGACCGCTGCCGAGCGCAACCACCTCGCCGGTGCGGACGTCCATTGCGACGAAGCCGCCCGGCCGACCCGCGAGCGCGGCTTGACCGGCCTCCTGGACGTCGAGGTCGAGCGCCAGCCGCAGCTGGCGGCCCTGCTCCGGCGGCTCGGCCGCCAGCGGCTCGCCGCGGACCGTGCCGAGCGCGTCGACCTGGACTCGCGTCGCGCCGTTGCGGCCGCGCAGGAAGCGGTCGTACTGCTGCTCGATGCCGCCCTTGCCGACCAGGTCGCCGGCCTCGACGTCGCTGTAGATGCCGTCGAGCTCCTCCTGACTGACCTCGCCGGTGTAGCCGAACAGGTGCGCGCCGGTCTCCCCCTGCGGGTACTCGCGCACGAAGACCCGCTCCGGCTGGACGCCCGGGAAGTCGGCGCTGCGCTCCATCAGGTAGGCGACGATGTTCTCGTCGACGTCCTGTTTGACCGTCGCCGTCGCGTAGGGCAGCTCCTCGAGCTGCTTCTCGACACGCCGCTCGATCCCGCGAGGGCGCATGTCGAGCACCTCGCCGAGGCGGCGGTAGACGGCGCTGCGCTGCGCGGGGTTCTCCGGAAGCTGCTTCGGCGAGACCTTCACCGCGAGCGCGACGCGGTTCTCGACCAGCACGCGGCCCTCGCGGTCCACGATCTCGCCGCGCGGCGCACGGACCTTGATCGCCCGCACGCGGTTGTCGTTGGCCTCGGCGCGGTAGGTGTCGCCGGACAGGACCTGCAGGTACCAGAGCCGGAAGAAGACGAGCGCGAACGCCAGCAGCGCGATCCCGCCGAGGATCGCCACGCGGACCGCGAGCTGCGGTGTCAGCGAGGGACGATCGCCCGGGTCGAGGTACACCTCAGACCTCCAGCCCGCGCAGGCCGATCGGACCCGCCTCGCGCGGGGCGCGCCGGCGACGGCGCACGTCGAGCGGGTCGACGAGCAGGACCGGGCGCAGCACGCGACGGCAGACCGCGAACACCGGCAGCGCGAGGACCGCGCCGATCAGCGTCGTCGCGACCATCTCGCGGACGACCAGCCAGCTGACCGTCGCGCCGACGTCGAGCATGAACGACACGGCCGCGTAGGCGAGCAGCCAGCCGAACGTCGCGACCGCCCCGACCGGGATCGGCATCAACCCGTGCGCGGGGTCGCGAACCTCGCGGTAGCGGCCGACGCCGTAGCCGACCGCGGTCAGCACCAGCGACGACGCCCCCATCGTCTGACCGACGAGCAGGTCGAGCACCAGCCCGGTCGCGAACCCCATTGCGGCGCCCGGGATCGCCCCGGCGTAGATCGCGACGGCCGCGACGACGAGCGGGACGAGGTCGACGTAGGCCCCGAGCACGCGGCCGCTGCCGAGGCCCGAGGTCTGCAGGATCACCGCGACGAGCGCGAGCGCTCCGCAGCGGACGTAGGCGCCGGGCGTCGAGCTCACTGGAGCGGGACCCCCGCCTGCGTGCTGACGCCGCGCTCGGTCAGGACCTGAACGTAGTCGATGCCGCGGATGTCGGCGAACGGCTCGAGGTGGACGCGCTGGAACTGCTCGACCTCCTCCGGATCGACCTTGGTCACGCGCCCGATCGCGATGCCGCGCGGGAACAGCGACTCGACGCCGTCCGATTCGAACCCGCTCGTCACGACCGTCGTCCCCTCCGTCACGCGCCGGCCGTCGGCGATGTAGTCGAGCAGCAGGTCGTCCGGATCGCCGACGACCGGATGGACGATCCCGGTCGCGCCGTTGGGCATCACCTGGGCCGACACCGCGCTCGAGGAGTCGGTGATCAGCGTGACCTCGGCCGTCCCGCCGGTGACGTCGCTGACCACCCCGACGAGCCCGCCGGCGGCGACGACCGGCTGATCGCGACGAACGCCGTCGCCCGACCCCTTGTCGATCTTGATCGTCGAGTACCAGACGGTCGGCGAGCGCTGGATCACCCGCGCACCGACAGGCTCTGTCCCCTGCGGGTAGCCCTCGCTCTCGGTCAATCCGACGATCCCGCGCAGCTCGCGCACGTCGTGGCGGGCGGTCTCGGCGACGCCGACCTGGCGCCGCAGCCGCTCCACCTCGGCGCGCAACTCCTCGTTCTCGCCCTTCGCGTCGAGCGTGTCGCCGAACCAGCCTAACAGGTCGCGAAACGGCTTGAGGGCCCGCCCCGTGCCGGTCTCGAGCGGCGCGAACGCCTCCTGCGCGCCGCGTTGCATCGTGTGGAACACCCCGCCGCCGCCCTCGCCGAAGTAGACGGTCAGCATGCCGATCGAGAGCGCGACGAATATCGCGAGCGCCGCTCGAGACCGGCGCCAGCCGTGCGCTAAAGCCGTTCCGCGACCTCTTCAGCTGGTTCGGCGACACGCTCGACGCGAAGGGCGAGAACGAGCAGCTCCGCGCCGAGGTCGAGCGGCTGCGACGTCAGC
>DATABV010000043.1:0-4861 GCA_036259395.1 Thermoleophilaceae bacterium | reverse complement strand
CCGAGGCGCCAGTCGCCGACGCCGAGTAGACAGACGAGGCGCCCGCTGAGTCGTCAGCGGCGGACGCCGACCAAACCGACGAGCCCTCCGAGGGCGATCAAGAGAAGGAGGGCTGAAATGGCCACCAGCACTGAGGAGTGGATCGACGAGCTGAAGAGCATTTCGGTGCTCGAGCTCTCCGAGCGGATCAAGGCGCTCGAGGAGGCGTTCGGCGTCTCCGCCGCGGCCGTCGCCGCGGCGGCCCCCGCCGCCGGGGCCGGCGCAGCGGGCGGGGACGGCGCCGCGGCCGAGGAGGCGTCGAGCACCGTCGACGTCGTCCTGACCGCCGCCGGCGACAAGAAGATCCAGGTGATCAAGGGCGTCCGTGCCGCTACCGGCCTTGGCCTCAAGGAGGCCAAGGCGCTCGTCGACGAGGCGCCGAAGCCGATCAAGGAGGGCATCGAGCGCGACGAGGCCGAGAAGCTCAAGGGCGAGCTCGAGGAGGCTGGCGGCTCCGCCGAGCTCAAGTAGCTCGACCGCGACAGCAGGTTTCACCGAAGGGGCCGCCACTGCGCGGCCCCTTCGTGCTCATCCGGCGTTTCACGCCATCTGACCCCGGGTAGGCGGATCGGCGATGCAGCTCGCTCACACACTGGTCCGCGGCGCCACGGCGCCGATCAAGCTCGGCCTGTCGGCCGGCGAGCTGGGGCTCTCGGTCGTCCGGGCAGTCGTCGACGAGGCGCGCCGCGCGGTCTCCGGCGGGGACGCGTCCACCGCCAACGGCTGGTCGGGCCCGTCGGAGCCGGCGGTCGGGACGCCGGCGTCCAGCACCCGCCCGCACGGCGATCCGCTCGCCCCGCGCGATCGCGGTCCCTCGACCGCTCGCACCACTACCGCTACGCCCGAGGCCAAGGTGGCGTCCCCGCCGGCTCCGGCGCCCGAGGCGGTCACCCCGCCACCGCCCGTTGAGCCCGTGGCGGCCTCCGGCCCGGCGGTCCCCGCGGTGCCGCCGACGGCCGGCGCGAAGCAGGTCGACGACGATCCGGTGCCGGTGGCCGAGTTCGCCGAGCCCGGTGCCGCCGACGGGGCCGGCGCCGAGGTCAGCATCGATCCGCCCTGGGACGGCTACGACGGGCTGACCGCGGCCCAGATCAAGCAGCGGCTCAAGGACGCCGACAGCGAGGTCGTGGCGACCGTCGCGCTCTACGAGGGCCTCGGTCGCAAGCGCCGCTCGGTGCTCGACGCGGCGGATCGCCGCCTGCGCGCGCTCAGCTCCTGACGTCCAACCGTTGGCGTACCGCTTGCACGACTGAGGATCCGCAGCCGTGCTGCCGAACCTTGGCAGCATGCGACGCTCTCGAACCGGCTGGGACCTGACCAAGAAGAGCTGGCGACTGCTGCGCGGTCAGCCCGGCCTGACCGCCTATCCGATCGTCGGCGGCCTGCTCTCGCTCGTCCTCTTCGTCGTCCCAGCGGGACTGGGGCTCTACCTGCTCGACACCGACTCGAGCGTGCTGGGCTACGTGCTGATCGCGATCGGCGTCTATCTCGCGTCACTGGCGGCGACGTTCTTCGGCGTCGGTCTGGCGGCAGCGGCCGACCGGGCCTTCAAGGGCGAGCCGGTGTCGCTGAGCACCGGCGTGGCGGTCGCGAGCGGCCGCTTCGGCGCGATCGCGGGCTGGGCGTTCGTCTCGGCGGTCATCGGCACGGCGATCTCGCTGCTCCAGAGCCAGCGCGGCTTGGCCGGCCCGATCCTCGGCGCGCTCGGCGGCGCGGCCTGGGGCCTGATCACCTTTCTCGCGATTCCCGTGATCGCGATCGAGGGGACGGGGCCAATCGAGACGATCCGCCGCTCGGCGCATCTCTTCCGCGAGCGCTGGCGCGGCCAGGTCACCGGCAACGTCGCGATCGGCGGCGCAGTCGCGCTCTTCGGCATCCTGCCGTCGGTCCTGCTGATCGTCCTCGGCCTCGCGCTGTGGAGCAACGACGGCGGCGGCGACGCGGTCGCGCTCGGCGCGGTGCTCACGCTGATCGGCGCCGCGATCCTCTGCGTCAGCATCGTCATATCTCAGGCGCTGCGCCAGGTCTTCGGCATCGCGCTCTACCGCTACACCGCCGACGGCGACGTCGTCGCCGGGTTCACCGAGGCCGAGCTTGCATCGGCCGTGAAGACCCGCGGTGGCTGATACCCTGAAGTCTGGCCTATAGCCGTAGCCGTCCCTCGAGTTGCGCTTCGCCCACATATCGCGGAGCCTCGGGACGGGGTCCGTGATGGCCGTGTCCGCACCCCTCAGGGGGTGCGGCAACCGCCCCTCCAGGGGGCGGTCTTCAGTGTGCTATCTTGGACGGTCGCGCTTTTCGCGCCCGTCTCGCTCTCCCGCCGAACCTCGAAGGAGCCGCCGTCTTGGCACGTGTTGATGCCTCTCGCCTGCGCCGCAGTTTCTCACGCCTCGAGAACGCCCTCGAGCTACCGAACCTCATCGACATCCAGCGAAGCTCCTTCGACTGGCTGGTCGACACCGAGAACGGCGGTCTTCGCGAGACCATCGACGACGTCTCGCCGATCGAGGACTACACCGGCAACCTCGCCGTCGTCTTCGAGGAGATCCACTTCGACGAGCCCGTCGCGACGATCGCCGAGTGTCGCGAGAAGGACCTCACCTACGCCCGCCCGCTGACCGTCAAGGTCGCGTTCCAGAACCGCGAGACCGGCGAGATCCGCGAGCAGTCCGTCTTCATGGGCGACTTCCCGTGGATGACCGAGCACGGCACCTTCATCATCAACGGCACCGAGCGCGTCGTCGTGACGCAGCTGGTGCGCTCGCCGGGCGCCTATGTGATGGAGCCCAAGGACCGCGAGAAGCAGGTCTTCATCGCGAACCTGATGCCGGCGCGCGGCTCCTGGCTCGAGCTCGAGATCGACAAGAAGGGCAAGGTCTTCGTTCGAATCGACCGCAAGCGCAAGCTGCCGGTCAGCGTGCTGCTGCGTGCGATGGGCGAGGTCCTGCGCGAGAGCGGCGTCGCGCCGAGCTGGACCGGCAGCGACGAGGACGTCCTTGCGCTGTTCGACAACTCGCTCTACATCCGCAACACGCTCGAGTCCGACACCGAGGTCACGAAGTCGGAGGACGGCGCGCTGATCGAGCTGTTCAAGAAGCAGCGTCCGGGCGAGCCGCCGTCGGTCGACGCCGCCAAGAACCTGCTCAACCAGCTCTTCTTCGACCCGAAGCGCTACGACCTGACGCGCGTCGGCCGCTACAAGCTCAACTCGCGCCTGCACCTCGACGAGTCGCTCGACACGCGTACGCTGACCCCGCGCGACATCGTCGAGCTGATCAAGGAGCTCGTCTCGCTGCCGAAGGACCTCGGCATCCCCGAGGACGGTCTCTACGAGGGCGAGCCGATCAAGGACTTCGCCGCCGAGGCCCAGACCTACGGGCGCGAGCCGATCGAGGAGCGCCTCGACGAGTACGAGCACTTCGGCAACCGCCGCCTGCGGACCGTCGGCGAGCTGATCCAGGAGGCCTTCCGGATCGGCCTCTACCGGATGGAGCGCGTCGTCCGCGAGCGGCTCACGACCGAGGACTCGGACACGATCACGCCGCAGACGATCATCAACATCCGCCCGGTCGTCGCCGCCCAGAAGGAGTTCTTCGGCTCCTCGCAGCTGTCGCAGTTCATGGACCAGACGAACTCGCTCTCGGGCCTGACGCACCGTCGCCGCCTGTCGGCGCTCGGCGCCGGCGGACTGACGCGCGAGCGCGCCCCGATCGAGGTTCGCGACGTCCATCCGACCCACTACGGCCGGATGTGCCCGATCGAGACCCCCGAGGGCCCGAACATCGGCCTGATGGGCTCGCTGTCCTCGTTCGCCGAGGTCTCCGAGCACGGCTTCGTCACCACCCCCTATCGCAAGGTCGAGAACGGGGTCGTCACCGACGACATCGTGCGCCTCGACGCGAACCAGGAGGAGGAGCTGGTCATCGCCCAGGCGAACGCGGAGATCGACCAGAAGACCGGCAAGCTGAAGGGCCCGCAGGTCACCTGCCGCTCGCGCGACGGCGAGCTGGTGCTCGCCGCGCCGAAGGACGTCGACCTGATGGACGTCTCGCCCGGCCAGATCTGGTCGGTCGCCACGACGCTGATCCCGTTCCTCGAGCACGACGACGCCAACCGCGCGCTGATGGGCTCGAACATGATGCGCCAGGCGGTGCCGCTGCTCAAGACGGAGGCGCCGCTGATCGGCACCGGCATGGAGATCCGCGCCGCCGTCGACACCGGCGACGTCGTCATCGCCCGCGAGGCCGGCGAGGTGTCGTTCGTCGACTCCGAGCGGATCGTCGTCGGCAAGGACGAGTACCCGCTGCACAAGTACATGCGCAGCAACCAGGGCACGATCATCCACCAGAAGCCGCTCGTCGACGTCGGCGACAAGGTCAAGGCGGGCGACGTGCTCGCTGACGGCTCCTCGACCAGCCAGGGCGAGCTGGCGCTGGGCAAGAACTGCCTCGTCGCCTTCATGTCCTGGGAGGGCTACAACTTCGAGGACGCGATCATCCTCTCCGAGCGCCTCGTCAAGGACGACGAGCTCACCTCGATCCACATCGAGGAGTACGAGATCGACGCTCGCACGACGAAGCTCGGCGACGAGGAGATCACGCGCGACATCCCGAACCGTTCGGAGGAGTCGCTGCGCAACCTCGACGACCGCGGCATCGTGCGGATCGGCGCCGAGGTCGTCTCCGGCGACCTGCTCGTCGGCAAGGTCACGCCGAAGGGCGAGACCGAGCTGACCGCCGAGGAGAAGCTGATCCGCGCGATCTTCAAGGAGAAGGCGCGCGAGGTCCGCGACACCTCGCTCAAGGTCCCGCACGGCGAGGGC
>DATABV010000042.1:0-2687 GCA_036259395.1 Thermoleophilaceae bacterium | reverse complement strand
GCAGTCCCAGAACCCCTCGTGGCGGAAGGCGTTCAGCTCGCCCGCGGCCGCCAGCCGCCGCAACGGCTCCCGCTCGAGCACGCTGTCATCCTCGAGGTAGCCGAGGGCGCCCGGCTCGAGGCAGAAGAAGCCGCCGTTGATCCACTGCTCCGAGCGCGGCTTCTCCTCGAAGCCCGTCACCTGGCCGTCGCCGTCGAGGTGCGTGACGCCGAACTGCAGCTCCGGCCGGACGACCGTCATCGTCGCCGGCGCGCCGTGGTCGCGGTGGTAGGCGAGCAGCGCGCGGAGGTCGATGTCGGCGACGCCGTCGGCGTAGGTGACGCAGGCGGTGCCCGCTCCCAGCTCGTCGCGAGCGAGGTGGATCCGGCCGCCGGTCGGCGTGTCGACGCCGGTGTCGACGCAGCGGACGGTCACATCCCCCGGCCACGGGGCGGCCTTCACGAACTGCTCGATCAGCTCGCCGCGGTAGCCGGTCAACAGCACGAAGTCGCGGAAGCCGTGCGCCGCATAGATCTCGACGACGTGCCAGACGATCGGTCGCCCGCCGATCTCGACCAGCGGTTTCGGGATCGACAGTGTGCCGCGCTGCAGACGCGTGCCGCGTCCGCCGCAGAGGATCGCGACCGGCGGGAGGGCGGGCTCGGCGGGCATCGGCGCCGGATTATCACGCGCTTGGGATAGCCTGCGCCGCCGTGAAGCGGCTGCCCACGCGTCTCGACGGACCCGTGCTGATCGAACCGGCCGTCTTCTCCGACAGCCGCGGCTTCTTCCAGGAGACCTACCGCCGCGACGCCTACGCCGAGCTGGGCGTCGACGTGGAGTTCGTCCAGGACAACCACTCCCGTTCAAGTCGCGGCGTCGTGCGCGGCATGCACTTCCAGATCGGCAGCGGCCAGGCCAAGCTCGTCCGCTGCGCGCGCGGATCGATCCTCGACGTGGTGGTCGACATCCGCCGCGACTCGCCCACCTTCGGACAGTGGGAGTCGGTTCCACTCGACGACGAGCGCCTGCTCCAGCTCTTCGTCCCGATCGGCTTCGCCCACGGCTTCTGCGTCACCAGCGACATCGCCGACGTCGCCTACAAGTGCTCCTCCTACTACGACGGCAACCTCGAGCGCGGCTTCCGCTACGACGACCCAGACGTCGGCATAGAGTGGCCCACGGACCTCGATCTCCATCCCTCGCAGCGCGACGTCGAGGCGCCGCTGCTGCGCGAGATCGCGTCAGAGCTTCCGTTCTAAGCGCCGGCCTGCCAACGCACGACGTGCACCCGTCGTTTCGTGCAGCGGTGTCGGTGTACTCGTGCCGACTTATGAGCTGCCGACAGCGCCAGCCGCGAGGTAACAGGTCAGTTTATCTGCCTCTTAGCTCGGATAACGACCATTGATGCGCTTATAGGCGCGCTCATAGACGGTGCGGGTCTTGGGATTGGACGGGTGCCGCTCGCCGAAGGCCACGAACGTCCAGGCCAACGTGCCGTCTCGTCGCTGCACGAGCAGGAAGACAAACCCGTAGGGCGCCTCGGAGGCCGCTTGCTTGCCCAGAGGTACGTAAAGCTTGCGACAACCCGGCAGCGGAACCGGCCCGTCGGGTTTGCAGTTGAGCCAGTCGAGCTTGAGATCGCCGGCCTCGATCATCTTGCGGGCGTTCTCCGCTCTGATGCGTGGAGGCGAAAGTTGGTGGTAGCGCTCGACCTCCTCCTCCCACGGCCGCAGGCCGAAGACGACCTCGGCGGACAAGCCGCCTCCCCCCGCTGACGACACGGGCTAGCCCTCGTCGTCGTACGGGACGTGGCCAGACAGCCGCTCGAAATCCTCGGCCGACGCTGGCTTCGTCCCGTCGATGGCGTGGAGCTCGTCCATCGGCGTCATCGGCGTCTCGAGCGTCAGCTCGCCGTCGCGCGTCGGCACGACCTCGTAGCGACGACCATCAACCTCGACGATCTCGCCTATCGCCAGCTTTCGAACGGAGATAGCCATCCCCGACATCGTAGCCCGGACGGCAGCTGGCTCTGTCTGTAGCCCACGAGAAGAACGCCTCTAAAGGGGCGACTTCAAGCTCCTCGCCCTAGCGCTGTGACCGTTTCCGACGCGCCTCGTGGATCGGACCGGGATCGAACGAGACCTGAAGACATGAAGCGGGGTCAACCGGGCGGGCACGTCCTTCTTGGGTTCTATACCTCAGCCCCTAGCCGCCGGGCAACCAAAGTGGGCCGGCCAGGACTCGAACCTGGGACCTACGGATTATGAGTCCGCTGCTCTAACCAACTGAGCTACCGGCCCTTCGAGGGCTCATCCTAGGTCGTCCCGCGTCGTCGGAGCGGATCAGCTCTTGCCGACGGCGGCGTCGATCGCGCGATGCAGCTCGTCGGCGCTGAAGGCGCCCTCGATGCGGGCGGCGATGCGGCCGTCGGCGTCGACGGCGAACAGCCAGGGCTCGGTCGGGAGGCCGAACGCGGCGACCGACGGGCGTTGGCCTTTGTCGATCTGGTTGTCGACGTAAATCTCCTGGTGCACGAACGCGACCTCGTCGCCACGCTCGGCCTTGACCTGCTCGGTGACGTCGATCACCGGCCCGCAGACGCGGCTCTGGCAGAGCGCCGCTGTGGCGAACAGCAGGACCGCCGGCCTGCGCCCCACCACGTCGGCGAAGTCGACGTCATGCATCGACGACGGCGGCTCGCGGGT
>DATABV010000041.1:0-1627 GCA_036259395.1 Thermoleophilaceae bacterium | reverse complement strand
CGACCGCGACCGCGATCGACCGCCTCGACGACTTCGACACCACCGCCGCCGGCCGGGCGGTCGCCGCCTTCGTCGACGAGCTGTCGAACTGGTACGTGCGCCGCTCGCGGCGCCGCTTCTGGGACGGCGACCCAGCCGCCTTCGCGACGCTGCGCGAGTGCCTGGTCACAACCGCGAAGCTGCTCGCGCCGCTGACCCCGTTCGTCGCCGACGCGATCTACGGCAACCTCGACGGCGCCGAGCCGTCGGTCCATCTCTGCGACTACCCCGAGCCCGACGCCGCGCTGCGCGACGAGCAGCTCGAGCAGCAGATGGGCGTCGTCCGCGACGCCGTCGAGCTGGGGCGCGCCGCGCGCGCCGCCGCCAAGGCGAAGGTCCGTCAGCCGCTCAGCGAGGCGGTCGTCGTCGCCGCCGACCGCGAGCGCGAGGCGATCGGCCGCTTCGAGGACCTCGTGCTCGACGAGCTCAACGTCAAGCGCGTCCGCTACGTCTCGCAGGCCGACGAGCTCGGCCGCTTCGAGCTGAAGCCGAACTACCGCACGCTCGGGCCGCGCTTCGGCAAGGACATGCCGAAGGTCGCCGACGCCGTCGGAGGCCTCGACGCCGACCGCGCCGCGGCCACGCTGCGCGACGGCGGCGAGATCCACGTAGCGATCGACGGCCGCGACCACCCGCTCGGCCCCGACGACGTCCAGCTCGCGCTGCAGCCGCTCGAGGGCTACGAGGTCGAGCGAGCCGGAACGCACGCCGTCGCACTGAACCTCGAGCTCGACGACGACCTCCGCCGCGAGGCGCTCGCCCGCGAGATCGTCCACGCCGTCCAGAACGCGCGCAAGGAGGCCGGCCTCGACGTCCAGGACCGGATCTCACTCTCCCTCGCCGGTGACGACGCCCTGCTCGAGGCGGTCCGTGCGCATGAGGACTACGTCAAGGGTGAGACGCTCGTAGTCGGCGCTGTCGATTACGCGGCGGCCGACCAACTCGCAGCGGGCGTACGACCTCGCCGCGACCCGCTCGGGCCCGGTCCGAGCCTCCTAGCCGGTCAGCCCGACGGGATGATCTCGATCGAGGGCCGACCGCTGCTGATCCAGGTGAAGCAGGCCTGACTCAGTCGGGCGGGCCGAGCGCTGGCTCGCCGCCGGTGCCCTGGACCTTGCCGCCCATCGCCCAGTCGGACTGCTTGGAGTCCTTGAAGCGGATCCAGACGTGCTCGGGCTGGGTCTTGCCGACCTCGACGAGAAGGTCCGTGAGCCGCTCGGCGAGCTCGCGCTTCTGCTCGGCCGAGCGACCCTCGTACCACTCGATCGTGACGATCGGCATCGCTACGCCGCGAGGGCCGGCTCGAGCTCCTGCACCAGCCGGCTCTTCGGCAGCGCCCCGACGATCTGGTGCGCCACCGCGCCGTTCTTGAACAGCAACAGCGTCGGGATCGACATCACGTTGAAGCTCGCCGCGGTCTGCGGGTTCTCGTCGACGTTGAGCTTCACGATCTTCAGGTCGTCGCGCTCGCCCGCGAGCTCCTCGAGGTGTGGGGCGACGACGCGGCACGGACCGCACCACGGTGCCCAGAAGTCGACGAGCACTGGCTTGTCGGCCTCCACCACCTCGGCTTGGAAGTTGTTGTCGG
>DATABV010000040.1:0-7664 GCA_036259395.1 Thermoleophilaceae bacterium | reverse complement strand
GGGCGCGCCGCCGGACTGCTGTCCCGGCGCGCTCGGCGAGGACGGCTCGGACTTGCTGGAGGCCGGAGTCGGCCCTGGCGAGGTCGACTACTCCCCCCGCGAGGCGCCGGTGACGGTCGTCCTGCCCAGCGGTGACACGACGTCGAGCGGCAACGGCGAAGCCGGCGAGAACGACCGGCTCACACGCGTACGCTCCGTCGTGGGCGGGTTGGTGGGCGACGTCCTGGTCGGCGGCGAGGGCGCGGACTCCGTGACCGGCGGTCCTGGGGCCGACACGCTGGTGGGCGGCGGTGGCGCGGACGTCTTCGTGCAAGACCAGCTCCGGTTCCCGACCGTCCTGCGGCCGACCGGTCCCGATGGCGCCGATGAGCTGCACGGTGGCGGTGGCGCCGACACAGTCGACTATGGCCGCCGCGACGCTCGCGTGACCGTGGTTCTCCCCGACGAGGGGGCGACGACCACTGGCAACGGAGGGAACCTCGAGGGGGACCAGCTCACCGGGATCGAGAACGTCGTGACCGGCGACGGCGACGACATCGTCACAGGCAGCGCCGAGCCGAACCGCATCGCGGTCGGCCTCGGAGTCAACAGCGTCGCCGCGGGCGGTGGCAACGATCATCTGGACGCCGGGGCCGAGGCGGCGACCGACCTGCTCGACGGCGGCGACGGCGCGGACACGGTCGACTACGGGACGCGCGCCAATGGGGTGACAGTCTCCCTACCCGAGGGCGCTGCAGAGTCTACGGGCAACGGCGAGCCGGGGGAGGCCGACAGGCTGCGCGCCGTCGAGCACGTGATCGGTGGGGCGGGTCCCGACGTCCTGACCGGAAGCTCGGCGCCGAACTCGGTCGACGCCGGCCCCGGCGACGACGAGCTGTGGCTCGAGGCTGGCGACACCGACGAGCTCGCTTGTGGCCCGGGATTCGATCTCGCGGTGCTCGATGCGATCGACCCGCCGAGCCTCGACTGCGAGCGAACCGTGCTACCGCCGCTCGCGCCACTCGACCTCGCCCGTCCGCCGAGTGGGGATGCTGGCCTGGGCGCGGGGCTCAGCCAGCCGTCCGTTCCTAGCTCACGCGGGATCGTCACGCCCCTACCCGCTGCCGCGGGCGACCTGCGACTCGCCCGCACCCAACGCCATCCGCGAGTGCGGGGGCGCCTGCAGGTCAACGCCGATGCCGCCCGCGTGGAGGTCCGGTTGACCGCTCGCCTGCCGTCCCGGCCAGCGCGTGGACGAGCGCGCCGTTCGGTTCGCCGCTCCGTCGTAGGTCGCTCCGTGCAGCACGTCGCCGGCCCGGTTCGCCTCTTCTTCCGGGCGACCCTGACCGGTCGTGCGCGCGCGGCCCTGAGCGGTCGCCGCTCGACGCCGGTCCGGGTGCGCATCGTCGTCACGCCGACGAGCGGGAGAAGCGTTTCGTTCAGCCGCACCGTTGTCCTGAAGGGGGCTCGATGACCTTGGGTCGCGCACTGCTCGCCTGCTTCCTGGCGATCGCCGTCCTCCCGGCGAGCGCCGGAGCACGCGACCCCTTCCCGGACAAGGTCTACGCGCCGTTCGGACCCGACCACCCGGCGGGGACCTTCCAACCGATCGACGTCGACATGCACGCGGGTGAGAAGGCCCTCGTCCAAACGGCCGGGTTCGAGCGAGAGCCCGAGGCCTATCCCGGGACGCACGCACGCGTCTGGATCGATTGGGGGGACGGCACGGAGTCGCCCGGCTACATCAAGTACGGACCTTGTCTCGAGCCGCCCGGGCCGGATGTCGACGAGCGCCAGCCGTTCCTCTGCGAGCGGACCGAATGGCAGGCGATCGGATCTCACACCTATTCCCAGCCCGGCGAGTATCAGGTGACCACTCGGGTCATCTTCGTCGCGGCGACGCCGAAGAAGTACGACGTCATCCGAAGCACCGCCCGGGTGACTACGCGCTCCGCTCCCGGAACCGCCGTGCCGCAGGCGGTCACGGCGCCGGTCGAGGGCCTGGCGGCGACCGAGGCGACGCTGCGCGGCGAGTTCCACGCGCGCGGCCTGCACACGGGCGCGCGCTTCGAGTACGGCGAGACGCCGCAACTCGGGCACGTCACGGGGCCCGCGGGCGCGAGCACAGCCGACGGATTCGCGCAAGCCTCGTTCAGGCTCACCGGCCTGCGACCCGGAAAGACCTACTACTACCGGTTGGTCGCCGAGCGTCAGGCACCGAATGCCGCGCGCGGCGACGGAGAGACGATGTCCTTCGTCACCCCCGCCGCCGGCGGCGAACCCTCGCTCGCGGTGTCAGGGCAGCAGGGGGGCAACGTCGAGCTGTCGGCCACCGGGTACGAGAACGAGCGCCTGATCTTCGTCTTCGACGTGGATGGAAACGGCAGCTTCGAGACCTCGTGCGACGACGGCAAGGTGATCGTCGCCTACCCGCCCGGGACGCAATGGACGCCGGCTTACGTCACGAAGGGGCCCGATGGCAAGACGACCCCGGCGCGCAGCGGTCCCACGATCGGCTCCCACCGCGCCTCCGCCGCGGCGAGGAAGCCCGCGCCGAAAGCGCCGGCGCCCACCACCGGTCCCCGGCCCGCGCCCGTGCTCGCCATGTGCCCGCGACCAAACATCGACTTCGAGGCGCAGGTTCGCGCGCTGAAGGACTGCCCGACGACCATGCGGGTGGGAGTGCTCGAGGCGATCTTCCCGCCGACCGCGCCGAAGAGCGCCTGCTTCAAGCACGTCGTTGCCGGCAAGTCCGAGCGCTACGAGGCCCCTCCGAACCAGGCAGTGCAGGCCAATGGTCTACACCTCGAGCCCGAGCTGGCGGCGAACCTGCTGCTCGACGTCAACAGCTATCGCTTCCGATCGGCCGCGGGCTCGAAGAGCTTCATGGAGAACCCGCCGCTTGCCCTGGTGAAGGTCACGATCCCAGGGTCCTCGTCCAACGTGACCGTGAATGGCAAGGCGGTGAACCTGCCGGTGGATGTCGGAGCCTCCATCGACTGGGACATCACAAAGCAGGGGACGGTCACCTCGGGCGGCGCGACCAAGACGTTCAGCCTGGTCTCGCAGAAGCTCCTCGCGAAGTTCGCCGGCCTCAACGCGCCCCAGGTCGGGCCGATCGGGCTCACCGCCCGCGGCGCTCTCATCCCGATCACGCTGAAGCTCCCCGAGAAGCTGGTCAGCGGCGTGAGCGGCGCGGCGATCCTCCGAACCGACAACACCGAGGGCCTGCGGTTCGACGGCCTCAGCATCCATGCCGACCGGGTGCCCTTCGGGAAGCTCTTCTCGATCGCTCCGCTCGACCTCAGCTACTCCCGCACGGACGATCGCTGGAGCGGCCGCGCGCAGATCCGCCTTCCCAACGGCGCCGGGGTCGACGCGCGATTCGTGCTTGAGAACGGCCAGTTCAAGGAGGCCGGGGGCGGGGCCCGCTTCGTGCCCGGAGTCCCGCTCGGATGTTGTGCCGCGCTCGACTACCTCGGCGGCAGCTGGAAGCGGACGGGCAGCGACGGGATGGTGATCAGCGGTGACCTCGGCCTGATCGCGGGGCCCAGGGTCGCCGGACGCGCCGCGATGGGCGTCGGCGGGACCTTCAGCTTCTTCGACCGGGCGCCGTGGGCCATGTCGCTGAGCGGCAGCCTCTCGGTCGTCGACCAGACGCTCGGTACGGCCAACGTCACATACACCCACGAGACGAGCGTGACGGCCAGGGTGAATTTGCAGAGGACGTTCTGGAACGTCTTGAAGGTGACCGGCGACCTGTTCGCCGACGTCTACCTCCGGACGAACACCTGGCAGGCCGGTGGGGTCGCGGACGTCTGCGTCGACTTCAAGATCGCCAATCCCTGCGCCGGGGGTGGCCTGCTGATGTCCAGCCGCGCCGCAACCGGATGCCTCTATTTCCGGATGCCGGGAGCGACGTACGGCGACGGGATCGTGAAGTACTGGGACCGTGACGATCCGGAGTACTACGCGGGATGCGGTTACGCGCAGCTCAAGCAGGCAGCTGGGGCTGCCCAGGTAGGGGGTGAGCGCGTCGTCACCGTGCCGCAGGGCCTGCCCGCATATCGGTTCGAGGCGACGGGGACCGCGGGCCCTCCGGTGGTCACGGTCACCGGCCCCGACGGTCGCACGATCACGACGGACGGCCCCGGCGTGCTGGGAAGCCAGTTCTTCGTCTACAAGGACGAGCGCACGCGCACCACCTACGTGAACGCTGCGCGGCCGCCCGCCGGCAAGTGGCGCGTCGTGCCGGCCGCGGGCTCGGCTCTCACAGCTCTGCGTACCGCCGAGGGGTTGCACGAGCCGAAGGTGCGGGCCACCGTGCGGCGTCTCCGCCATCGCTGGGAGCTGCGCTACAGCGCGGAGGGCCTGGGGAAGGGCGAGCGGCTGCGCTTCGCCGAGCGGGCGACGCAGACGGTCGGGGGCGGCCGTCCCCGCGGCGAGCCTGGGTTCGTCCTAGGCGAGACGCGCCGCAGCCGCGGTGTGATGCGCTTCGCGCCGGGCGAGGCCGACGCCGGCGTGCGCGAGATCGAGGCGACGATTCTGGGCGCGGACGGACTGCCGCGACGCATTCTCGTCGCGGGCCGATATCGGGCGCCGCGCCCGGCCGTTCCCAGGCGCCCAATCGTCCGACTGCGCCAACGCGGCAAGCGGCTCGTGCTCACCTGGTCACGGGACCGCCGGGTGCTCCGCTACCGCGTGCTCGTGAACGAGTCGACAGGGCGCCGTCGGTTCTTCGAGCGACCGGCGAAGAGCCGGCGCCTAGTGCTGCAGCGGGTCTCGGCGGGCACTCGGGTGACCGCGACTGTCACCGGGACCACGCGAAGCCTGCGCACGGGTCGCGCCGGCCGAGCGACCTTGAAGGTGCGCCGCGCGGCGCCGCGCGCCCGGAAGAGCTAGCGAGCCGTTCAGACCGTCGTCAATCCCGGACGCAGGATGTCCGGGTCGTGACCGGGCAGCACGGTGTCTCGACCTTCACGATCGAGATGGAGGCGCCAAGAACCGCGTCGAGATGGCTCGGCTGAGGGAGTCGTCCGGCAGGCCCGCCCGTGTTGCGCTTGGGGGGGCTATCGAGCGCCGTACCCGGCGAGGAAGATTCGGATGCCCTCGTCGGCGTAGCGGTTGAGCTCTTTGGCGCGGAACGTGGTCTGCCCGCCAAGCAGCATCGCCTTGTTGAGGGGGATCGAGACGATCAGCCAGTTCAGGTGCTCAGCCGCGAGGAGCGCGTCGTCGATCGTCAGCAGGCCGCGTCGTGCGAGCGTTTCGAGCTGCTCGGCGAGAAGCGCGTGGCCGCGCTCGGGGCCGTGTGCGAACCAGGTTCGCGCCAGGTCGGGAAACCGGTCGGCTTCGGCGACGATCAGGCGGCGGAGTCGCAGCAGGTCGGGCTGGGTCAGATCGGCGACGTGCTGGCGCGCGAAGCGGCGCAGGTCGCGCTCGAGCTGCTCGCTCGAGCCGAGCGCGGTGACCATGTCCTGGGTAGTGCGGGCGGTCGCCTCGATGTCCTCGGTGACGATCGTCTCGAACAGCGACTGCTTGGCGCCGAACTGCTTGTAGACCGTCTGCTTGGAGACCGCCGCGATCTCAGCGACCTCGTCCATGCTCGTGCCGGCGTAGCCCTTGGACAAGAAGATGTCGCGTGCGGCAGCAAGGATCGCTCGCCGCTTCTGCGCGGACCGGCCCTCGCCTTGATCGTCCCCTGCCATGTCGAGACGGTACTTGACCGTCCAGTTCCAGGTAAGTACTGTACGGTCTAGTTCTAGAAGCATGAACGCGAGCCAGGTGACATCCGCGGACGGGACGGCGATCGCCTACGAGCGTTACGGCTACGGACCGCCGCTGATCGTGGTGGGTGGGGCGACGTGCGATCGCGCCAAGACGCGCCCGACGGCGCAGGCGCTCGGGCGACGGCTCGCGACGCTCAACTACGACCGACGCGGCCGCGGCGCCAGCGGCGACACCGCACCGTACGCCGTCGAGCGCGAGCTCGAGGACCTCGCCGCGCTGATCGCTGCGGCCGGCGGGAGCGCCGCCCTCTACGGTCACTCCTCGGGCGCCGGCCTCGTCCTGCACGCGGTCGCGGCCGGTCTGCCGGTCACGCGGTTCGTGCTCCATGACCCGCCCTACGTCCCCGACGACGAGGCGATGAAGCGCGAGGCCCGGGCCTACGCCACCGAGCTCGACAGCCTGCTGGCGGCCGACCGTCACGGCGACGCGGTCGCGCTGTTCTTCCGAACCACCGGAATGCCGGACGAGATGGTCGACGTGGTGCGCCAGGAACCGGGCTGGGCGAGCCTCGAGCGGCTCGCGCCGACGCTCGCGTACGACTCGGCGGTGATGGGCGACGCCAGCCATGGCGGCGTCGTGCCCGCAGACGTGGTCGCGCGCGCCGACAAGCCCGGCCTCGTGCTCTGCGGCGGCGAGAACCCCGCCTTCATGCGCGAGGTTGGCGAGCAGGTCTCCAGCCTCCTGCCGAACGGCGAGCTCCGTGTGCTCGACGGTCAGGGCCACGTCGTCCCGCCCGAGTTGCTCGCTCCGATCGTCGCCGAGTACGTCGTCGGCGAGCAGTAGGTCCGGCGCTCGTCTGCCAACCTCCCGGCATGGTCTTCGTTGCACTGCTGAGGGGCGTCAACGTCGGTGGCAAGAACCGGGTCGAGATGGCTCGGCTGAGGGAGTCGTTCGAGCGGCTCGGGTTCGAGGACGTCCGGACCTACATCAACTCAGGCAACGTGATCTTCCGCTACGACGGGACGGCCGACCCGGAGACGATCGAGCGCGCCCTCGCGGAGGAGTTCGGCTTCGAGATCAGGGTGACGCTGCGCGACAAGCCGAGCATCGACGCCGTCGCGGCCGCACTGCCCGACGACTGGGTCAACGACGACACGATGAAGTGCGACGTCATGTTCCTCTGGGATGGCGTCGACAGCCACGCGGCATTGGAGGACCTGACCGTCAAGCCCGGCATCGACGAGGTCAAGCCCGTCGAGGGGGCGCTGATCTGGCGAGTGGACCGACCGGCGGTAACCCGCAGCGGCTTGATGAAGGTCGCCGGCAGCGACCTCTACAAGAGCATGACCGTGCGGAACTGCAACACGTTGCGCAAGCTGGCCGCGTTGATGGACGCCGTCTAGCCCGGTCGCACGAAACTGAACGCCTTGCGTCGGGCGCTGCAGGTCGTCCGCCTGCGCTCGTCGCAGTCGTAGGCTCGTGGCGGCCGCTTGCCACGTACGACCCAGTTGCCGATCAAGCGTCGGGCGACCGCGCACTCGATGTTCTTCGTCCTGATCCCGCTGGGCCCGTTGGTGCCGAGACGACCGCAGCTGCCTGTGTAGGTCAGGCGGGCGGCACCGGCCCGCCCGTCGAGGTCGCGGACATCGAGGGCGCCTCGGTATGCGCGGCCCAGCCTGAAGGTGCAGCGGTAGCCGTCCGCTCGGCGCTTGCAGCCCAACTTCACGGCGCGCTTGCGCTTGCCCTTACCAAGCCGTCTCGCGACCTGCGTCCTCGCAAATGCGGCGGCGCGTGCCGGGCTCAGTGTGGGGCTAGGCTCAACGTCCGAGTTCCCCACGGGGACCTCCGGCGCGGCCTTATCAGCGTTCTTGGGCGGCCCCGCCCGCGGATCGCTCGGCGGGTCCGGATCGGGATCTGGGTCCGGGTCAGGATCGGGGTCCGGGTCAGGATCGGGATCT
>DATABV010000039.1:0-5083 GCA_036259395.1 Thermoleophilaceae bacterium | reverse complement strand
TACAAGACGTTTCACCCCTACCGGGACCGGCTTAGTCGCTCACACCCCCTTCTCTGATGATCCGAATCGCTACTCGCAACAGTGCGCTTGCCAAGGCTCAGGCGAGACAGGTGGCTGAGCTGCTCGGTGGAGCGGAGCTGGTCGAGGTGAGTTCGGACGGGGAGCCCGGCGACAAGGGGCGGTTTGTGCGGGGGGTGGAGCGGGCGTTGCTGGCTGGTGAGGCGGAGGTCGGGGTGCACTCGGCCAAGGACGTGCCGGCTGAGATGCCCGAGGGGCTGGCGATCGCCGCGGTGCCGCATCGCGAGGATCCCGCCGACGTCTGGGTCGGGGCCGGGTCGTCGCTCGAGGAGGTTCCGGAGGGATCGCGGGTTGGCACGGCCAGTCTGCGGAGGCGGGCCCAGTTGCTCGCCGCCCGGCCCGACCTGCGGGTGGAGGAGCTGCACGGGAACGTCGACACGCGGCTGCGCAAGCTGGCCGAGGGCGACCTCGACGGGATCGTCCTGGCCGCTGCCGGACTGCGCCGCCTCGGCCGCGAGGGCGAGGCGGCCTTCGCGATTCCGGCCGAGGCGATGGTCCCCGCGGCCGGGCAGGGCGCGCTGGTGCTGCAGGCGCGCGAGGCCGACGGGGACTCGCGCGAGCGGGCTGCCGCGATCGGCGACGAGACGGCGCTGCGCGAGCTGACCGCGGAGCGGACCGTCGTCGCCCTGCTCGAGGCGACCTGCGCCAGCCCGATCGGCGTGCACGCCTCGGTCGAGGGGGAGCGCATCGCCGTCGAGGCTTTCGTCGGGCTGCCGGACGGCAGCGAGTGGGTGCGGGACCGAATCGAGGACGACGCGGCGGAGCCGGCCGCCGCCGGCGCGGAGCTCGCCGGGCGGCTCGCCGCTGCCGGCGCCCGCGACATCCTCGCCGGGGCGGAGACCCCGTGAGGCTCCCGGTGCGCTTTATGTCCCCCATACGTGCAAAAGGCACACCCGCGTGAGCGCGCGGCCGGGAGTCGTCTACCTGGTCGGCGCCGGTCCCGGCGACCCGGGCCTGATGACGGCCCGATCGCTGGAGCTGATCGCCGCCGCCGACGCGATCTTCCACGACCGGCTCATCCCGCCCGGCGCCCTCGACGGCGCCCGGGGCGACGCAGAGCTCGTCTACGTCGGCAAGGCGCCCGGCAGGCCGTCGCTACCGCAGGCCGAGATCAACGAGCGGCTGATCGACGCGGCGCGGGAGGGCAAGAGCGTCGTCCGTCTCAAGGGTGGCGACCCGTTCGTCTTCGGCCGGGGCGGCGAGGAGGGGGAAGCGCTCCGCGAGGCCGGCGTCGAGTTCGAGGTCGTGCCGGGGGTGACCGCAGGCGTCGCGGCAAGCGCCTACGCCGGCATCCCCGTGACGCACCGCAACGACGCCTCGGCGGTCGCCTTCGTCACCGGCCACGAGGATCCCGAGAAGCCGGCGACGGCGCTCGACTGGGAGGCGCTCGCCCGGTTCCCCGGCACGCTCGTCTTCTACATGGGGGTCAAGCGCCTGGCCGAGAACGCCGCGGCGCTGATCGCCGCCGGCCGCGACGCGAACGAGCCCGCGGCGGCGGTCGAGCGCGGCACGACCGCGGGACAGCGCACGATCGTCGCGACGCTCGGCAGGCTCGCCGAGGCGGTCGCGCGCGAGCGGATCGGCGCGCCGGCGCTGATCGTCGTCGGGCCGGTGGTGGAGCGGCGGGAGGCCCTGGCCTGGCTCAAGCGTCGGCCGCTGCACGGCAAGCGGGTCGTCGTCACCCGCGCCCGGGCGCAGGCCAGCGGGCTCGCCGCGACGCTGCGGGCGCTTGGCGCCGAGGCGATCGAGCTGCCGGCGATCCGAGTCGAGCCGCGGATCGAGACCGAAGACGTGCGCCGCGCCGTCGAGCGGATCGGCGATTACGCGCTCGTCTGCCTGACCAGTCCGAACGGCGTGCGGCTGCTCTTCGAGGCGCTCGCCGCGACGGGGCGCGACGCCCGCGCGCTGGCCGGCGCGACCGTGGCGGCGATCGGCTCCGGGACGGCTCGAGCGCTGGCCGAGCGAGGCATAGCGGCCGATGTCGTTCCGGATCGCTTCGTCGCCGAGGCCCTGGTCGAGGCGCTCGCCGCGGTGGACGTCGCCGGCAAGCGGGTCCTGGTCGCACGTGCGGCCGAGGCGCGCGAGGTGCTCCCCGACGCGCTGCGCGAGCGCGGCGCCGAGGTCGACGTCGTCGCGGTCTACGAGACCGTCCGCGAGCACCCCGACGACGAATCGGTCGAAGCGGCGCAGAGCGCCGACTACGTCACCTTCACCTCCTCGTCCACCGTACGCAACCTCGTCGAGGCGCTCGGGGACCGCTTCCCCGGCGCCGCCCGCATCGTCTCGATCGGCCCGGTCACCAGCGAGGCCGTCCGCGCCGCCGGCCTCGAGGTCGACGTCGAAGCGAAGCGGCACGACGTCGACGGCCTGGTCGAGGCGCTCCTCCAGGACGCGGTCGGCGATTGATCGATTTGCCGGTCCATAGGCCGTAAAAACGAGCAATGAGCTTCGGTCACCCTCACCGCCACTACCGCCTCACCAACTCGACCAACGACCGCGCCCGCGAGCTAGTCGAGGCGGGCGCCCCCCACGGCACGGTCGTCACTGCCGAGGAGCAGACGGCCGGGCGCGGCCGCCAGGGCCGCGTCTGGACCGCACCCGCCGGCAAGGGCCTCCTCTACTCGGCGATCCTGCGTCCACTGGACGAGCGGCACCTGCTGCTGCCGCTCTCGGTGCCGCTTGCCGTCTGTGAGGCTGCCGAGTCGTTGCGGCCCGACATCGAGTGCCAGGTCAAGTGGCCGAACGACGTTTGGCTCGAGGAGCGGAAGCTGGCCGGGATCCTGATCGAGGCGAAGCCCCAGGACGGATGGGCGGTGATCGGCGTCGGCCTCAACCTCACCGTAGCGGCCGACGAGTTCCCAGCCGACCTGAAGTGGCCGGCGACCTCGCTGCACTTCGATGCGCGGACGGATGCTTGCGAGGCGCTGAACCGAGCACTCGACCGCTGGATCGCCGCCCCCCGCGAGGAGGTCCTCAGAGCCTGGCGAGCCCGCGACGCGCTGCGGGGGCGTGAGGTCTCCTGGCAGAAAGGCACCGGCGGCGCGGGGGCTGCAGAGGAACTGCGGGGCGTCGCCGAGGGGATCGACGACTCGGGCGACCTACTCGTCCGCCGCCTCGACGGCGAGCTCGCCGTCCTCGGCGCCGGCGAGGTCCACCTGCGGCTCTGAGCCGTTCGTCGCCGCCTTGTCGGCGGTGGCCTCGTCCGTTTTCCGAGCCCTCCTGCGGGAGCGCTTCGCGGGCTGTGCGCCGTTCTCGCCCTCCCCGTCTTTGCCTTTGCGCCGTTTGCGGCGGCGCTTGCCGCCTTTCGGGAAGTTGCGCAGCAGTTCGCGCGCCGTCGCCGACGGTTTGCGGGCCATTCGCATCCTCGCCCCGCGCAGGACCTCCTCGCCTTCGGGCGTGTGCGAGACCGCCGCCGCGAGCAGCGCCACCCCGAGCCGGCGGTCCTGTTTGCGTGCGGCGTGGACGAGCCGGCGGGCGTTGCGGCCGTGCGCCCGGCCGGAGGAGTTGACCAGCAGGCCGAGCAGCCGCTTCGTCTCCCCCCAACGCTGCACGGCGTACTCTTCGTGCAGCTCGCGGGTGTAGGTGGCGAGCCGCCAGACCCACGCCTGCGCCTGGTCGCGCCGGCCGATCCGCTTGTCGACCAGCGCCTGCAGCAGGCACTTGGTGCCGGCCCGCTTGTCCTCGCGGCTCCAGCTGCCGACGATGTCGATCGCGTCGTCGAAGGCCTCGCCGTCGCGCAGGTCGGCGATCTCCCCCAGCGCTTTGAGCCGCAGCTGCGAGTTGCGGTTGCGCTGCACGCAGGTGAGCAGGAAGCGGCGGCGCAGCTCCTTGGTGCGGTCGTTCTGCAGCATCGAGCGGGCCCGTCGCCAGTTCTGCGGGTTGACGCGCGCCCCGGCCAGGGCCGCCCAGGCGTGCTGCTCGGGATAGTCGAGGTTCTCGACCGCGATCCGCCACAGCTCGCGTTCGAGCACCTGGGTGCGGCGTTCGGGATCGTCGGAGACGGGGACGATCCGCCGCTCGACCCGCACCTTGCGACCGCGTCCGCGGCGCACCGGGCCGACGACGATCGCGCCGCCACGGTAGACCTCGCGGTCGAGCAGGCTGTGCAGGGTGACGATCGTCTCGTCGTGGGTCGTCGCCGGGTGGACGAAGTCGATCACCAGGCCGGCCTCCTTGCCGGGAGCGCGCCGGGTGACGCGACCGACCCGCTGCTGGTAGATGCGGCGCGAGGCGGTCGGCGCGAGGTGCATGCAGATCGTCGCCCGCGGGCTGTTCCATCCCTCGGCGAGCAGCATCGCGTTGCAGAGGACGTCGACTTTGCCGCGCTCGAAGGCGGCGAGGATCTCGGCCAGCTCGCGCTTCGGCGTCTCGCCGGAGACGGCGCGGGCGTTGATGCCGGCGGCGCGCAGCGCCTTGGCGACGTTCTTGGCGTGCTGGACCCCCGCCGTGTAGAGGACTCCCGGCACCTTGCTGAAGCGCGTCTTGTAGAGGTCGGCGATCGCGACGTTGAAGGGCTCCTGGTCGAGCAGCGCGGCGAGCTCCTCCTGGTCGAAGTCCTGGTCGACCTCGCCTTTGCGCAACGGCACCTTGGCGATCGTCCGCACTCCGGGCCCCGGCGGGATGCGCAGGCAGCGCAGCGGCGCGATCACGCCGCGCCGCGCCGCCTGGGCGAGGTCGAAGCGCGAGGTCTGGGTCGGGAAGAGGTCGGCGACGTGACGCGCGATCAGCGCGCCCGTGGCGGTCATGCCGATGAAGACGGGCCCGGTCCAGGCGCGGATGCAGGCGCTGGTTTTCTCGCCGAGCGCGGTGTGCGCCTCGTCGCAGATGACGATCGAGTAGGCGTCGGAGATCTTCTTGTGGTTGCGGACGAACCACTGGTAGGTCTCGACCGTGACCGGCCCTTCGGCGTCGTCGCGGTCGCCCATCAGCGGCGGCCGCAGCCGCTCCTTGTAGCCGCGGTCGGAGATCTCGCCGATGAACTGGTCGACGAGGTTGCGGCGGTGGG
>DATABV010000038.1:0-5070 GCA_036259395.1 Thermoleophilaceae bacterium | reverse complement strand
CTCGTCGAGCTCCAGCGTCAGATTGGCCGCTACCTCGCCGTTGTCCTGCGGGTCGGTCTCGATCGCGGTCACGACGCCGATCCGCGAGCCGCCCATCCGGACCTCGTTGCCGCGCACGAGGCCGTTGGCGTTCGGCACGTTGGCCGTCAGGTCGTAGGTCGGCACGAACGGCAGGCCCTCGTTGGCGTTGTAGGAGAGGAAGACGGCGACCATCGTCACGATCACCGTCACCGCGCCGACCAGCACCGGGCTGCCGGAGAGCACCGAGGTCCCTGGGCGCCGGCTCACTGGCCACCCCGCTCGCCGAGCAGGTAGTCGAGGAACGGCTGGGCGTCCTCGCTGTTCAGGTCGACTCCGGCGACGACGGCGTCGTCGCCGACGACCTGGCCGGGCTTGGTCGGCGGGAATTGGCGCTGCAGCGTCTGGAGCAGGCCGCTGGTGTCGGCGGCTGCCTTGACCGGATCACCGTAGTTCTCGAGCGTTGCGGCGCAGCCGCCCTGCAGCGGGCTACGCGCCGGGCACTTGATGACCAGGCCGGTGCGCACGTAGTGGCCCTTGGCGTCGACCCCGTTGACGGTGCCGGTGTAGTAGTAGATGAGCTGCATCAGCTCCTCGATGCCGCCTGTGTCGTCGAAGCTGCCGAACAGCTTCGCGAGGTCGCGCATCGTCGGCCGCAGCGGCCGTCCGAGCTCGTCGAGGTCGCCGATCAGCGGCCGGATCGCGGGGAACAGCTGACGACCACGGTCGGCGAAGTCACCGAGCGAGACGAGCGCGGGCGTGGCGGCGTCGAAGAACGGCCCGGTGCCCTGGACCATCGCGTTGATCGCCTCGGACGACCGGTCGAGGTTGTTCAGCGCCGGCGCCATCTGGTCGGCCATGCCGGAGAAACGGTCGGCGGTCGGCTTCAGCTCGCGCAGGAAGGCGGGGAAGCGCGCGAAGTTGCGCTCGATGTCGTCGCCGCGCTCGGCGGCTGCCACCGCGGTGGCGCCGGACTGGTCGATGAAGTCGGCCATCTCCTCGCGCCGCTGGACCCACGAGGCGAGCACCGTGTCGGACTGGTCGATCAGCCGGCCCAGCAGGCGGTCCTGCTCGGCGAGCACCTTGACCCAGCCGTCGAACTCCTTGAGCGCGGGGTTGGCGCGCCGCACCGCGTCGCGCAGGCGGTCGCCGTTGCCGGCGAGCCCCGCGCCGAGCTCGTTGATGATCAGACGCAAACCCTGGCGCTGCGGCAGGCGGTTGATGTTGCGCAGCAGGTCCTCGCCGACCGGCGTGATGTTGTTGTCGGCCGGCAGCAGGTGCTGCCCCTCGCCGCGGCCGTCCTCGATCATCGCCAGCTCGGGCTTCGGCGGCTCGCCCTCCTTGCGTGGGCGCGTCGGCACGCACTCGATGAACTGCTCGCCGATCAGTGACTGCAGCCGGATCTGGCACTGGGCGTCCTCGCGGAACGGGACGAACGCCGGGTCGTCGACCTTCAGGACGACGGCGGCCTTGTTGTCCTCGGTCAGGTCGACGTCGTGGATCGCGCCGACGACCACGCCGGCGATCTTCACGTCCTCGCCGGGGATCACGAAGCTGCCGTTGTCGAAGACGGCCCGGACGAGGTAGCCGTCGCCCTCGTCGCCGCCGGCGGCGATGCTGAACAGCGCGCCGAGCGCGATGCCCGCCGCCACGGCGATCGCGATCACCCGGCTGCTGGTCAGCTTGCGCGCGCGTGGATCGCCGCTCACGGCGTGCTCCTGATCACCTGCGACGGGTCGCAGTCGGGGTTGGCGAGCTCACCCATGTCGACGAACGGCGCCGAGCCGTCGGCCGGCGGCGGGGCGGCCGAACCGGGGCAGCGGCGCAGGTTGCCGGTGCTCAGGTAGGGGCTCGTGCCGCGCTCGGCGGGCGGCTTCGGCGTCAGGCTGCCGCCGTTCGCGTCGTCGGTGAAGTTGAAGGCGTCGAAGACGGGGATCGTGCGGGCGTAGTGGCCGTTGGCGTCGTATGGCGCCATCGCGCCGCCGAAGCTGCGCAGCCAGGCGGTCAGGTCGGGGCCGTAGGGACGGATGAAGCCCCAGATCGGCGTCGACTGCCGCAGCGACTTCTGCGCGCGCGGGAAAGCGCCGTCGGCCATGTCCGCGAGCGGCGGCAGGTCGACCATCGTGTCGTAGAGGTCGTTGCCCTCGCCCGGGCCGTTGAACATCTTGCGCAGGTCGGTGAAGATCGGCACCGACTCAGCCGCGAGCGTGCGGAAGCGGCGCAGGAAGCGCGGCAGCACCTTGGCGCTCGGCTCCGACTCGACGACGAAGCGCTCGAGGTCGTCGATCGCCGGGCCGCGCAGCGCCGCGAAGGTCTCGCTGCCCTGTCGCAGCGCGGGCGGCAGGTCGTCCAGGACCTGGTTGAGCGACTCGGTGTCGGCGCTCAGCGCGGCGGCGGTCGTGCCGGCGTTGTCGACCAGGCCGGTCAGGTCGGCGCTGCGCTCCTCGATCGCACCCATCGCCTTCGAGGTCTCGACGAGCAGCTCCTCGAAGTCCTCGCTGTCGCGGTTGAGCTCGCGGAACAGCTTCGACGCCTGTGCGAGCGCCGGCGAGAAGTACTTGGCCGAGGCGTTGGCCTTGCGCTCCTGACCGGCATACCAGTCGGCGAAGCCCTGGATGAAGTGGTCGAGGCCCTCGCGCGTCTTCGGCGTGAAGGTGTTGAAGAGCTGGTCGATCTCGACGATCGACTTCGTCTTGTCGCCGGGGATGGTGGCGCCGTCCTCGAGCTCGGCGCGGAAGTTGGGCGCCGGGCTGATGTCGACGTAGCGGTTGGCGGTGCCGACGAGACCCTGCCAACGGACCGTCGCGGTAGTGCCGCTGTGCAGGGGCGCGTACTCCTTGGCGACCGAGACGGTCAGCTCGGCCTGGCCGTCGTCGGTCAGCTCGATCGCGTTGACCTCGCCGACCGGCGTGCCACCGATCCGCACGAGGTCGCCCTTGACCATCTGGCCGGCGTTGTCGAAGACCAGCTTGTACTCGTGCGCGTCGTCGCGCGTGACCCAGATCGCGAGCAGGGCGAGCAGCGCGATGCCGATCGCGACAGCGGCGATGAGACGGCCGGGGCCCCGGCTCGCGGACACGGCACTGGCTGGCTGGCCAACCGTGGCTCCGGGGGTCTCGTCGTTGCGCTGGGTCAAGTTCTCCTCCCACGGAGAGCAACGCCGCGACCTAACCCAGCCTGCGTCTCCGTCCGGCCAGGCATCGTATATGGCGCTGGATGGCGCTGCCAGTGGGAACCCATGTCCTACGGCAGGTTGACGAATCGCCCGCACGCGTGCGCTGGTTCGGGTTGTCCAAATCGGGCCACGAGCACCTGCCATCGAGACCCAATCGAGGCGATAAGGCGACGTATCCGAGCACTGGCGACCATGTACCTGCGCGTGTATATTGGCCAGACCAGTCGTGGCCCTAGACAGCTCCAGAGCAGCGCGTGCCCCCCACCAGCTCCCGCCCGGCCGCCACGGCCTGGCCCGGAGCTTCGTGGCGCGCAACCAGCGCGAGCGGATGCTGGCCGCGGTCGCCCAGGTGGCGAGCACGCGCGGTTACGGCGCGATGAGCGTGCAAGATGTCGTGCGCGAGGCCGGCGTCTCACGCCGGACGTTCTACGAGCAGTTCAAGAACAAGGACGACGCATTCCTCGCGGCGTACGACGAGGCGAGCGGCCGCCTGATGACCGCGATCCGCGCGGCGATCGATGCCGAGGAGGCGTTCGAGGACAAGGTCAGCGCAGGCTTCCGCGCCTTCCTCGAGCTGCTCGCGGCCTCGCCGGCGTTCGCGAAGATGTGCATCGTCGAGGTTCTGGCGGCGGGCCCTGAGGCGATCGCCCGCCGCGCCCGCACGATGGAGGAGTTCACGGGGTTCTTCGAGGCGGGGGCCCAGGAGACGCTGGTCAGGGAGAACCCGCCCTCGCCGCTGATCGCCGAGACGATCGTCGGCGGCGTCTACGAGACGGTGTACCGGCGGATCGCCCGCGGCGAGACCGATCAGCTGCCGCGCCTGCTGCCCGACCTCGTCGAGTCCGCCCTGCTGCCCTACGTCGGCGAGCACAAGGCGACGGCGCAGCGGCGGCGACTGCTCGAGAACCGCCCACCGGCCGCTCGCTGAAGCGCCGCAACTTACAACCCGCGCGCGGGTTTGTAGGTACGGTGCAGTTTGCACAGACGGGAGGCCGTCCGTTAGCGTGGTCGATCGCGCTCTCGGCGGGAGAAGGAACCTGCCGCGATAAAGACTTTCGGATCAGGAGGAGCAAATAGAGATGCGCAAGCTCGCAGTCCTACCGGTGGCCCTAGCGGCCGCCGCCGTCGCGGCGGCGCCCGCCGCGGCCCAGGTGCCCGTCACCGAGTTCAAGTCGTCCGCCAAGATCACGCCGAAGAAGGCTGGTACGAAGAAGAACCCGCAGGGCGTCAAGCTCAGCGGCAGCCTCGAGTTCAGGACGATCACCCAGGGCGTCGAGCCCCCGATCATCACCGGCGGTCAGGTCCTGATTCCGAAGGGTGGCCTCTACAACGGCGGCAAGTACAGGACCTGCTCGAAGCGCACGATGGCGCGCGACGACAGCGTCCAGAACTGCCCCAAGCAGTCCATCATGGGCAAGGGCAGCGGCGTCGCCTTTGCCGACACCGTCGACGCTAAGCCCGACGTGGTCTTCGTCAACGGCGGCGCGAAGACGCTGTGGGCATTCACGACGCTCTACAACCCGGCGCTGGTGCAGGAGCCGATCGCGATCAAGATCCAGAAGCGGAGCGGCAAGTGGGCCTACCGCGCGACCTTCCAGGTGCCGAAGGTGCTCCAGGTCGTCGCCGGCGTGCCGGTAACGCTGCGTAGCTTCAAGTACAACATCGGCGGCAAGAAGTACGCGAAGGAGTTCTTCGCCACCACCAGCTGCCCGAAGAACAACAAGTACCCGTACGAGGCCAAGGCCTTCTACCTGTACAACGACAACACCACGTCGAGCAGCACGTTCAAGAGCACCGTCGCCTGCCGCTAGCGGCGACAGCGCTGCGCTAGCAGCGCGCACGACATACAGGACCGGAAGCGCCCGCCTTTGGCGGGC
>DATABV010000037.1:0-6255 GCA_036259395.1 Thermoleophilaceae bacterium | reverse complement strand
CGGCTCCTCGAGCGTCTTGAGCAGCCGGTTGGCGACCTCGTCGTTCATGGTGTCGACGCGCTCCTCCGCGGCCACCCGGCGCTCCTCGGCGCGGTCGAGCAGGCCGCGCCACGCCTCGGGCTCGCTCGCGTGACGGGCTCCGCCGGCGAGCGCGGCGCCGACCAGCCGGTCGACGTCGCCGAGCAGCGCCTCGCCCTCCTCGGAGGCGAGGAAGCGGGCGCGCGCGCCGTTGCCGAGCGCGAGCCGGGCACATGGGTCCGCCCGCTCGGCGTCGACCCCCTCGGCGATCAGCGCCTCCGCGATCCTCGGCGCCGGCAACGGGTCGAAGCGGACCAGCTGGCAGCGCGAGACGACGGTCGGGATGACCTGGCCGAGCGAGTCGGTCAGGAGGATCAGGTGGACGAAGGGCGCCGGCTCCTCGAGCGTCTTGAGCAGCCGGTTGGCGACCTCGTCGTTCATCGTGTCGACCCGCTCGAGCACGAAGACGCGCTTCTGGGACTCGAACGGCGTGCGCGTCGCGGCCGAGACGACCGGGTCGGCGACGTCGTCCGTGCGCATCACGTGGGCTCCCGTCGGCCGGACCCAGGTCAGGTCGGGATGGGCGCCGTCGAGGACGCGGTGACGCGCGTTGTCGGGATCGGACGAGCCGGCGGCGAGCAGCTCGGCGGCGAACGCCCGCGCCGCGGTGCGCTTGCCGACCCCCGCGGGGCCGTGGAAGAGGTAGGCGTGTGACGCGTCGCCGGCGAGCGCCGCCGACAGCGTCATGCGGGCCTGGGGGTGCGATTCGGTGCCCGCGAGCACCGTTCCTGCTCGGCCGTCCGCGACCCCGGCGGGCTCGCCGATCACGCGGCACCGTCCCCCGCCGGCGCGCGGCGGGCCGTCTCGACGGCAGCGCGCACGTCGGCGTGGACCGCGGCGGGATCGCGGTCGGCGTCGATCCGCCGCCAGCGCGCCGGATCGGCGGCGACCAGCTGCTCATAGGCGGCGGCGACCTGGCGCTGGAGCCCGGCGCCCTCCTGCTCGAAGCGGTCGTCCTCGACGGCGCCGCGGCGGCCGGCGGCGGCCGTATCGATCTCCAGCAGCAGCGTCAGGTCCGGTCGCAGTCCGCCGGTGGCGAAGCCGTTGATCCGCTCGACCTCCGCGATGCCGAGCCCGCGCGCTGCGCCCTGGTAGGCAAGCGAGGAGTCGAGGAAGCGGTCGGAGACGACCACCTTGCCGGCGGCGAGCGCCGGCTCGATCACACCCGCGACCAGCTCCGCGCGCGCTGCGGCGAACAGCAGCGCCTCGCTCCGCGCCGACAGCTCGACCGCGGGATCCTTGAGCAGGTCGCGGATCCGCTCGCCGGCTGCGGTCCCGCCCGGCTCGCGCACGCCGACCGCGTCGTCGCCGAGCGCGTCGAGCAGCAGGCGCGCCTGGGTCGTCTTGCCCGAGCGGTCGATCCCCTCGAAGGTGACGAACAGGCCGCGCACCGGCGCGACGCTACCAGCGCGGACGGGCGCTCAGGCGAACGCGGCGACGCCGGTCAGCGCCTGGCCGAGGACCAGCGTGTGCATCTCGTGCGTGCCCTCGTAGGTGAGCACCGACTCGAGGTTGTTGGCGTGGCGCAGGACCGGGTACTCGAGCGTGATCCCGTTCGCGCCGAGCACCGTGCGCGCGCTGCGCGCGACTTCGAGCGCCGCCGCGACGTTGTGGTACTTGCCGAACGAGACGTGCTGCGGCGTCAGCCGCCCGCCGTCCTTGAGCCGACCGAGGTGCAGCGCCAGCAGGGTGCTCTGGCCGACCTTGACCGCCATCTCGGCGAGCTTGGCCTGGGTCAGCTGGAAGGCCGCCAGCGGCTTGCCGAACTGCTCGCGCTCGGTCGAGTAGGAGAGCGCGGCCTCGTAGCAGGCCCGCGCGGCGCCGGCGGCTCCCCAGAGCACGCCGTAGCGCGCCTCGTTGAGGCACGCGAGCGGGCCGCGCAGCGTCTCGGCGCCCGGCAGGCGGGCGGCGTCGGAGAGCCGCACGCCGTCGAGCACGAGCTCGCTGGTGACGCTCGCGCGCAGCGACAGCTTGCCGTGCATCGCCGGCGCCGAGAAGCCGGGCGTGCCGCGCTCGACCAGGAAGCCGTTGACCGCTCCGTCATCGGTGCGCGCCCAGACGACCGCGACATCGGCGATCGACCCGTTGGTGATCCACATCTTCGACCCGTCGAGCACCCAGGCGTCCCCATCGCGGCGCGCTCTAGTGCGCATGCCGCCGGGGTTCGACCCGGCGTCGGGCTCGGTCAGGCCGAAGCAGCCGATCGCCTCCCCGGCGGCCAGGCGTGGCAGCCACGACCGCTTCTGCTCCTCGCTGCCCCAGCGGTGGATCGCGAACATCGCCAGCGATCCCTGGACGGAGCAGAACGAGCGCAGGCCCGAGTCGCCCGCCTCGAGCTCGAGGCAGGTCAGCCCGTAGGCGGTCGCCGAGGCGCCGGCGCAGCCGTAGCCCTCGAGGTGCATCCCGAGCAGTCCGAGGCGGCCGAGGTCGGCCGGGACGTGGTCCGGGAAGGTCCCCGCCTCGTAGTGCTCAGCGACCGTCGGCAGGAAGCGCTCGCGGACGTAGCGACGGACGGTGTCACGAATCATCCGCTCCTCGTCGTCGAGCAGCGAGTCGATCGCGAGCGGGTCGTGCGGGTCGAGGGCCGGGGTCGGCGGGGCTGTGGCGGTGGCGGTCATCACGGGGCCTCCGGGAGGGAGCGGGGTGAATCGTAGAAGGTATACGATCCATCTCGATGGCCTCTTCGACCCCCCTCGACGGCCTTCTGGTCGCGGATCTGTCGCGCGTCTTGGCCGGCCCGCTGGTTGGGATGACACTCGGCGATCTCGGCGCCGACGTCGTCAAGGTCGAGTCGCCGAGCGGCGACGACACCCGCGCCTGGGGGCCGCCGTTCGACGCACAGGGGCGCGCCACCTACCACCACGCCGCGAACCGCAACAAGCGATCGCTGGCGCTCGATCTGCGCGACGCCGGCGACAACGCGCTCGCGCGCCGGCTCTGCGAGCGCGCCGACGTCGTCATCGCCAACTTCCGCCCGGGCACGCTCGAGCGGTTCGGCCTCGGCTTCGACCAGGTCTCCGCGGCGAACGCAGGCGTCGTCTACTGCGAGATCTCGGGCTTCGGCGAGGGCGCCGGACGCGACCTGCCCGGCTACGACCCGCTCGTCCAGGCGCTCGGCGGCCTGATGAGCGTGACCGGCCCGCCCGACGCTCCGAGCAAAGCCGGCGTCGCGCTGATCGACGTGATCGCCGGGCTCTACGCGACGACCGCGGTGCTCGCCGCCCTGCACGAGCGCGAGCTATCCGGGGCCGGCCAGCGCGTGACGATCGACCTGCTGCATACGACGCTCGCCGCGCTCGCCAACCAGGCGACCGGCTGGCTCGGGAGCGGCGCCGTGCCGCGGCGGCTCGGCAACGTCCACCCCAGCATCGAGCCGTTCGGCCCCTGCCGCGCGGCGGACGGCGAGCTGATGGTCTGCGCCGGCAACGATCGCCAGTTCGGCGCGCTCGCGGCGGCGATCGGGGCGCCCGAGCTGGCCGGCGACGAGCGCTTCGCCACCAACGCCGACCGCGTCGCCAACCGCGAGGCGCTGCGACCGCTGATCGAGCAGCGGCTCGCGGCGCGGACGATCGCGCAGTGGGAGCCGCTGCTCGCGGCTGCCGGAGTGCCCGCCGGGCCGATCAACGACGTGGCCCAGGCGTTCGAACTGGCCGAACGGCTCGGCCTCGACGCCGTCGACGAGCACGACGGCGTGCGCACCGTCGCCTTCCCCGCGCGGCTGTCGCGGACGCCCGCGACGACCCGCCGGCGACCACCCGGCCTCGACGAGGACGGCGCCGCGCTGCGCCGCTGGCTGGCCGGATGAGCACGTTCGTCCGTCCGCCGTCGACCCAGGAGGCGGTCCTCGCCGAGCTGCGGCGGCGGATCGGCGCCGGCGAGCTGCGCCCCGGCGAGCCGATCCGCGCCGAGCAGGTCGGCGCCGAGCTCGGCGTCTCGCGGGTGCCGGTGCGCGAGGCGCTGCGGACCCTCGAGGGCGAGGGCCAGGTCGTCTACGAGCCGCACCGCGGCTCGTTCGTCGCCGATCTGTCGCTCGACGACCTGCGCGAGCTGTACCGGATGCGCGAGCTGCTCGAGCAGGAGGCGATCCGCGCGGCGCTGCCGCGGCTCGACGGCCCGGCGCTCGAGCGGCTGGCGGGCCACGTCGCGGAGGCCGACGCGGCGAGCGAGCGCGGCGACCTCGCGACCTACGCCGAGTCCAACCGCCGCTTCCATCTCGAGCTCTACGAGGCGTCGGGCCGGCCGCTGCTCGCCCGGACGATCCGCCAGCTCTGGGACGCCAGCGACGCCTATCGGGCGCTCTATGCCAACCGCGAGAGCCACCGTGGCACCGCCGCCGAGCACCACCGCGCGATCCTCGAGGCGCTCGCCGCGGGCGACGCCGACGCAGCCGTCGCGGCGCAGGACCGTCACCGCGAGCACGCGCTCGCGGCGCTGACGGCGATCCTGCCTGACTAGGATGCCGCGCCCTATGCGCGCACTCGTCACCGGGGGATCCGGATTCATCGGCTCGAACATCGTCGACGGCCTGCTGGCCCGCGGCGACGAGGTCACCGTGCTCGACGACCTGTCGACCGGGCGGCGCGAAAACCTCGACGGCGCGCTCGCCAACGGCGCCGAGCTGGTCGAGGGCGACATCCGCGACCAGGCCGCACTGGTGGCGCTCGCCGAGCGCGTGCGGCCGGAGACGATCTTCCACCTCGCCGCCCAGATCGATGTGCGGCGCTCGGCGGCGGACCCGGCGCTCGACGCGCGCATCAATGTCGAGGGCACGATCAACGTGCTCGAGGCGGCGCGGACCGTCGGCGCGCGCGTCGTGAACTCGTCGACCGGCGGCGCGATCTACGGCGAGGGCAGGACGATTCCCGCGCCGGAGGACCACCCCGTGGCGCCCGAGGCGCCCTACGGTCAGTCGAAGTTCGCCGCCGAGGGCTACTGCGAGCTCTTCCGCCGCCTGCACGGCGTCTCGACTGTCTCCCTCCGCTACGGCAACGTCTACGGGCCGCGCCAGGACCCGCTCGGCGAGGCCGGCGTGATCGCGATCTTCTGCGGCAAGCTGCTCGAGGGCGGGCAGCCGACGGTCTTCGGCGACGGCCTGCAGACGCGCGACTACGTCTACGTCGGCGACGTCGTGGCGGCGAACCTGGCCGCCGCCGGCTCCGACGCGACCGGCCCGATCAACATCGGCACCGGGGTCGAGTCGACGGTGCTCGAGCTGATCGAGGCGCTGGCGCCGCAGGCCGACGGAGCGTTCGAGCCGGTCATGGCGCCCGAGCGCCCGGGCGAGGTCCGCCACATCGCGCTCGACGCCGCGCGCGCCGGCGAGCTGCTCGGCTGGAAGGCCGAGACCGGCCTCGCCGACGGCCTCGCCGTGACGCTCGACTCGCTGCGCTGACACCCTGCAAACAGCGGGGAAAACCCGCTCCTCTGCCCACAGACAAAGGCATTCCGAAGCTCTAAAGTTGCTGTTGGAAGCCTTTCGTGCGTCTTCCGTCCGGCGGGAGCGGCACCATCGCTTCCCGGCTTGCGGTAAGCGCCTCTGAGCATCCTCCGCGGACCGGGAATCCGGACGCAAAGAAGACGAGGAGAGTCATGCCGAGCAACCCCACCGCAGCCACCCCCAGCACCGCCGGAGTCGAGGTCGAGCGGCGCTATACGCAGCCCGGCGTGCATCCGTTCGACGCCGTCGAGTGGGAGATCCGCGACGCCGTGATCGGCGACCCCGCGAAGCCGGCCTTCGAGCAGCGCGGCGTCGAGTTCCCGAAGTCGTGGTCGCAGAACGCGACGAACATCGTCGCCCAGAAGTACTTCCGCGGCCGGCTCGGCAGCGACGAGCGCGAGTCCTCGGTGCGCCAGATGGTCGGCCGCGTCGCCGGCACGATCGCCGGCTGGGGCCGCGCGGGCAACTACTTCGCGAGCGAGGCCGACGGCGACACCTTCGAGGCCGAGCTGACGCACATCCTGCTCCACCAGCTGGCGGCGTTCAACTCGCCGGTCTGGTTCAACGTCGGCTTCGAGGAGCAGCCGCAGTGCTCGGCCTGCTTCATCCTCAGCGTGCAGGACACGATGGAGTCGATCCTCGACTGGAACACCAAGGAGGG
This sequence comes from Thermoleophilaceae bacterium, assembly GCA_036259395.1. Lineage (GTDB taxonomy): Bacteria > Actinomycetota > Thermoleophilia > Solirubrobacterales > Thermoleophilaceae > JAAYBF01. Next base: position 79 of record DATABV010000037.1, on the reverse strand, counting down.
CAAGATCTTCCGCGGCGGCTCCGGCTCGGGGATCAACCTCTCGAACATCCGCGGCTCGATGGAGCACCTCGCGAAGGGC